>JANYBG010000190.1 GCA_025360865.1 Pseudomonadota bacterium | reverse complement strand
CGAGGCGCGGATCGAGTTCGCCACGGGGCTGCGCGCGCAGCCGGGTTGCGCGGACGACCTCGTCTCGATCGCCGTGCCCGCGGGGACCGAGATCCGGGCGAAGCCTGGCTGTGTTTTTCCCTGACGCGGTAAACCCGCGCTGAAGCCCCGGTGTACCGCGCGGGGGACGGTGGCTCGCGATATCATGGTGGCATGCGTCACCGCCTTCCCGCGCTCACCCTGTGTGCGGCGCTTATCTTGAGCGCCTGCGCGCTGACCCAGGGCCCGCCGGCATTTCCCGACGGCACGCCCGCGCCGCCCGACGGCACCGCCCCCGTCGCGGCACCGGCGGAGAAGCCGTACACGCCCGCGCCGAAGCAGTTTCGCCTGAGCGCGGCCTCCCAGGCGCTGGTGACGCAGGCCCACCAGCAGTCCGCAGGGGGTGACTACGGTGGCGCCGCGGCGACGCTCGAGCGCGCGCAGCGGATCGAGCCCGACAATCCGCTCCTGTGGATTGAGCTCGGCCGCGTGCGCCTGGGGGAGAACAACCCGGCGCAGGCTGAGGCCATGGGCCGCAAGGCCCTGGCGCTGGCCACCGGCGACCCGTCCGCCCAGTCCCAGGGCTGGCATCTGGTCGCCGATTCCCTGCGTGCCCGGGGCAGGAATGGTGAAGCCGCCGATGCCGACCGCCGGGCCGCCGGCGCCACGACGCACTGACAGCCCGCCGGGGTCACAACGGTCGTAAAAGCGGCGGCGGCTCGCGCTGCCCGGACGCTCGTGAACTTGCGCCAGGGGCGAGTGCCCCCTAGACTCCTTTCTCACTCATCGAGACCGGCTGAGGGATAAGGCCCAAAGACGCCGGGGCAACCGCCAGGATCAACCACCCTGGAAAGGTGCTACGTCCTGCGATACCGCCCTGCGGGTATCGACAGATGAGCGGTCTGCGTGGCCTTTCCGGAATTTCACGGGGAGGATGGACGCGACATATCCGCCCAAGGATCCCCTTGCGGTGGGTGCGCTCCCTCAGGACTAACGGTGAGACCGTGCCAGCCATGAGTGGAGATCGTCGCGATGTGTTCCCCAGAAGTTTCCCGCCAGGCCGCCTGCGTCTCCGTCAATCGCGGGGTGTGCCGTGAGTAAGCCTCCGAGTCGGCTGGTGCCGCCGTTCCCCGCGCACACCCCCCTCACCGAGACCACGCGCGCGGTGCGTGCCGGAATCGAGTGCGACGATCCCACCGGGTGCGTCGTCCCGCCGCTGCACCTCACCTCGACGTTCGCCTTCAAGGGATTCGGCGAGAAGCGCAAGTACGACTACACCCGCTCGGGGAACCCGACGCGCGACCTGCTCGCGGATGCGCTCGCCGACCTGGAGCAGGGCGCCGGCGCGGTCGTCACCGCCAGCGGCATGGCCGCGGTCACGGTCACCGGCTACCTCATCCCCGCGGGCGGCAGGATCATCGCCCCGCACGACTGCTACGGGGGCACGTACCGCCTGTTCGATGCCTGGCGACGCCGGGGCGAACGCGAGGTGGAATTCGTGGACTTCGGCGACGAGGCCGCGTTGCGCGCGGCGCTGTCGACGAAGACGGACCTGCTGTGGATCGAGACCCCGAGCAACCCGCTGCTGCGCATCACCGACATCGCCGCGTGCGCGGCCCTGGGTCGCGCCACGGGCGCCATCACCGTGGTGGACAACACCTTCCTCTCGCCCGCCTGGCAGCTGCCCCTGACGCTCGGGGCGGACCTCGTCGTGCACTCGACCACCAAGTACCTGAACGGCCACTCCGACGTGGTCGGCGGAGCGGTGATCGCCCGCGACCCGGCGTTGCATCAGCAGCTGGTGTGGTGGGCGAACTGCTTAGGTCTCACCGGCGCGCCTTTCGACAGCTTCCTCACCCTGCGCGGCATCCGCACGCTGCACGCCCGCCTCGAGCAACACGGCCGCAACGCCCAGGCGCTGGCGGAGTGGCTGAGCACCTGCGCACCGGTGCGCAAGGTGTGGTACCCGGGCCTGCCGGGTCATCCGGGGCACGAGCTGGCCAAGCGCCAGCAGAAGGGCTTTGGTGCTGTCATCACGCTCGAGCTCGAGGGCGGGCACGAGGCGGTGCGCGAGTTCGTGCACGGCCTGGAATGCTTCTCGCTCGCCGAGTCCTTGGGGGGAGTGGAGAGCCTGGTCGCGCATCCGGCCACCATGACTCACGCGGCCATGGATCCCGCGGCGCGGCGGCGCGCCGGACTGACCGACGGGCTGATCCGCCTGTCGGTCGGGATCGAGGGACTGGCGGACCTGCGGGAGGACCTGGCGCTCGGCCTTGCGCGGGTGAGCCGTTCGCTCGCCGCGGCCGCGCCTATCCGCGCCGCCGCAGGGTGCTGAGAACCGCGGCGCCGGCCGCGGCGGTCGTCGCCGCGGATTTGCCGGCGCAGCTCATGTCGGCCGTGCGCACGCCGGCCTCGAAGGCCGCGTGGACCGCGGCCTCGAGGGCTGTGGCTTCGGCCTCCAGTTTCAGCGAATGCCGCAGCAGCATGGCGGCGCTCAGGATCGCCCCATACGGGTTGGCGATGCCCCGGCCGGCGATGTCGGGGGCGGAGCCATGGACCGGCTCGTAGATCCCGTGCCGGCCATGTCCGAGGGAGGCCGAGGGCAAAAGACCCAGCGAACCTGCGAGCATCGCCGCCTCATCGGTGAGGATGTCGCCGAACATGTTCTCGGTCACCAGCACGTCGAAATCCCGCGGTCGCCGGAGCAGGTGCATCGCCGCGGAATCCACCAGCATGTGCTCGAGGGTGATGTCGGGGAACTCCTGGGCCATGACCCGCTCGGTCACCTCGCGCCACAGGCGTGAGGTCTCCAGCACGTTGGACTTGTCGATCGAGGTGAGGTGGCGACGGCGCGTCCGGGCCAGCTGCGCGGCGACGCGCACGATGCGCTCGACTTCCGCGACGGTGTAGGTGCACAGGTCCGATGCGCTGCGCGCATCGCGGCGCTTCTCGCCGAAATAGATGCCACCGGTGAGCTCGCGCACGAATACCAGGTCCACGCCCTCGATCACCTCGCGCTTGAGCGTCGAGGCGTCCACAAGCGCCGGATGCACCGCGACGGGGCGCAGGTTGGCGAAAGCGCCGAGCTCGCGCCGCAGGCGCAGCAGTCCCTGCTCCGGACGCACCGGCGCCTGGGAGACTGACCACTTAGGACCCCCGACGGCGCCCAGCAGGATCGCGTCCGCCTCCCGGCAGGCCTTGAGCGTGCTATCCGGCAGGGGATCCGCGTGTGAGTCGATCGCGGCGCCGCCGAAGGGAAACTCGGTCAGGGTGAACTCGTGGTGAAAGCGCTCGGCGATGCCATGCAGACACGCGCTTGCCTGGACAATGACTTCCGGCCCGATGCCATCACCGGGCAGCACCGTGATCGCAGCCTTCATGAGCGCTGCTCGAAAGCGTCGATGGCGGCCCGCCGGTCCAGTAGATGTCCCAGCTCGTCCACACCCCGCAGCAGGCAGTGCCGCGCGAAAGCCTCGAGCGGGAAGCTCACGTGAATGCCGGTCGACAGGGTGAGGGTGCCCGCGGCGACATCCAGTCGCACCTGAGCGCCGGGGTTGCCCATCAGCCAGCCACTGGTGGCCTCATCGACGATGACCGGCAGCAGGCCGTTCTTGAGCGCGTTGCCGCGGAAGATATCGGCGAGCTCGGTGCTGATCACGGCGCGGAAGCCGTGGTCCAGGAGTGCCCAGGGGGCGTGCTCGCGCGAGGAGCCGCAGCCGAAGTTACGACCGGCGACCAGCACCTGGCAGCCCGCTGATTCCGGGCGGTTGAGCACGAACTCCGGTCGCGCCGCGCCCGCGGCGTCGTAGCGCCAGTCGGTGAACAGCTGCGCCCCCAGGCCCTGACGCGTGGTCGTGGTCAGGAAGCGCGCCGGGATGATCTGGTCGGTGTCGATGTTCGCCGCCGGCATGACGACGGTGCGCGAGGTGAGCGTGGTGAAAGGTTCCATGGTCTTTAGCTGGCTCTAGAGCAGGTCGCGTGGGTCGGTGACGCGACCGGTGAGGGCGCAGGCGGCCGCGGTGACCGGGCTTGCCAGCAGCGTGCGGGCACCGGCGCCCTGGCGGCCCTCGAAATTGCGGTTGCTGGTGCTGACGCAATACTCACCCCGCCCCACGAGGTCGCCGTTCATCCCTAGGCACATGCTGCAGCCGGACTCGCGCCACTGCGCGCCGGCGTCCAGGAACACCTGGTCAAGGCCCTCGCTCTCGGCCTGGCGCTTCACTTCCTGCGAGCCCGGGACGACCAGCATGGTGATGCCACGGGCGATGCGCTTGCCGCGCAGCACGTCCGCCGCGGCGCGCAGGTCCGACAGGCGCGCGTTGGTGCAGCTGCCGAGGAACACGACGTTGACCTTCTGATCCTTGATCGGCTCGCCGGCGTTCAGGCCCATGTAGCTGAGCGCGCGCGCGAAGGCGGCATCCCCGGGGCGGCGCGGTATCGAGGCTGAGATCGGGATGACCATGCCGGGGTTGGTGCCGTAGGTGATCATCGGCTCGATGGCGCCGGCATCGATGCTCACCTCGCGGTCGAAACGCGCGCCGGCATCCGTTGGCAGGGTGCGCCAGCGCGCCACCGCGGCATCCCAGGCCGCGCCCCGGGGCGCGCGCGGGCGGCCGGCCAGGTATTGGTAGGTGGTCTCGTCCGGGGCGATCATGCCGGCGCGGGCGCCGGCCTCGATCGACATGTTGCACACGGTGAGCCGCTCATCCATCTGCAGCGCGCGGATGGCGGAGCCGCGGTACTCGATGACGTGCCCGGTGCCACCGGCGACGCCGATCTGGCCGATGATGCCCAGGATCAGGTCCTTCGCGGTGACGGCCGCCCCGAGCCTGCCCTCCACATTGAGGGCGAGGGACTTGGGTTTGCGCTGCAGCAGGCACTGGGTCGCAAGCACATGGCCGACTTCCGTGGTGCCGATGCCGAAGGCGAGCGCGCCCATCGCCCCGTGGGTGCTCGTGTGGCTGTCGCCACAAACGATGGTCTTGCCCGGCTGGCTCATTCCCAGTTCCGGTCCGATGACGTGCACGATACCGCGCTGCGCGTGGCGCAACGCCAAAAGCTCCACGCCGAACTCCGCGCAGTTCCTCGCCAGCGCCTCGACCTGGCGGGCGGCCGAGTCGACCGCGATGGGGGCGCCGCCGAAGACCTGGTTCGTCTGTGTCGGGGTCGAGTGATCCATGGTGCCCAGCGTGCGCTCGGGGCGGCGCACCGGCAGCCCGCGTTCGCGCAGCACCGAGAACGCCTGCGGCGAGGTCACCTCGTGGATCAGGTGCAGGTCGATGTAGAGGACCGCGGGCGCCGCCTCGGTCTCGGGGGTCACCTCGTGGGCGGCCCATACCTTGTCAAAGAGTGTTCGCGCCGGTGTGGGCATCGGTGCAGCGGTGTTGCTTTCAGCCCGACGCCTGGGCGCGCGGGGCGGACATGTCGACGTAGTCGAGCCAGCCCCACTTGTCGGGAGTCTTGCCGGAGAACAGGCCAAAGAAGGCGTTCTGCAGGGTCTCGGTGATCGGGCCACGCTTGCCGTTGCCGATGGCCAGGCGGTCGCACGAGCGGATCGGGGTGATCTCGACCGCGGTGCCGGTGAAGAAAGCCTCGTCGGCGATGTAGAGCAGCTCGCGGGGCAGGGCGGCCTCGCGGACCTCGATGCCCCGCTCGCGCGCCAGGCGAATCACCGCGTCGCGGGTGAGTCCAGCGAGCACCGAGTGCGAAAGGCCGGGCGTGAGCAGCACGCCGTCCTTGACGAGGAAGAGGTTCTCGCCGGAGCCCTCGCTCAGGGTCCCGTCCGATGACAGCCCGATGCCTTCGGCGAACCCCAGGCGTCGCGCCTCCATGCCGATCAACTGGCTGGAAAGGTAATTGCCGCCGGCCTTGGCCAGCGCCGGGATTGTGTTCGGCGCCACGCGCTGCCAGGAGGTGACGCAGGCATCGACACCCGCCTCGACCGCATCAGCTCCGAGGTATCCACCCCATTCCCAAGCGGCGACCGCGACTTCCGTCGGCGGGTCGTTCTTGGGCGTCACGCCGATCTCGCCATAGCCGCGGAACACCAGCGGGCGGATGTACGCCCCGCGCGTGAGGCTGTTCGCTGAGACCACCTGGCGGCATGCCTCGTTGATCTGCTCGAGGGAGAACGGCACGTTGATGCGGTAGATCTTGGCCGAGTCCATGAGGCGGCGCGTGTGGTCACGCAGGCGGAACACCGCCACGCCCCGCGGGGTCTCGTAAGCGCGCACGCCTTCGAACACCGAGGAGCCGTAGTGCAGGGCGTGACTGAGCACGTGCACCGTGGCCTTCTCCCAGGGGACGAGCTTGCCGTTGAACCAGATGAACTGCGTGGCCGGAATGGGCATGGGATTTCCTTAAGCTAGGGTCGCGGCGAGGCGTTCCTCGCGCGCGCGCGCGCCCGCCTGCGACTGCTCGATGCGATTGATCACCTCGAGGAAGGCGCGCGTGGCGGACTCGACGATGTTCGTGCTGACGCTCGCGCCGCGGTACGTGCGCTGATTGTACTCCACGTAGATGCGCGCCTCGCCCTGGGCATCCTCGCCCTCGGATACCGAGTGCACCTCGAACTTGCGCAGCGCGACGGTGATGCCGCTGATGGCCTCGATCGCCTTGAACGCGGCATCCACCGGGCCATCGCCGCTGGCGGCCCGCTCGATGCTGCGTCCGTCGGTGTGCTCCAGGCGCACCGTGGCGCGCGCCGGGGTATCGCTGCGCGCCTCGACCGCCAGCTCCTTCAGGTGCCACGGGCCACTGGCGGCGCCTTCCGCCGCCAGCACGATCGCCTCGATGTCGCCGTCGAAAAGTTCCTTCTTCTTGTCCGCCAGCGCCTTGAACTCCTCGAAGGCGCGGTTAAGGTCGGCCTCGTTGAGCTCGAACCCCAGGGCCTGCGCACGGTCACGAAAGGCGTGCCGGCCGCTGTGCTTGCCCAGCACCAGGTGCGAGCGCTGCAGGCCCACATCCTCGGGGCGCATGATCTCGTAGGTGGAGTGGTGCTTGAGCATGCCGTGCTGGTGGATGCCGCTCTCGTGCGCGAAGGCGTTCTCGCCCACCACCGCCTTGTTGCGCGCGATCGGCATGCCGGTGATGCTCGAGAGCAGGCGCGAGGTCGGGTAGAGGCGCTGGGTGTTGATGTTCGTGGCGAGGTTGAAGAAGGCCGCGCGCGTCTTGAGCGCCATGACCACTTCCTCCAGCGCGCAGTTGCCGGCGCGCTCGCCGATGCCGTTGATCGTGCACTCGATCTGGCGGGCGCCGGCGACCACCGCGGTGAGGCTGTTGGCCACCGCCATGCCGAGGTCATCGTGGCAGTGAACCGAAAGGCGCACGTTCTCGATGCCGCGCACGTTCTTGCGCAGGTAACGGAACAGTTCCGCGAACTCATCCGGCACCGTGTAGCCGACCGTGTCGGGGATGTTGACAGTCGTGGCCCCCGCGGCGATGGCGACCTCGACCACCTGGGCCAGGAACTCGATCTCCGTGCGCGAGGCATCCTCGGGGGAGAACTCCACGTCCTCGCACAGCGCGCGCGCGCGGGCGACGCCCTCCGCGGCCAGGCGCAGGATCTCGTCCTGCGCCATGTTGAGCTTGTACTGGCGGTGGATGGCGCTCGTGGCCAGGAACACGTGCACGCGGTGGCGCGCGGCGTGGGCGACGGCCCTGGCGGCAAGCTCGATGTCGGAGGCGTTGCAGCGCGCGAGCGCGCAGATGATCGGCCCGCGCACCTCCTGGGCGACGGCGGTCACGCTGTCGAAGTCGCCCTTGGACGCGGCCGGGAAGCCGGCCTCGATGACATCGACGCCCAGCTCCGCCAGCGCGCGGGCGACCCGCAGCTTCTCCGGGCGGGTCATGCTGCAGCCGGGTGACTGCTCACCATCACGCAAGGTGGTGTCGAAGATCATCACGCGGTCGGAATCAGCGACCATGGGGCACATCCTGGTGGGTTCGTGAATTCAGGTCCGCGCCGGTTCTTGAGGTCGGCGTGGCGGGTGCTTCAGCGCGTCTCCTGCAGCCACGGCATGCGCGCCCGCAGCCTCGCGCCGACCTTCTCGATCTGGCGGTTCATGTCGGCCTTGAGCATCTTGTCGTAGTTGCGCTTGCCGGCCTTCTCGTTCTCGGTGATCCACTGCCGCGCGAAGGTGCCGTCCTGCACTTCCGTCAGAATCCTCCTCATTTCCTTCTTCACGCGCGCATCGACCACGCGGGGCCCGCGGGTGAGATCACCGTACTTCGCGGTCTCGCTGATGAACTGGTGCATCTTGGAGATACCGCCTTCGTGCAGGAGGTCGACGATCAGCTTCAGTTCGTGCAGGCACTCGTAGTAGGCGACCTCGGGCTGGTAGCCCGCCTCGACCAGGGTCTCGAAGCCCTTGACGACAAGTTCAGTCGCGCCTCCACACAGCACCGCCTGCTCACCGAATAGATCCGTCTCGGTCTCCTCGGCGAAGGTGGTCTCGAGTACCCCGCCGCGGGTGCCGCCGATGCCGTGCGCGTAGGCGAGCGCGCGCGCGTGCGCCTTGCCGGTGGCGTCCTGCGCGACGGCCAGCAGGCACGGCACGCCGCGTCCCTGCTCGTACTGGCGGCGCACCAGATCGCCGGGACCCTTGGGGGCGATCAGCACCACGTCGAGGTCCTTGCGCGGCTTGATCTGCTTGAAATGCACGTTGAAGCCGTGCGCGAAAAGCAACGCGGCGCCTTTCTTGAGGCTGCCCTTGATGGTCTCGTAGAAGGCCTTCTGCGCGGTGTCCGGCAGCAGCATGGCCACCAGATCGGCGCCCTTGGCGGCCTCGACCGGCTCTGCCACCTTCAGACCATCCTTCTTGGCCTTCTTCCGGCCCGCACCGCCCTTGCGCACGCCGACCACCACGTCGAAACCGCTGTCGTGTAGGTTCAGGGCGTGCGCACGCCCCTGGCTGCCATAGCCCAGGATGGCGATGCGCGCACCCTTCAGGGCCTTCTTGTCGACGTGCTTGTGCGAATACAGCTTCACTGATCACTCCTCAAGTGCCCCGCGGGGGGCGGTTGGCAAACAGAAAAAACCCCGCATCGGCTTTGGGCCGGTGCGGGGTCTTTTTGGTGTCTTACTTCGCTCGTGCCTGGGTGTTTTCAGGCGTTCGCGAGTGCCCCGCACCGCTCGCTCCGGCTAAGGAGCAGCAGCTCGGGCAGTACCAGCAGCAGGCCGCCAGCCGCGCGCGTCCGCGCAGCGGTGGAAAGGGCCTGAATGGTGGTTTTGCTCATACGTGCGAACGAATCCTGATGCTCGGAATAGAGCATACGGGTGAGGAACTTGTCAACGCGCATGGTGCCGCCGCGGGGCGTGCGTTTAAGCTGGGCGCACCCGTGGCCGCCGGTCGCAATCCCCAGCCCAGCCTCTTCGCGGAAGGCATGTTCCGCCGCGAGATTCTCCCGTGGGGGCTGCTCGGGCTGGCCCTCGGGCTCGTCGAGGGGGCGACCGCCGCGGTCCTCGTCAAGCAGCACTTCGGGCGCGCGGCCAGCCTCATCGGGGTGAACATCGCCGTCGCCCTGGTGAGCGGCGCGCCCGCCTTCTCCAATGTCCTGTCCTTCGTGTGGGCGAACGTGGCCCATGGGCGCGCCCGGGTGGGCCTGATGGTGGCGCTGCAGGCGAGCTTCGCGCTGGCCGTGGGTTGCGTGGCCTTCGCCTCCGGTGGCGCGCGCGGGCTGTTGTTCACCGTGGCGTCCATCATCATCGCCCGGGTGCTGTGGGCCGGGATTCTCACCGTGCGCGCGGCCGTTTGGACGGCAAACTACCCGCGCAACGTGCTCGCGCGCATCACCGGAAGGATCGTCATCGTCAACTCGATCGCGGTCGCCAGTTCCGCGGCGATGGTCGGGTGGGCGCTGGAAGCGCGGCTGATGGATGCGCGCTGGCTGTATGGCGGTGGGGCCTTCGCGGGGCTGGCCGGCGCATGGCTGTACCGCGCGATGCGCGTGCGCCGCGAGTTCCAGCTGCTCGCCGCGGAAGGGGCGAGCGGGGCCAGGAACGAGCCCTTCAGTCTGTCGATGCTCACGCTGATCCTCAAAGACGACCCGGCCTTCCGGGAGTACATGCTGTGGATGGGCATCTTCGGGGCGGGCAATCTCATGCTGACCGCGCAGCTGGTGCTGCTGTTCTCGGAGCGGATGCATTTATCGAGCGGCACCCAGATCGGTCTCCTCGCGGTCGTGCCCCTGATAACCCAGCCCTTGTTCCTGCCCTGGTGGGCGCGGTTGTTCGACGCCTCACACGTGGTGCGCTATCGCGCGCGGCAGGGCTGGGCGCTGGTGCTCGCGAGCTTCGTGCTCGCCACCGGGGTGTTCGCCGGCTCGCTGCCCGTGCTGTGGACCGGCGCGGTCCTGCTGGGCGTGGCGCAGGCGGGTGCTAATCTAGGCTGGAACCTCGGGCACAATGATTTCGCCTCGGTGGGGCGCGCCCAGCACTACATGGGCGTGCACGTGACACTCACCGGGCTGCGCGGCGGGGTGGCGCCCCCGGTAGGTGTGCTCGCCTACATGGGACTTGAGGCCCTGCACGTGGGCGCCGGCGAGTACGCGCTCGCCCTGCCACTGGCGATGACCGTGGCGGGCGCGCTGGGTTTCAACCGCATGCGCCGCGCGCGCGGGGAATAGGCGCGAACTGGCACGCGCCGTGGGGAGCTGGCGGAGCAAGCGATGGCGAAGAAGAAGATCACCGACCCGCGCGCGTTCTCGCGCGTGGTCGTGGATGGGGACAAGCAGGCGGCCTCGCGCGCGATGCTGCGCGCGGTGGGCTTCCAGGACGCGGACTTCGCGCGTCCGCAGATCGGCGTCGCCTCCACGTGGGCTAACCTCACTCCCTGCAACATGCACATCAATGAACTCGCGCGCGAGGCGTGCTTGGGAATCGACGCGGCCGGTGGCAAGAGCGTGCTGTTCAACACGATCACCGTCTCCGATGGCATCTCGATGGGCACCCCGGGGATGCGCTACTCGCTGGTCTCGCGCGAGATCATCGCCGACTCGATCGAGGCGGTCGCCGGCTGCGCGGGCTTCGATGGTTTCGTCGCCCTCGGGGGCTGCGACAAGAATATGCCCGGCTGCGCCATGGCCATGGCGCGCCTGAACCGCCCGTCGGTGTTCGTCTACGGCGGGACCATCCGCCCGGGCGCCAAGCGCCGCGACATCGTCTCGGTGTTCGAGGCGGTGGGGGCGCATGCGGCCGGCAAGCTCTCGGCGGCCGGGCTGCTGGAGATCGAGCGCACGGCTATCCCAGGTCCGGGCAGCTGCGGCGGCATGTACACGGCCAACACGATGGCGTCGGCCATCGAGGCCTTGGGCTTGTCCTTACCGGGCAGCTCCGCGCAGGAGGCCGTCGGCGAGGACAAGCGTTCCGACTCGCGCCGCGCGGGTGAGGCGGTGGTGCGCCTCGTGCGCGCCGGTTTGAAGCCGCGCGACATCATGGACCGGCGCGCGTTCGAGAACGCCATCACCGTGGTGATAGCGCTTGGCGGCTCCACGAACGCTGTGCTGCACCTTCTGGCGATCGCCCACGCCGCGCAGGTGAAGCTGAGACTTGACGATTTCACGCGCATTGGCCGGCGCGTTCCGGTGCTCGCCGACCTGCGCCCCAGTGGGCGCTACCTTATGTCAGACCTTGTGGCGATCGGCGGGATCCAACCGCTGATGAAGATGCTGCTCGAGGCTGGCCTGCTTCACGGGGACTGCATGACAGTCACCGGTCGCACGCTGCGAGAGAATCTGGAAAAGATTCCCATGTATATGAGCGGGCAGGACATTGTGCGGCCGCTTTCGCAACCCCTGAAGAGAAACAGCCACCTGGTGATCCTCTATGGGAACCTCGCCCCCGAGGGCGCGGTGGCGAAAATCACCGGCAAGGAAGGTGAGCGGTTCGAGGGCCGGGCGCGGGTGTTCGAAGGCGAGGAACGCGCCACCGCGGCGATTCTCGCCGGGCGCGTGCGCGCCGGGGATGTCGTCGTGATCCGCAACGAGGGACCGCGTGGCGGCCCTGGCATGCGCGAAATGCTCAGTCCCACCGGGGCGATCATGGGGCTGGGGCTGGGCGATAAGGTCGCGTTGATCACCGACGGTCGCTTCTCCGGTGGCAGCCACGGTTTCGTCGTGGGACATATTTCCCCGGAAGCCGCGGTCGGCGGGCCCATCGGACTCTTGAAGACAGGCGACCGGATCGTTGTCGATGCGCGCAAGCGTGAGATCCGCGTGGAGCTCACGGCCGCGGAAATAAAGCGCCGGCGCGCCCTCTGGAGAGCGCCAAAGCCCTATGCGACCCGCGGCGCGCTCGCCAAGTACGCATCGTTAGTGGGCAGTGCCTCGCAGGGAGCGGTGACTGAGCCGATGCAGCCGAGGCGGACTGGTTCTTGACGCATCGCCGCAGTTGTCAGTCCTAAAGGCAGCGGTTACAGTTCGGGCGGAGTATTCGTCGATGCGCGCGAAGCCGCGCCACGCCGTCCGGGCAGATTCTTATAATCAAGGGCCCAGCGGAGCGAATGCCGGATAAGATGAATTGACCGTTGGTGATGGGAAGGTCCTGCGGGCACGAGCCGCCGGGTCCGGGGTCCGGATTCTTCGAAGGTGGCGGCGGACGTGAGTCCGGCGGCGCCACTCGCAGGCTTCGGCGTTTTTGACAGCACGGCGATTAGTAACTCATGGCTGCTCATATCGAACAGGATTCCCAGTTCTTTACGCGACGCGGCGTGGTGGTGGGAGCGATCCTGCTGCTGCACCTGCTCATCTTGTGGGCGCTCGTGACCGGACTTGCGAGCCGCGCCCTCGAGGCCATCGCCCCGCCGGTGCAGGCCGTGTTCCAGCCGGAGGACGTGAAGAACACCCCGCCCCCGCCCCCACCCCCGCCGACCTTCGAGCGTCCGCCGGTGGAGATCCCCCCGACCGACACCATCGTCGAGGCCGCCCCGGCCGTTAACACGACGGCCATCTCCAATGTCACGACGCAGCACGTCCCCGCGGCGCCGGTCGCCGCTAAGGCGGTGACGCGCACCAACTGGGCTCAGGACAAGAACTTCCCGCACAGCGAAGACTTTTATCCGCCGGCGTCCAAGCGCCTCGAGGAGCAGGGTTCCTCGGCGGTCGCCGTGTGCATCGGCACTGACGGCAGGCTGACGGGCCCCCCGACGCTCGACAAGACATCCGGGTTCCCGCACCTGGACGAGGGGGCGCTCAAGCTCGCCACCGCGGCCTCTGGGCACTTCATTCCTCCGAAGGAGGACGGCAAGCCCCTCGCGTCGTGTTTCAAGTTCTTAGTCAGATTCCAGATCAAATAATTCAGACGCCGCGCCTTTAAGGTGCGGCATTCTTTTTGTTTCGAGGAAAACCATGGAAAATCAAGTCGCAGCCGTCACCTCTACCGCCGCCACCACCGACAACCCCTACGGCCTCGGCGCGTTGTGGCAGGGTGGTGACCCCATCGCCCGCTCCGTGCTCATTCTTCTCCTGATCATGTCGCTCGCCTCCTGGTACGTGATGCTCACGAAGCTGTGGGACCAGAGCAAGCTCAAGAAGTCAGCCAAGATCGCCGAAAAGCAGTTCTGGACCGCCCCGTCCGTCAAGGACGGCGTCGAGCGCCTCCCCAAGGGTGACGAGTTCCGCCTCATCGCCGAGGACGGCCTGCGCGCGGCTTCCCACCACGACGGCCGCCTGACCGACCGCATCGACCTCAACGAGTGGATCACCATGTCGCTGCAGCGTTCGGTGGACGGCGTCAACAGCAGGCTCAGCGGCGGACTGGGGCTGCTGGCGACCGTGGGTTCCACCGCGCCCTTCGTGGGCCTGTTCGGCACCGTGTGGGGCATCCTCAACGCGCTGGTCAGCATCGGTGTCGCCGGTCAGGCGAGCATCGACAAGGTCGCAGGTCCTGTCGGCGAGGCGCTGATCATGACGGCCATCGGCCTGTTCGTGGCCGTGCCCGCGGTCATGGGCTATAACTGGCTGCTCGGCCGCAACAAGTCCCTGCAGGAGTCCCTGCGCAATTTCGCCAGCGACCTGCATGCCTACCTGGTAAGCGGCGCGCGCATGGTGACCGACGGCGTCGCCGGTGGCGGTGCCCGTCCGGTGGCGGCGAAGTCCGCGGCGGTCGGCAAGTAACGTCCCCCGCGGGGGGTTTGTCGGGCGCGTTGTAACGCTCCCGGCGACCCCCCGCGCCTTTTAAGGAGTAGCGGCTTCATGGCAATGAATATCGGCGGCGGGTCCGAGGAAGAGCAGGGCGCGATCTCGACCATCAACACGACACCCCTGGTGGACGTGATGCTGGTGCTCCTCATCATCTTCCTGATCACGATTCCGGTGATCAACAAGACGGTGAAGGTCGACCTGCCCAAGGCGGTCAACATCCCGACGCAGACCAAGCCGGAGAACATCACCATCGCCGTCGACAAGGACGGCAACATCTACTGGAACGACGCGCGGGTCGCGACCTCGGAGGCGTTGCTCGCCGATGTGAAGCAGGCCGCGGCGCTCAAGCCGCAGCCGGAGATCCACATCCGCGGCGACAAGGAAACCCGCTATGAGGCGATCGGCCGGGTCATGTACATGGTGCAGCGCGGGGGGATCCAGAAGGTCGGCTTCCTCACCGAGCCTGACCACGGCATGCTGCGCGTCAGGCGCTAGACCAGTCTTTAGGAGCTCTATCTCATGTCAATGAGTGTCGGTTCAGGTTCGGGCGGGGTGATGTGTGAGATCAACACGACACCCCTCATCGATGTGATGCTGGTGCTGCTGGTCACGCTGATCATTTCCCTCCCGGTGATGACGCACGCGGTGAAGCTCAACATGCCCAACCCCAACGCGCAGCCGCCGCCGCCGGATAGGCCCCCGGACGTGATCGATCTTGAGATCGACTTCGACGGCACGATCGCCTGGAACGGCACGCCGGTGACCGGGATGGACCAGCTTGATGGCTACTTCCACGGCGAGGCGGCCAAGGACCCCCAGCCGGAGATCCACATGCGCCCCGACCGGCGCTCGCGCTACGGCGTGGTGGCGCAGGTGCTGGCCTCGGCTCAGCGCAACCACATGCAGAAGATCGGCTTCACCAACGTCGCGCAATTCGAACAATAGTATTTAAGGGAATGCGGAACAACACCATGAAGGTCACAGTTACGGTTGCGGCCGCCATCCTCGGCGCGGCGGTTTTGATGACGGGCAACGTCGCGCTTGCCGCCAAGAACGCCAACAGCGAGAAGGTGGCGGTCCTGCTGCGTCCGGCGCAGGAGGCGCTGAAGAACAGGCAGTACGGCGCGGCGCTGTCGAAGATCCACGAGGCTCAGGCCGTGCCTGAGAAGACCCCGTTCGACCAGTACACCATCGCCGAATTCGGTTGCACGGCCAATATCGGCGCCGGTAATTACGCCGAGGCCGCCAAGGACTGTGAGACCAAGCTGAACAGCAGCTTCATGCCCGAGTCGGAGGTCGCGCAGATGGTGCGGGCGCTGCTCGCGCTGAACTTCCAGCTCAAGAACTACGACAAGGCCATCGATTTCGGCCAGCGCGCGATCAAGGCGGGCTCCGCGACCGATGACAACAAGAACATCGTGGCGCAGGCGTATTACCTGAAGGGCAACTTCAAGGAGGCGGGCCGGACGGAGTCCGCCTTGGTCGAGGCACAGATCCATGCCGGCCAGACTCCCAAGGAGGACGCGCTGAAGCTCGTGCTGGGCTCGTGCGTGAAAACCGAGGACACGGCGTGCACCGAGCACACGATGGAGCGCCTGGTCACCTACTACCCCAAGCCCGACTACTGGTCGCAGCTGCTGTTCTCGATGCGGCGGTCGACCTCGACCAACGACGCCAACACCCTGCAGACCTACCGCCTGATGAATGACGTCGATGTGCTCAAGGAAGCCGGCGACTACAACGAGATGGCGCAGCTTGCCCTCGAGGCCGGCTCCCCGGGCGAGGCGCAGAAGATCCTGGAAAAGGGCTTCGAGCGCGGCGCCTTCAATGAGCAGCGCGTCAAGGACCGCAATACCCGCCTGCTGGAGACGGTGAAGAAGACCGCGGCTTCCGACCAGGCGAGCCTGCCCAAGCTCGAAGCGGACGCGGCGAACTCGCCAACGGGCGTGAAGAGCGCCGGCGCGGGACTCGCCTACTTCGGTTACGGCCAGTACGACAAGGCGGCGGACCTTTTGGGCAAGGCCCTCGCCAAGGGCGGGCTGAAGGAGGAAAACCAGGCGCGCCTGCTCATGGGCATTTCCCAGCTCAAGGCCGGCCACAAGGACGAGGCGATGAAGACCTTCAAGCAGGTCAAGGGTGACCCCGCCCTCGAGCAGCTCGCGGGCCTCTGGGTGCTGCACGCCAAGGGCTGAGGCGTCGCTCCGCGACCGCAAGGTCGCGTGAACGTTGTTGAGATATCCATGGCCGGTGAGAGCTTGAATTCTCCCGGCCCTTCTCGTTAGGCAGGCGCGAGTCCAAGTTGACGCGCGCGGCGAATGCAAAGGAGACGGCACATGACGATCAAGGTTGGCGACAAGATGCCCGCGGGCACGCTCAAGCGGATGACCAAGGAAGGACCGAAGGACATCAGCACGGACGAGCTCTTCAAGGGCAAGAGGGTCGTGCTGTTCTCAGTTCCCGGCGCCTTCACCCCGACGTGTGACGCCAAGCATCTTCCCGGATTCGTGGAGCTCGCCGATTCGATCAGGGCCAGGGGCGTGGACACCATCGCCTGCATGGCGGTGAACGACGTGTTCGTCATGAACGCCTGGGGCAAGTCCTCGAGCGTGGGCGAGAAGATCCTGATGCTCGCCGATGGCAACGGTGACTACGCCAAGGAGTTGGGGCTTGAGCTGGACGCCAAGGGCTACGGCATGGGCGTGCGCGGCCAGCGCTTCGCGCTGGTCGTGAAGGACGGCACTGTCACCCACGTGAACGTCGAGGCCCCCGGACAGTTCAAGGTGTCCGCGGCCGATCACGTCCTCGGCCAGCTCTAGCTGATCAGCCGCTCGATCTCGGGGACCACCTGGAACAGGTCTCCCACGAGACCGATGTCGGCCACCTCGAAGATTGGCGCCTCGCCATCCTTGTTGATGGCGACGATGGTGCGCGCGTCCTTGATGCCTGTCAGGTGCTGGATGGCGCCGGAAATACCAATCGCCACGTACAGCTCCGGCGCGATGATCTTGCCGGTCTGCCCGACCTGCATCTCGTTGGGCGCGTAGCCGGCATCCACCGCGGCGCGCGAGGCGCCCACGGCGGCCTTGAGCTTGTCGGCGAGGCTGTAGAGGATCTTGAAGCCGTCGGCGCTGCCGAGCGCCCGCCCGCCGGAGATCACGCGCGCGGCGGTCTGCAGGTCCGGGCGATCATTCTTGGCGGCCGATACCGAGACAAAGCGGGTGTGGGTCGGCAGGGCCACCTCAACGGCGGCCTTCTCGATCGGCGCCGGGCCACCGGCGCCCGCGGCCTCGAAGGAGGCGGTGCGCACGGTACCCACAAGCTTCGCCACCCCGGTCGTGTCGACGGTGAGAATCGCGTTGCCGGCGAAGATCGGCCGACGGAAGCGGGTGGCGCTTTCGATCGCGGAGATGTCGCTGAGCTGCGGGGCATCCAGCAGGCCGGCCACGCGCGCCATCAGGTCCTTGCCGAAGGTCGTCGATGGCCCCAGCAGCAGGCCAAAGGGCGCCGCCAGCGCGGCCACCTGTGGGGCGAGCACCGCGGCGAGCGCGTGCTCGTTGGCCGGGTTCTCGATGGTCAGCACGCGGTTCACGCCGGTGAGCTTCGCGGCTTGCTCGGCGACCGCGGCCGCGCTGGCGGCGAACACCGCGACGGTGACCTGCGCCTCGGCGAGGCCGCGGGCGCACGTGACGCACTTGGCGGTGGAGAGGTTCAGTGTCTTGCCGTCATGCTCGGCGACGATGAGGATTTGAGTGCTCACAGGAGTCCCTTCTTCTTCAGCGCCTCAACCAGTTCCGCCGCGTCCTTGACCCGGATGCCCTTCTGGCGCTGCGGCGGGGCCTCGAATCTCACCAGCTTCAGCTGCTGGCGCGGCTCGACGCCGAGTTCGGCCAGCGACAGGGTGTCCAGGGGCTTCTTCTTGGCCTTCATGATGTCCGGCAGCTTCACGTAGCGCGGCTCGTTCAGGCGCAGATCGGTGGTCACCACCGCGGGCAGGTCGATGTCCAGGGTCTCAAGGCCGGCATCCACCTCACGCGTCACCCGCGCGGTGGTGTCGGTCACTTCGAGCTTGGAGGCGTAGGTCGCCTGCGGGCGATTCCACATGGCGGCCAGCATCTGCCCGGTCTGGCCGTTGTCATCATCGATCGCCTGCTTGCCCAGGAGGACCAGCAGCGGTTGTTCGCGCTCGACCAGCTTCAGCAGCGCGCGCGCGGCCACGAGGGGCTCCACGATCCCGTCGGCGACCACGTGCAGGGCGCGGTCGGCTCCCATGGCGAGCGCGGTGCGCAGCTGCTGCTGGCACTCCGCCGGTCCGACGGTGGCGACGACGACTTCCTCGGCGCCGCCGCGCTCCTTGATGCGCAGCGCCTCCTCGAGGGCGATCTCGTCGAAGGGATTCACGCTCATCTTCACCCCATCGGTGACGACGCCCGTGTTGTCCGGCTTGACCCGAATGCGCACGTTATAGTCAACGACACGCTTGATACCGACCAGGATGCGCTTCATTCCTCAGGACTCTTGGAATTCGCCCGGCACGGCGGGCAACAGGGAACGAAGTATAACGGGCGCGCGAAGGGCGGTGTTGCCGGCAGGAGCCGCGGCGTTGACGAATCGCGCACCGGCTCCCTAAAGTCCCACATGCGGCGCTACCTCCTTCAGCGATCCCTGGGACTCCTGCCAACGCTCCTCGTCATCGTCTCGCTGTCATTCCTGATCCTGCGCCTCGCCCCGGGCGGCCCCTTCGACCAGGAGCAGGGGCTCAGCCCGGCCGTGCGGGCGAACCTGGAGCGCGCCTATGGCCTGGACCAGAGCCTGCCCTCGCAGTACCTCCGCTATCTTCGGGGGCTGGCGCACGGGGATTTCGGGCCCTCCTTGCGACAGCGTGACTTCACCGTCGGGGAACTCATCGCGCAGGGGCTGCCGGTCAGCCTCACCCTCGGGCTCGCCGCGCTCCTGCTGGCGATCGCCTGCGGGGTGCCGTTGGGCATCGCCGCCGCGGTATGGCAGGGCGGGGCGGCCGACCGGGGGCTGCTGTGGGCGACCGCGCTGGTTCTGGCGCTGCCGAGTTTTGTCGTCGGTCCGCTGCTGGCGCTGGTGTTCGCGCTGCGCCTGCACTGGCTGCCCGTGGCCGGCTGGCAGGCCGGAGCCGGGCGGTTCCTGGTGCTGCCGGTGATCACGCTCGCGCTGCCCATCGCCGCCTACCTCGCGCGCCTGA
>JANYBG010000189.1 GCA_025360865.1 Pseudomonadota bacterium | reverse complement strand
CCGCGGTGCGCCGCCTGCTCAGCGAGAGCGGGCTCGAGGCAAGCGCGATCCTCGGCACCGGACCTCGCGGTCGAGTCATGGTCGAGGACGTCCTGCGGGCCGGCGCGGGCGCGCCCGCACTGGCCGTGGCGCCCGCGGCGGCCGGGCCAGCGGCCCCGGCACTCCCGTCCACCCCGCCGGAAGGGGCTCCCCGCAGCCACCTGGTGCCGCACACCGCGGTACGCAGGCGCATCGCCGAGCACATGGTCGCAAGCCTGTTGCATACCGCGCCGCACGTGACGACGGTGTTCGAGGCTGACCTCAGCGCGGTGCTCGCCGATCGCGCGCGGCGGCGCGAGCACTTCGCGCGTCAGGGCGCACCGCTGACCCTCACGGCGTACTTCGTGCGTGCCGCGGTCGCGGCGATTCGCGCCGTGCCGCAGTCCAACAGTCGCTGGAGCGACAGCGCGCTTGAGCTCTACGACTCGATCAACATCGGTATCGCGACCGCGGTCGAGGGCATGGGACTGGTCGTGCCGGTGCTGCGCGACGCCGACGCGCTCGATCTGCTGGGGACCGCGCGCGGGCTTGAGGACCTGGTGACACGCGCCCGCGCGCACAAGCTCACGCCCCAGGACATGCGCGGCGGCACTTTCACCATTTCCAACCACGGCGTCAGCGGCAGCCTCATCGCGACCCCCATTATCATCAACCAGCCGCAGTCGGCGATCCTGGGCGTTGGCAAGCTCGAGCAGCGTCCGGTGGTTGTGGAGGGGACCGATGGTCCCCGGGTGGCCATCCAGCCGCGCTGCTACGTCTCTTTGACGCTTGACCACCGGGTCATGGACGGGCAGGAGGGCAATCGCTTCCTCGCCGCCTTCGTGGAGCACCTCACCACCTTGCCAGCCACGGCCTAACGCGGGGACGCAGATGTACACTCAGGCACTTGACTCGCCGGGGAAAGATCCGGTCGCGGCCACCGGCGAGGCCGCCGAGCGCTTCCAGGCGCGCGTGGACGCGGACGAGAAGATCGAGCCCAAGGACTGGATGCCGGAGGCGTACCGGCAGACCCTCATCCGCCAGATCTCCCAGCACGCCCATTCCGAGATCGTCGGCATGCTGCCGGAGGGCAACTGGATCACGCGCGCGCCCAGCCTGCGGCGCAAGGCGGTGCTGATCGCCAAGGTGCAGGACGAGGGCGGCCACGGCATGTATCTCTACAGCGCCGCGGAGACCCTCGGTGTCTCGCGTGCGCAGATGGTGGAGCAGCTGCTTTCGGGAGCGGCCAAGTACTCCAGCATCTTCAACTACCCGACGCTCACGTGGGCCGACGTGGGAGCGATCGGCTGGCTGGTCGATGGGGCGGCTATCATGAACCAGGTCCCCATCTGCCGCTGCAGCTACGGTCCGTATGCGCGGGCGATGGTGCGCATCTGCCGCGAGGAGAGCTTCCACCAGCGGCAGGGCTTCGAGATCATGATGACGCTCGCCCGTGGCGGCGCGGCGCAGAAGGCCATGGCGCAGGACGCGCTGGACCGCTGGTGGTGGCCCTCGGTCATGATGTTCGGGCCGTCCGATGCGGACTCGAAGCACACCGCGCAGTCAATGCGCTGGAAGATCAAGCGTTTCAGCAACGATGAACTGCGCCAGAAGTTCATCGACGTCACGGTCCCGCAAGCTCACTTCCTGGGGCTGACGCTGCCGGACGCGCACCTGCGCCTCGACGAGGTTTCCGGGCACTATGAGATCGGCCCCATCGACTGGAGCGAGTTCCACGCGGTGCTCAAGGGCAACGGGCCGTGCAATCGCGAGCGCCTGGAGGCTCGGCGCGCGGCCCACGCCGCGGGTGAATGGGTGCGCGAGGCCGCCGCGGCGCACGCGCGCAAACTCGAGGATCGCGCGGCCACCGCGCAGCACCAAGAACGAGGCTCACCATGAGTGGCGACTGGCCCCTGTACGAAGTCTTCGTCCGCTCGCGCGGCGGACTCGAGCACCGGCACGTCGGCAGCCTGCACGCGGCCGATTCACGCATGGCGATCGAACATGCGCGCGACGTATACACGCGCCGCCAGGAGGGCGTGAGCCTGTGGGTGGTGCCTTCCACTCTCATCGTCGCCTCGGATCCGGCGGAGGCCGATGCGCTCTTCGAGCCGGCGCGCGACAAGATCTACCGGCATCCGACCTTCTATGTCATACCCGATGAGGTGAAGAACCTGTGAACGCCGACGCGCGCGCGGATGAGACGCAAGCGCACGTGCGTTACGTCCTGCGCCTGGCCGACACGAGCCTGATCCTGGGCCAGCGCCTGGGTGAGTGGATTGGCCACGCTCCGGCGCTCGAGGAGGATCTCGGCCTGGCCAACCTGGCGCTGGATCTCATCGGCCAGGCGCGGTTGCTGCTCAGTTACGCCGGTGAGCTTGAGGGCCGTGGCCGCGATGAGGACGCACTCGCCTTCCTGCGCGAAGCGCCGCAGTTCCTGAGCGTCACGCTCGCCGAGCAGCCCAACGGGGATTTCGCCCATACGATCACGCGGCAGTGGCTGCTCGATGCGTGGCAGCTGGAGATGTACCAGGCGCTCGCGGGCTGCGCCGACCCCCGGCTGGCCGCCATCGCGGCCAAGGCGTTGAAGGAAACCCGGTATCACTATCGATTCAGCAGCGGGTGGCTGGTGCGCCTGGGTGATGGCACGCCCGAGAGCCGGCGCCGTGCGCAGGCCGCGGTGGATGAGCTGTGGCGCTTCACGCACGAGCTGTTCAGTCCCGACGAGACCGACGAGCGCATGAGAGCGACCGGGATCGCCCCGGACCTCGCCGCGCTTGAGCCTTCCTGGTCCCGGCGGGTCGATGAGGACCTGAGGGTCGCGACCCTGACGCGACCGGCCGCTCAGCCATACGCATGGCACGGCAAGCGGGGGGTGCACACCGAGCACCTTTCCCACCTGCTGACCGAGATGCAGCACCTGCAGCGCACCTACCCCGGCGCGAGCTGGTAGGCGCATGCCGCTGATGAACGCCAGTTACACCGGACAAGACCCGCGCGAGCCGCGCGTCTGGGCACTCCTGGGCGAGGTCGCGGATCCAGAGATACCCGTGCTGAGCATCGTCGACCTCGGGATCGTGCGGCATGTCAGATTCTCGGGGGGCGACCGGGTCACGGTCGGGCTGACGCCGACCTACTCAGGGTGCCCGGCGACCGAGGCGATTCGCGCCGCGGTCCGCGCGGCACTGGCTGCGCGCGGCTTCGCCGACGTCGTTATCGAGGAGGTGCTGTCGCCGCCGTGGAGCAGTGCATGGCTCAGCGCCCAAGGCAGGGCGAAGCTGCGCGACTTTGGCATCGCACCGCCGGAGGAGGCTGTGGCCAGCCCGCGCCAGCTGTGGGGCGCGCCGCCGGTCACCTGCCCGCGGTGCGGGGCGCGGGAGAGCGAACGCCTGAGCGAGTTCGGCTCGACTCCCTGCAAGGCGCACTACCGGTGTCTCAGCTGTCGCGAGCCCTTCGACTACTTCAAATGCATCTGAGATGCTGAAGTTCCACGCGCTGAAGGTCCTCGCGATCGCACCCGACGGCGAGGACGCGGTGTCACTGGCCTTCGATGTGCCGCCGGAACTCAGGAGTGAATATCGGGGCGCCGCCGGCCAGCATGTCGTGCTGCGGATGCTCATCGGGGGTGCTGAGGTCCGCCGGACGTATTCGATGCTCAACGCACCCGGGGAGTGGCCACTGCGCATCGCCCCGCGCGTGCATCTGTCGGGACGCATGTCCCGACATCTCGCCGAGCAGTTGCCGGTCGGCGCCTCGGTCGAGGTGCTGCCCCCCAACGGCAGCTTCACCCCGCGCGCGCGGATCGAGGGCGGGACGTTCGTGGCGTTCGCCGCGGGGTGCGGTATCACGCCGGTCGTGTCGATCGTGCGTACGTTGCTGACGCAAGGCGCGGCCCGGGTCGTGGTTTTTTACGGCAATACCGGGACCGGGCGCGTGATGTGCCTCGAGGAACTCCTCGCCCTCAAGGACCGCCACATGGAGCGGCTCGCGCTGCACTTTCTCATGAGCCGCGAGCCCCAGGAGGTCGAGCTGTATAACGGGCGCCTGGACGCGGACCGCGTGCGCGAGTTCGCGAAGCACCTGTTCGATGCGGCCGAGACGCGCGAGTACTTCATCTGTGGCCCGGGCTCGATGCTTGATGATGTGGCCGCGGCGCTCGCGGAGCTGGGCGTCAGCGGCGAGCGCATCCACGCCGAGCGCTTCCGAGTCGCGGACGATGCGGCCGCGATACCCGCGGTCCAGCCGCGTCCGGCACCCGTGGAAGCGGCGCCGCCGAAGTCGGGAGTCGCCCAGGTGAGCGTGCGCATGGATGGGCGGCGGCGCGTGTTCGCCATGGCCATGGATGATGAGACGGTCCTGGATGCCGCGGCGCGCGCCGGGATCGACCTGCCGTTTTCCTGTCGCGCCGGGGTCTGCTCGACCTGCCGCACGAAGGTGGTGTCAGGCGTTGT
>JANYBG010000180.1 GCA_025360865.1 Pseudomonadota bacterium | reverse complement strand
TGCGACTGGCCGGTTCCCGGGGGCTGGCGGCGGCGGCGGCCAACGGGGGGCGTGTTCACATAAACGGGGAGCGGGTGAAGCCGGCCCATCCGGTGCGCCCCGGGGACGTTGTCACCTTCAAGCGCGGCGCGGTGGAGTTCGAGTGCGCGGTGACGCGAATCCCGGCGCGGCGGGGTCCGGCCCGCGAGGCGGCGCTGTGTTACACCGAGAGCCCCGAGAGCATCGCCCGCCAGGCCCGGTTCGCGCGCGACATGAAGGTCGGAATCGCCCTGGCGCCGCGCCCGGACCACCGTCCCGACAAGCACGAGCGCGCACGCCTGCGCCGCCTGCGGGGTCGCATTTGAGTCCCGGGACGTCGCCACAATGCATGTCAGGATGGCGGTAAGGTCGCAGACTGGGTGTCGCAGGCCTTTGAACGGGTTCGGGTGAGGTTGCAGGTCCATGACCCTTAGCGTGTTTGACATCTTCAAGGTCGGCATCGGGCCTTCCAGCTCCCACACCATGGGGCCTATGCGCGCGGCGCGCGAATTCGTGGTCGCCCTCAAGCGCGACGGGTTACTCGCCGACACCACCGAGATCGCCGTGCGCCTGTATGGGTCGCTCGCCCTGACCGGGATCGGGCACGGCACCGACCGGGCGATCCTCGCAGGTCTTGAGGGCGCACTGCCGGAGAGCGTGGACCCTGACAGCATCGAACCCACCGTGCGGCGCATCCGCAAGAGCGGGCGCATCAACCTGCTCGGCGAGCACGAGGTCGGCTTCGACGAGCCGATGCAGTTGCTCTTCATGACGCACGAGCGCCTGCCGCGTCACTCAAACGGCATGCGCTTCACCGCCCTCGCCGCGGGCAAGGGCACACTGCGCGAGGTCGACTACTTCTCGCTGGGCGGCGGCTTCGTCGTGCGCGGCGACGAGGCGGAGGCGCGCGAGACGCGCACTCACGCCGACCCGCCGTATCCGTTCACTTCGGGTGCTGACCTGCTCACCCTGTGCCGCGAGCATGGGCTTGAGTTGTACGAGCTCATGCTCGCCAACGAGTACACCTGGGCGAGCCCCGCGGAAGTGCGCGCGAAGCTGCTGCACATCTGGCAGGTGATGCAGGCGTGCGTGGAGCGCGGCTTCCGCCAGACCGGGCTGCTGCCGGGGGTGCTCAAGGTCCGCCGCCGCGCGCCGCGGCTGTTCCGCATGCTCACGGAGAGCGGCACGGTTAAGCCCCTGGAG
This sequence comes from Pseudomonadota bacterium, assembly GCA_025360865.1. Classification (GTDB taxonomy): domain Bacteria; phylum Pseudomonadota; class Gammaproteobacteria; order Steroidobacterales; family Steroidobacteraceae; genus 13-2-20CM-66-19. Next base: position 4,210 of record JANYBG010000180.1, on the reverse strand, counting down.
GTCATGGACTGGGTGAACGCCTACGCGCTCGCGGTGAACGAGGAGAACGCGGCCGGCGGCCGCGTGGTCACGGCCCCGACCAATGGCGCGGCCGGGATCGTGCCCGCGGTGCTGCACTACTACCGTCGCTTCGAGGACGGCGCCAACGAGGAGGGCATCATCCGCTTCCTGCTGGTGGCCGCGGCGATGGGCATGCTCTACAAGCGCAACGCCTCGATCTCAGGCGCCGAGATGGGTTGCCAGGGCGAGGTCGGAGTCGCCTGCTCGATGGCGGCCGCGGGCCTGGTGGCGGCGCTGCAGGGCACGACCGAGCAGATCGAGAACGCCGCGGAGATCGGCATGGAGCACAACCTGGGGCTCACCTGCGATCCGGTCGCAGGCCTTGTGCAGATCCCCTGCATCGAGCGCAACGCGATGGGCTCGGTCAAGGCCATCAACGCGGCGCGACTGGCGGTGCGTGGGGATGGCTCGCACAAGGTGTCCCTGGACCAGGTGATCGCGACGATGCGCCAGACCGGCATCGACATGTCGACCATCTACAAGGAAACCTCGCAGGGCGGACTCGCGGTCAACGTGCCGGAGTGCTGAACGCCCGCCTGGGCAAGACCCGGCGAAGCGCAGGCGAAGGCCGGCCAACCCTAGGCGAACAGCCCGAAGAGTCCGGAGGAGGGTGCCTCGCGCATGTAGTCGCGCACCTTGAGCGCGCTCAGGTCCTCCCAGTCCCCGCAGTCGAAGCTGATCGAACACCACCCCGCGGCCGCAAGCTCGGTCGAGGGCTCCTCGGGCAGCAGCAGCCGCACGAGCTCCGAGATCCCCGGGTTGTGGGCGATGACCATCAGGTGCGCGATGCGCGGGCCGGTGGCCTGGGCCATCTTCAGCATGTCCGGGGCGCCAGCGAGGTACAGGGCCTCCTCAGTGAGCACGCGCGGGGGCGCGGCGGCCATCTGTCGGGCGAGGATCTCCGCGGTCTGCTGGGTGCGGCGGGCCGGGCTCGCCAGGATCAGTTCCGGCACCAGGGCGCCCTCGACGAGGCGCCGCGCCATGCCCTGCGCATCCGCGGTTCCCCGGCGGTTGAGCGGCCGTTCGAAGTCCGATACGCCGGAATCGTTCCAGCGCGCATCCGCGTGGCGCATGAGCGTCAGGCGCTTCATGCGCGATTTCTCACCCAGGCAGTTCCACCAGGACGCGCCCATTGTCCAGCCGCGCCGGGTACGTGCGCAGCGGTTCGTAGGCCGGCGGGCTGAGGGCCGCCCCGGTCTTCAGGCAGAAGCGCGCGCCGTGGCGCGGGCAGATCACCTGGCAGTCCTCGAGCTGAGCTTCGCCGAAGGTCTCGCCATCGTGGGTACACATGTTGTCCACCGCGTACAGCTGCGCCCCGCACCTCACCACGATGAGCGCCACTCCATCCACGAACACCGCCAGCGGCTGGGTCTCGCTCAGCTCATCCGCCCCGCCCACATCGGCCCACTGCGCGCTCATCGTTTTCCTCTCAAAACATACCGGTCTGAAGCCGCGCCGCCTCGGTCATCATGCTCTGGTTCCAGGGCGGATCGAAAGTCAGTTCAACGTTGACCGCGGTCACGGTGGGGATGCGTTTGATCTTATCGCGGACGTCGTCCACGAGGACGTCCCCCATGCCGCAGCCCGGGGCGGTGAGGGTGATCTTCACTTCGACCGCGCGCGTGCCATCCGCGTTCTGTCGCACGTCGCAGTCGTACACCAGGCCCAGGTCCACGATGTTGATGGGGATCTCCGGGTCGTAGCAGGTGCGCATCTGGTCCCAGGCGAGCTTCTTCACGTCGTCCTCGCTCGCGTTGGGCGGCAGTTCCGGCGCGCTGACCTTCTCCTGGCCGATCGCATCGGCGTCATCGCCGGAGAGGCGGAACAGGTTGCCGTCGATGTACAACGTGAAGCTGCCCCCGAGGGCCTGGGTGATGTAGCCGGCCTGGCCTATCTTCAGGTTCACTTCCTGGCCGGCGGGCACGATCACCGCTTTCACCTCGCGGTTGATGACGAAGGGCTCGTTCTCGGTCTTGCGCATTTGGGATCGTTACTCGGTCGAGACGGTCGCGGCGCCCTCGCTGAGGGCGGCGTTCAGGGTGTGCCAGCATAGGCTCGCGCACTTCACCCGCGCCGGGAACTCGCGCACTCCGGACAGCGCCGCGAGCTTGCCGAGGGAGGCATCCGCCTGGGTATCCCGCCGGGTGAGCAGGTCGTGCACCTTGTCGTAGAGGGTGCCGATGGCGGCCCGGTCCCTGCCCTTGACCGCTTCGGTCATGAGCGAGGCGGAGGCGGTGGAGATCGCGCAGCCGCTCCCCTCGAAGCGGATGTCCGAAACGGTCTGGCCGTCCAGGCGCACGAAGACGGTGAGCTGGTCGCCGCACAGGGGGTTGTGCCCCTGCGCATGGTTCGCAGGATCGGCCAGGCGCCCGAAATTCCGCGGGTGCCTGTTGTGATCGAGGATCAGGTCGCGGTAAAGGTCCTGCAGCTCCATCAGCCGAACACCTCGCGCACCTTGTCGAGCCCGCGCGCGAGGGCCTCGATGTCGCCTTCCGTGTTGTAGCAGCCGAAGGAGGCGCGCGCGGTGGCGGGGAGCCCGAAGAAGGTCATGACCGGCATGGCGCAGTGGTGCCCGGTGCGCACCGCGATCCCCTGGGAGTCCAGGATCGTGCCCAGGTCGTGCGGGTGCACGCCCTTCATGGTGAAGGACAGCACCGAGGCCTTGTGCGCCGCCGTGCCGATGATCTGGATGCCCGGGATCCGCGTGAGCTGCTCCGTGGCGCGCTTGAGCAGCTGGTCCTCGTGGGCGGCGATCGCCTCGATCCCCAGGCCCTCCACGTAATCCATCGCCGCGGCCAGGCCCACCGCGCCCGAGATATTCGGCGTGCCCGCCTCCAGGCGATAGGGCAGCTCGTTGTAGGTCGTCTTCTCGAAAGAGACGGTGAGGATCATGTCCCCGCCGCCCTGCCAGGGGGGCATCGCCTCGAGCAGGGCCTCGCGTCCGTACAGCACTCCGATGCCGGTCGGGCCGTAGAGCTTGTGGCCCGAGAAGGTGTAGAAGTCGGCGCCCAGGTCGCGCACGTCCACCCGCAGGTGCGGAACCCCCTGCGCGCCATCGACCAGCACCACCGCGCCGTGCGCGTGCGCGGCCTCGATGACGCGCTTCACCGGCAGGACGGTGCCCAGCGCGTTGGAGACGTGGGCCACCCCGACCAGGCGGGTGCGCGGGGACAGCAGTTCCAGGTACTCATCGAATTCGAGCTCGCCGCGGCGGTTGATGGGCGCCACCTTCAGCGTCGCGCCGGTCTGCTCGCACAGCATCTGCCAGGGCACGATGTTCGCGTGGTGCTCAAGGGCTGTGATCAGGATCTCGTCGCCGGGGCGGAAACGCGGTCGTCCGTAGGACTGGGCGACGAGGTTGATGGCTTCGGTCGTGCCGCGCACGAAGATGACCTCGCGCACGGACGATGCGTTCACGAAGCGCCGCGCGCGCTCGCGCGCGCCCTCGAACGCGGACGTCGCCGCCTGGCTCAAGGAGTGCACGCCCCGGTGCACGTTCGCGTGCGAGCGCGTCTCATACTGCTCGACCGCGCGCAGCACCGGCCATGGCCGCTGCGAGGAGGCGGCGCTGTCCAGGTATACCAGGGGGTGGCCGTGGACGGTGGTGGCGAGGATCGGGAAGTCGGCGCGCACCCGCCCGACATCGTAGCTACCCGGGGTGGGGCTCTTGAGGTTCGCGGCCATTAGAGGAGTTCCTTGAGCGCCTCGTCCCCGAGCGCCCCCGCAAGGGAAAGCTCGATCTGGCGGCGTAGTTCGGGCACGTCGATGGTGGCGACCGCGTCCTCGAGGAAGGCCCACTTGAGCAGCCGCTGCGCGGCATCGCGGTCGAGTCCGCGTGAGAGCAGGTAGAAGAGCATCCGGTCGTCGAGCTTGCCCGTCGTCGCGCCGTGGCTGGCGCGCACCTCGTCGGTGTGGATCTCAAGCTGCGGGCGCACGTCGATCTCCGCCTCGGGGCCCGCCAGCAGGCCGCGCAGCGACTGCCTGGAGTCGGCGCCGGCGGCGCCGGACTCGACCACGACCTTGCAGTTGCAGGCCACGCGCGAGCGCGCCGCGGCGATGCCGCGGAACAGCTGTTCGGTGCGCGTGCGCGGGGCCGCGTGTTCGATGAGGGCGAAGCTGTCCTGCACCTGCTGGCGCTGGCCGAGGCAAA
>JANYBG010000078.1 GCA_025360865.1 Pseudomonadota bacterium | reverse complement strand
GCTCGTACGAGTAGACGTCGATGCGCTCCTTGGTCTTGCGGCCCTCGCGTATCACGTTGCGGAAGTAGTGATGCGCGAACGACGGCTCGATGCCGTTCGAGGCGTTGTTCGCGAGCGACAGCGAGATCGTGCCGGTCGGCGCAATCGACGAGTGGTGCGTGAAGCGCGCGCCGGTGGTCGCGAGCTGGTCGACGAGCGCGGGTGCCACGGCCGCGATGCGCTGCATGTAGCGGCTGTAGCGCGCCTGCAGGACGCGGCCCGGCACCTTCTGGCCAAGCTTCCAGCCGTCGCGCGCCATCTCCGGCCGCTTGCGCAGCATCTGCGCCGTGACCGTGAACTCCTCGTTCATGATCGGCGCCGGGCCCTTCTCGCGCGCGAGCTCCAGGCCCGCCTCCCAGCCGGCCACCGCCATCTCGCGCGCCACGACCTCGGTGAACTGCACCGACTCCTTCGAGCCGTACTTCATGCCGAGCATCGTGATCGCCGAGCCGAGGCCGAGGAAACCCATGCCGTGGCGACGCTTGCGCACGATCTCGTCGCGCTGCTGCGCGAGCGGCAGGCCGTTGACCTCGACCACGTTGTCGAGCATGCGCGTGAAGACCTTGACGACCTCGCGGTACTCGCTCCAGTCGAACTCGGCGAAGTCCCCGAACGGATGCTTCACGAAGCGCGTGAGATTCACCGAGCCCAGCAGGCACGAACCATACGGCGGCAGCGGCTGCTCGCCGCAGGGGTTGGTGGCGCGGATGTTCTCGCACCACCAGTTGTTGTTCATCTCATTGACGCGGTCGATGAGGATGAAGCCAGGCTCCGCGAAGTCGTAGGTGGAAGTCATGATGACGTCCCACATGCGCCGCGCCGGCAGGGCCTTGTAGACCTTGCACGCCACCAGGCCCTCGTCATTGGTCACGTAGCCGTCGTGCACCGGCCACTCGCGCCAGACGAACTTGGCCGGGTCGGCCAGATCGGGCCGCTCCGCCTCGTTCTCCTTAAGGGAGAGCGGGAAGGCGAGCTTCCACTCACGGTCCTCGCGCACGGCCTGGATGAACTCATCCGTGATCAGCAGCGACAGGTTGAACTGGCGCAGACGTCCGTTCTCGCGCTTCGCGCGGATGAACTCCATCACATCGGGATGGCCGATATCGAAGGTGCCCATCTGCGCTCCGCGGCGGCCGCCAGCGGAGGAGACGGTGAAACACATCTTGTCGAAGATATCCATGAACGAGAGCGGGCCGGAGGTGTAGGCGCCAGCGCCCGACACGTACGCGCCGCGCGGCCGCAGGGTCGAGTGCTCATAGCCGATGCCACAGCCGGCCTTGAGCGTGAGCCCCGCCTCGTGGACTTTACCCAGGATGTCGTCCATCGAGTCACGGATCGTGCCCGAGACGGTGCAGTTGATCGTCGAGGTCGCCGGCTTGTGCTCAAGCGCGCCGGCATTGGAGGTCACGCGACCAGCGGGGATGGCCCCGCGGCGCAGCGCCCACAGGAACCGCTCGTTCCAGTGGTCGCGGACCTCCTCGCGCTCGACATCCGCCAAGGCGCGCGCCACGCGTTTGTAGGTGTCGTCCATCGACTTGTCGACAGGCGAACCGTCTTTGGCGGTCAGGCGGTATTTCTTGTCCCAGATATCGAGCGACGCCTCCTGGAAAGGAATGCTGTCGATTTCATTGGGATCGATCTTCACGACTGTGTTCATTAATCCGCGGCGCTCCGATGTTCTTACGCCTTATCCGACGGATCGCAGGGAGCACCGGACTAAACGCCATGGGACTCGTGAGAGCCGCGCGCCTTGCCGGTACCTGCTGCCATGGTTCGACAGTCAGGTCCCTGAAACCTCCCCCCGACCGCGTGACTCCTGCTTCGCTTCTGGCGAACACAAGATCTTGTGTCGGGGTCAAAAGCCTAATGACGCCCCCGGGGGTCGTCAAGCTTCGCCGCAAGATATTGTATTGTCTTTTTTTCGCCTATTTTTCATGATGTTAAGAGTTTATGGGCCGCAACTATCGCACTAATTTTTATAGGAACACGTCGGTTTAGCGCTCCCCCGACAACCCCCATATCTTGTGCCCAGACATAGCACAGGTTTTGCACAGGCTGCCCACAGGGGGCTTAAGCGTGGCGGCGCCGCCGGGGGGACGGACTCAACGGGTGACCGGGTGTGGCCCGGTCCGCCGCCGCTGCGCACTCTGCTGAATATGGGCGCGCGCTGGCGAAGGCAACCCCTCGCAGGACCGGCATCGAGATAGCCGAACTTCGCACTTGAAACCACAAACACCGAACCGCACATCCAGTGCAACGGCGCTCAAGCGCACTGTGAATTCCCACCGCAACTTCCGTAAGGAGAGCCACACATGACGATAGTTAGTTATGAGCCTTGGGCGCTCGTCAGCCGCTTCCAGCGGCAGTTCGACCGTGCCCCGGGCAAGGATGACGAGGGCGGCGAGTCCGCCACCGCCAGCTGGATCCCGCACGTGGACATCCATGAAGAGGCCGAGCGCTTCCTCGTGGTCGCCGATGTGCCGGGCGTCGATGGCAAGGACATCGAGATCACCGCCGAGAAGGGCGTGCTCACCGTGCGCGGCGAGCGCGGCTCCGACAAGAAGGCGGAAGCGGACGGCTACACCCGCGTCGAGCGGGCCAGTGGCACGTTCCTGCGCCGCTTCACCCTGCCCGAGACCGCCGACGCGGAGGCGATCAAGGCCTCGCACGTGAACGGGGTACTGGAGATCTCGATTCCCAAGCGCCCGCGGGAGCAGCCGCGACGCATCTCCATCCAGGCCGCCTGAGGACCTGGCCGCAGCCGGCCGGTGGCGCGTCCCTCCGCGCCACCGGCCTTTTCTTTTGGCGCGCCGTCACGCCACGGCGGGCTAGAATTCCTCCAAGCATGAACCGCGCCGCGCCCCTGCTGAGCCTCGTCTTCGTCCTCGGCGCCCCCGCGCCCCGGGCGGCGCCGCCACCGGTTCTGGGCACGACGCTGCCCAGCCTCGCGCCGATGATCAGGAAGGTCTCCCCGGCGGTCGTCAACATCGCGACCCGCGGCACGGTCCACGAGAGCGGCGCCTCGAATCCTCTGCTCGATGATCCCTTCTTCCGACGCTTCTTCGAGGCGCCGAAGAATTCCGGCCCGCGCGAGCACTCGTTCCAGAGCGCCGGCTCCGGGGTGATCTTCGATGCGAAGATCGGCTACATACTCACCAACGCGCATGTCGTCGAGAACGCCACCGAGATCACGGTCACCCTGCAGGACGGGCGCGACCTCGCGGCCCAGGTGCTCGGCAGCGACGCCCAGTCCGACATCGCCGTCCTCAAGGTGAAGCCCGACGGGCTGTCGCAGATGGTCCTCGGTGACTCCTCCAAGATGGAGGTCGGTGATTTCGTCATCGCGATCGGCAACCCTTTCGGCCTTGCGCATACGGTCACCCACGGGATCGTCAGCGCGCTCTCGCGCTCGGGGATCAACCCGGACGGCTACGAGGATCTGATCCAGACGGACGCCCCGATCAATCCGGGCAACTCCGGCGGCGCGCTGGTGAACCTGCGCGGCGAGCTGATCGGCATCAACACAGCGATCATCTCGCGCGGCGGCGGCAACCTCGGCATCGGCTTCGCCGTCCCGGTCAACATGGCGCGCGCGGTCATGAAGCAGCTGGTCAGTTTCGGCGCGGTGCGCCGCGGCCAGCTCGGCGTCAGCATGCACACCGTCACCCCGGACATCGCGCATTCGCTTGGACTGAGCAGCGCCGCGGGGGCGCTGGTGTCGCAGGTGGTGGAAGGCTCGCCTGCCGCAGCCGCGGGTGTGCGCACCGGGGACGTGATCACCTCGATCAACGGCCAGCCGGTCAAATCCAACACCGAGCTGCGCAACATCATCGGGCTGCGCCAGGTTGGCGACCCGGTCGACATCGGCCTCGTGCGTGACGGCAAGCCCATACGGCTAACGGCGGTCATCGCCGACACCAACCCGGAGCCGGCCAAGCATTGAGGCGAGCGCACCCGCGGGGTCACGGCCCGCGCGCGCTCCATGCCCCGGTGACGGTGGCCGCCCCCGTGCCGCACAGCTGCGCGTGGCGCCGCGCGCGCGGCAGTTTAGACAGTTCGCGCACCGCGGCGTAGAAACGCGGCAGATCGTTGTCCTGTTCAGCGAGCATGCGCCTGAAGCCCGGGACACAATCGTAGTAGGTGGCGATCGAGGCGAGCTGCGCGTTGTTGAGGCCCTGGGCGATCCACGCGTCGTAGAGCGGATAGGTCACCCCCTCGCGATGCTCGAGCGCGCGGATCCGCCGCTCGAGATCCGCCAGGACGCGCTGCTTGCGCGCGCGCATGACATCGACGGGGGCACCCGAGGCGTACAAGCGCGCCAGGCGCGCGCGGGTATCGGCGAGCAGCTGCACGGAAGCGGCCTCACGCGCCCGTTCGTCGCGATACCCGCGAATACGCATCCCGCCGCCCTGGTGAGCTATCCAGCGCTCCAGGCCCGCATCCTCGACGGTGGTCGCGAAGGCCTCATTGAACGAGGAGTCATCGCGCACGTAGATCAATTGGTGGGCGAGTTCGTGAAAGATGGTCGCGGCCAGATCATCGTCACCGTAGCGCAGCATGCTCGAGAGCACCGGATCAGCGAACCTGCCCAGTGTCGAGTACGCCGGCACGCCGCCCACGGAGACATCGAAGCCCTTCGCGACCAGCGCGTAGGCGAACTCGCGCGCGCCCCGCTCGTGGAAATAGCCGCGATAGGCGACGCAGCCGGCGACCGGGAAGCACCAGTGTTCCGGCGTGACGGAGAACTCAGGCGTCGCCACCACGTTCCATACGACATACGGCCGGCCGATGTCCGCGTAGGTGCGGTAGCTGTCGTTGTCTGGCAGGCCAAGCTCGCGCGAGGCGAAATCCCGCGCAGCCTTCACGCGCTCGAGCCGCCTGCGCACCGGGTCAGGCGTGCCGGGATCGGCGACGACCTTGTCGATCGGCACGCGCGCGCGCATGACATGCAGCTGGCCGGTGGCCGCCTGCATCAGGTAGGTCGTGCCGCACCCGCCCAGGAACGCGCAGGCGGTGGCGGCGCTCAGCGCGCGCCACCGGCGGGCCGGCCGGGGCGGCCGGCGCGGCCGGCGCGGCGCGCTCATCGCGGATTCCTCGGTTAACATGCGCACCATGCAAGTCTACCTAGTCGGCGGTGCCGTCCGGGACCGGCTGCTCGGCCGGCCGGTGCGCGAGCGCGACTGGGTCGTCGTTGGCGCGGAACCCGCGCAGCTCGAGCGCGACGGCTACCAGCCCGTGGGGCGCGAGTTCCCGGTGTTCCTGCATCCGCGCACGCGCGAGGAATACGCACTCGCGCGACTGGAGCGCAAGGTCGGCCCCGGCTACCGTGGCTTCACCACTCGGTTCTCGCCCGACGTGACGCTCGAGGAGGACTTAAGGCGGCGCGACCTCACCGTGAATGCGATGGCCCAGGCCGAGGACGGCCAGATCATCGATCCGTACGGCGGGCAGGCGGACCTCGCCGCGCGCCTGCTGCGCCACGTCTCGGAAGCTTTCGTGGAGGATCCGGTGCGGATCCTGCGCGTGGCGCGCTTCGCCGCGAGCTACGCGAGCCTCGGCTTCAGCGTCGCCGACGAGACGCTCGCCCTCATGCGCCGCATGACCGAGGCGGGCGAGGTCGCCGCTCTCGTGCCCGAGCGGGTATGGCAGGAAACCGCGCGCGCGCTCGGGGAGGCGCGCCCGGAGGTTTACTTCGAGGTGCTGCGCGCCTGCGGCGCCCTGGCGGTGATATTTCCCGAGATCGATGCGCTCTACGGGGTGCCCCTGCCGCCGCGCTGGCATCCGGAGGTGGACACCGGCGTGCACGTGATGCTCACGCTGCGCTACGCGGCCGACCATGACGCGCCGGCGACCGTGCGCTTCGCCGCCCTCACCCATGACCTGGGCAAGGCACTCACGCCGCGCGAGCGCTGGCCGAGTCACCACGGACACGAGGAACTGGGCGTGCCGCTGATCGAGGCGATCAGCGATCGCCTGAAGGTCCCCAACGCGCAGCGCGAGCTCGCGATCCTCACGACGCGCAACCACACACTCGTGCACCGGGCGCGCGAGCTCACGCCGGCGACACTGCTCAAGCTCCTTGAGACCTGTGACGCGTTCCGCCGCCCTGACCGGTTCGGCGAGCTGCTGCTGGCCTGCGAGGCGGATGCCCGTGGCCGCACGGGGCTGGAAAACGCGCCGTACCCGCAGGCGGCCTACCTGCGCGGCGTGCTCGCCGCGGCCGCCGGGGTGACGCTCTCGGCGCAGGACCGCGCGGGACTGGCGGGCCCTGCGATCGGTGAGGAGATTCGCCGCCGCCGCCTCGCGGCGATCACGCCGCTGCGGCCGGCGCAGCCCTGAACTCCCGGCCGCGCGCCTCAGTGCACGGCGCCGGACATCACGCCCACCAGCAACGCCGCGCCGAGCGCGATGCGGTACCAGGCGAACACGGTGAAACGGTGCGTCTGCACGTAACGCAGCAACCACTTCACGGCCACGAAGGCGACGATGCCTGAGACGACGAACCCGACGAACAGCGCGTTCCAGTCCTCGCCTGCGCTCTCGTGCCGCACCTTCAGCAGCTCATAGCCGGTGGCGGCGAACATTGTCGGGATGCCGACCAGGAAGGCGAACTCGGTGGCCGCCGGGCGGAAGGTGAGTCCCACCAGCATCGCCGCGAAGATCGTGGCCGCGGAACGCGAGGTGCCGGGGAAAACAGCCGCCAGGATCTGGCACACCCCCACGACGATCGCGACCTTCCAGGTCACCACCGAGGAGGCGGGCCTGCCAGCCACATAGCTCTCGATCACGAGGATCGCGATTCCGCCGATCAAGAGCGCGAGCGCGATTGGCAGGATGGTCTCGGGCAGCTTCCAGCCCGCGCGCGTGGCGATGAAGCCGCCGACCCCTGTGATCAGGAAGGCGACGGTGAGCTTGGCGAGGTAGTCGCGGTTGGCGGCGTCGTCGAAACGCGTCAGCAGGCCCAAGATGCGGCGCCAATAGATCAGCAAGATGGCGAGGATCGCGCCGGCCTGGATCCCGACGTTGAACAGCTCCGAGCGGTGGCCGAGCCAGCGCTCGGCGAGCAACAGGTGCCCGGTGCTGGAAATGGGCAGGAATTCGGTGATGCCCTCGATGATGCCGAGGAGCACTGTGTTCAGGGTGTCGGACACGGTTGGTTACACTCGCTTGGGACCTGGCGGCGCCGTCGCGCCATCTTACCGGTCCCGTCCCTCCCCCGCATGCCGTCACAACAGGTCGCGCAGGTCCTGCAGCTCGAAGCCCGGCGGTGCTCCTCCCAGCGCGCGCGTCAGTGCCACCGCCTTGAACGCCTCGCCCATCTCGTCGGGCATGATCAGCCGGCGCGCCTCCGCGGCGAGTCGGGCTCGCTCGAGATCGTCCGCGGCCGCGGCCACCAGGTCCTCGAGTCCGGTCGCCATGAGAAACGCGGCCTGGCTCGTGAAGCCCGCCAGCTCCAGTCCCGCCGCGGTGCCGACCTCCGCCACCCGCGTGAAATCCACCCACGCGGTGATGTCCTGCACGCCCACGTTGACGTAGGGATCATCGTGCGCGCGGTGCCTGAAGTGGCAGCGCAACGTGCCCCGCGTGCGCTGCGCATGATAGTAGTGGCGGCGCGGCAGCCCGTAGTCGAACAACAGCAGCATGCCGCGCGTAAGACACCCGGCGAGGCCTGCGAGCCACGGTTCGACCCTGAGGCAGACCTCCGATATGTAACCTTCCGCGAACCCCGTGCCCAGCTCGTCGGCCAGGGCGGCGCAGGCCAGCGCGAGCGCCGTGTCAGGCGGCGCGGCGCTGTCCTGGAAATCCCCCGCCCCGGTGAGGCTGACACCCAGTTCGCGCAGCCGCCCATCCTGGTGGACGAATCGTCGGCATGGCAGAGCGTCGAGGACCTCGTTGGCGAGAATCACGCCGTCCACCGGCGGTTCCGGCAGGCGCTCCAACCACACGACCCGCTCGAGCAGCTGCGGTGGCAGGGCCGCGAGCTGCTCGCGCTGGCGCGCGGCCAGGTCAGCGCTCACTTCCAGGATCGCGTAGCGCGCGGGCGTGACGCCCAGACTGGCGAGTTCACGCAGCAGGACCTCCGCCATGCGCCCGGTCCCCGCGCCGAGCTCGAGGATCTCCCCGCCGGTATCCTTGAGTACCTGCGCGCAGGATCTCGCTAGGCAGCGACTGAAGAGGTCGGACATCTGCGGCGCGGTCACGAAGTCACCGCCGCGACCGATCTTGCGGCTGCCGGCGCTGTAATAGCCCAGCCCCGGGGCGTACAGCGCCAGTTCCATGAAACGCTCGAAGGAGATCCAGCCGCCCGCGGCGGACACCTGCGCGCGGATCTCCGCGGCCAGTGCCTCGCTGTGGGCGCGCTCATCGGCCGACAGTGGCGGCAGCATTGAGCGCGCGGCCGATGCCGTCATAATCGACTCCCATGACAGCCGACACGCCCACTCCGGCGCCTGCCACGCTCGCCGGCAAGAACATCCTGATCACCGGCGCGGCGAAGCGCGTTGGCGCCGAGACCGCCCGCCTCTTCCATGGCGCGGGCGCCAACCTCCTGCTGCACTACCGCAGCTCCGCGGAAGACGCCGCGGCGCTCGAGCGCGAACTCAACGAGACGCGGCCGGGATCGGTGGTGTGCGCGGAGTGCGACCTGTTGCAGATCGCGCAGCTGCCCGCCCTGGTGGGACGCGCACTCGAGGCCTTCGGCGCCCTGGATGTGCTCATCAACAACGCCTCGACGTTCTTTCCCACGCCCGTCGGTGATATCACCGAGATCGACTGGGACGACCTTCTGGGCACGAACCTCAAGGCGCCGCTGTTCCTCTCGCAGGCCGCGGCCCCCGCGCTGCGGGAGCGCCGCGGCCTTATCATAAACATCGCGGACATCCACGGCATGCGGCCGCTGCGCTCCTACCCGGTGTACAGCGTCGCGAAGGCAGGCCTCATCATGCTCACCAAGTCCCTCGCCCGCGAACTCGGTCCGCTGGTGCGCGTGAACGCCGTGGCCCCGGGACCCGTGATGTGGCCCGCCGATGGCCTGGAGCCGGCGCTGCAGGAGAAGATCATCCGTCGTACCGCGCTCAGGCGCCCGGGCAGCGCCGCCGAGGTGGCGCGCGCGTGCCTGTACTTCGCCGCCGGGAATCCCTTCGTCACCGGCCAGGTCATCGCGGTGGACGGCGGCCGCAGCATCGGCTGGTGACACTTGGGCCGGGCCTCTAGGCCGGCAGCGGCCGCAGCGGGTGCGCCGCCTGGTCGAAGCGCCGCCACAATTCCCCGATGGTGGCTCCGGCGGTCGGGTGCATCACCTGCGGGGCTAGAACCGCGAGCGGTCCGAGCATGTAGGCGCGCTTGAGCAGGTCCGGGCGCGGCAGCTTCACGGATGCCTCATCACAGACAAGATCGCCGTAGAGCAGCACGTCGAGGTCCATCGAGCGCGGCGCCCAGCGCGCCGCATCCCGCGGCCTTCCGCACAGCGTCTCGATCGCGTGCAGCTGCCGCAGGATTTCCGCGAGCGATGCCTCCGTGGTGAAGCCGGCCACGAGGTTGACGAAGTCATCGCCGCTGAAGCCGGCCGCGTGGTTCTCGTACCAGGGCGAGAAACGCACCCCGGGAAAGGCGCGCCTGAGCTCGTCCACCGCGCGCGCAAGGTTCGCGCGCGGCTCTATGTTGCTGCCGGCGGCGACGTAGACCTCGGGCACCTTAAGCCCGCGGCGCCGCTGGTGCGGCCGGCAGATCCGCGCGCACGCGCTCGATCTTGACACCAACGTCGCGGGAGCCGCGGATCGCGCCGGGCTTGTTGACCGAGATGCCCACCCACGCGAGCGAGAATTCCTCGAGTATGAGGAGCGCCAGGCGATGCGCGAGCGTCTCGACGAGCTTGAACTCGGAGGCCTCGATGAAGCTCAGGACCCGCTTGGCGACCTTCTTGTAGTCGAGGGTATCCTCAACCTCGTCGCGGCCCGCGGCCCGCGCGCAGTCCACCGGCATCTCGATATCGAGCACGACGGTCTGTTTGACGCGGCGCTCCCAGTCGATGAAGCCGATGACGCACTCGCTCGTCAGTCCGCGCAGGAAGATGCGATCGCCGCTATAAGAGGTTTGGGTCATGTGCTCGTCGCAGTTTCGTTGAGGGGGTGATCAGCGGCCACCGCCGGCAGTGACTCGAGCGGCCACTGGGCGCGCGCCTGGATCGCGAGCGTGTCGTGCTGGCCGGCGCGCAATCGCGCCAGACCCGCCACCGCGATCATCGCCGCGTTGTCGGTGGAGAACTCGATGCGCGGATAGTACACGCGCGCCCCACGCGCGCCGACCGCCGCCGTCAATCGCGCGCGCAGGCTGCGGTTGGCGCTCACGCCGCCCGAGACCACCAGCACCGCCTGGCCGGTCTGCTCCAGCGCGCGCAGCGACTTCGCGACCAGGGTGTCGACGATCGCATCCTCGACACCGCGCGCCACGTCCGCCCGCCGCTGCTCGCCCATCTCCTGGTCACGCACCGCGCGCAGCACCGCGGTCTTCAGTCCCGAGAAGCTGAACTCGAGGCCCGGGCGGTCGAGCATCGGCCGAGGGAAAGCGAACACCCCGGGGCGCCCGTGGCGGGCGAGTTCCGCCAGCTGCGGGCCGCCCGGGTACGGCAGCCCGAGGAGCTTGGCGGTCTTGTCGAAGGCCTCCCCCGCGGCATCGTCGCGGCTGGCTCCCAGCACGCGGTAAGAGCCGATCCGCGAAACCTCTATAAGGAGCGTGTGGCCGCCGGAAACCAGCAATGCGACATGCGGGAACGGGGGTGCCTCGGCTTCCAGGAGCGGGGCGAGCAAGTGACCCTCGAGGTGGTGGACCCCGATGGCCGGAACCCTCCAGGCGAAGGCGAGACTGCGCGCGAGCGCCGCCCCGGTCAGCAGCGCGCCGATGAGGCCGGGGCCTGCCGTATAAGCCACTCCGTGAAGCTGCGCGGGCGTGGTCGAAGCGGCCGCCAGCACCGTTCGCACCAGGGGAAGCAGGCGTCGGACGTGGTCCCGGGAGGCCAGTTCGGGGACCACCCCCCCGTAGGCGCGATGCAGGTCGATCTGGCTGAACAGCTCGTGCGCCAGCAGCCCGGATTCGCTGTCCAGGACCGCCGCGGCGCTTTCATCACACGAGGATTCGAGGGCAAGGACCCGCATAGCCGAAAATTGTAGTGTTTTTGCCTTTGCCCCGGAGCTCCTTTAGAATCCCCGCCCCCGACTAGCCGCCTGTCCCTGCACAGCGGTTCGCCGGTCCGGTGAGACAAGCCAACCCGCTCTATATTCTGAGGTTTCGATGCCGAGCGTCCGTGTCCGCGAGAACGAGTACTTTGATGCCGCCCTGCGCCGTTTCAAGCGTGCCTGCGAAAAGGCGGGCATCCTCACGGAGCTGCGTCGCCGCGAGTTCTACGAGAAGCCGACCCAGGAGCGCAAGCGCAAGAAGGCCGCGGCCATCAAGCGCCACATGAAGCGCGTCTCCCGCGACGGCATGCGCGCCCCCCGTTAAGGGGAGCCGCCGCGCAGTCGGCGTATGACGCTCAAGGACCGAATCACCGAAGACATGAAGACCGCGATGCGGGCCGGCCAGAAAGAGCGGCTCTCCACGGTGCGTCTTGCGCTGGCCGCCATCAAGCAGCGCGAAATCGACGAACGCATCGTGCTCGATGACAGCCAGATCCTCAGCGTCCTCGAGAAGATGATCAAGCAGCGCCGCGAGGCGATCGTGCAGTTCGAAAGCGGCGGCCGCGCGGACCTGGTGGCGAAGGAAAACAACGAGCTCGCCGTGCTGCAGGAGTACCTCCCCGCCCAGATGGGCGAGGCCGAGGTCGAGGCGCTGATCAGCGACGCGATCGGCGCCAGCGGCGCCACTTCCATCAAGGATATGGGCAAGGTCATGGCCTTGGTGAAGCCCAAGGCCGCCGGCCGTGCCGACATGGGCGCGGTCAGTGCCCGGATAAAGCAGAAACTGAGCTGATTTGCCCGCTGGCATGGCGCGCGCGCCGTGCCAGGCTTCCCTAAGTTTTGGTTCGCTCACCCACACGGTAAGCACTTGGGACGCATTCCCCAGCACTTCATCGACGAATTGATCGCCCGCGCCGACATCGTGGAGATCATCGGCGGGCGCGTGCAGCTGAAAAAGGCGGGCCGGGAATTCCGCGCCTGCTGCCCATTCCACAACGAGAAGACGCCCTCGTTCTGGGTGAGCCCCGACAAGCAGTTCTACCACTGCTTCGGCTGTGGCGCGCACGGCACCGTGCTGGGCTTCCTGATGGAGCACGACCACATGGCCTTTCCCGAGGCCGTGGACGAACTCGCCACACGCTTAGGACTCGAGGTGCCGCACGAAGGCGGCGCCGCGGGAGCCCCGAAGCGCGCCGAGGAACCACTCTACGAGCTCATGAAGGACGTCGCGCGCTACTACACGGAGGCGCTCGGGCGCGAGCCGCGCGCGCGTGACTACGTGGCGCGCCGGGGCCTCACGCCCGAGACCTGCGAGCGGTTTGGCATTGGCTACGCGCCCAACTCCTGGAACGACCTGCTGCGCCGCTTCGGTGGCAACGAGGCCGGGCGCAAGGCCTTGAGCGAGGCCGGCATGGTGATCGAGCGCGAGCGCGGACAGATGCGCGACGGCGACCGGCACTACGACCGCTTCCGCGACCGGCTCATGTTCCCGATCCGCGATGCGCGCGGCCGGGTCATCGCCTTCGGCGGCCGCATCATCGACGCGGGCGAGCCGAAATACCTCAATTCACCGGAAACAGTGCTGTTCCACAAGGGACGCGAGTTGTATGGCCTGTACGAGACGCGCCGCGCCCGCACCAACCTTTCGCGCCTGTTGATCGTCGAAGGCTACATGGACACGGTGCGCCTGCATCAGGCGGGGATCGACTACGCGGTCGCGACGCTCGGCACGGCGACCACGCCTGAGCACCTGCGCAGGCTGTTCCGCCTGGTGCCCTCGGTGGTGTTCGCCTTCGATGGCGACCGCGCCGGACGCGCGGCCGCCTGGCGCGCGCTGCAGCAGGCGCTGCCCGAGGTGCGCGAGGGGCGCGAGATCCGCTTCCTGTTCCTACCCGACGGGCACGACCCGGACACGCTGGTGGGCGAGGAAGGCAAGGATGCC
>JANYBG010000053.1 GCA_025360865.1 Pseudomonadota bacterium | reverse complement strand
CGGGGCCATCGGGCCGTGGAACTTCCCGATCACCCTGCAAGCCCGCAAGATCGCGCCGGCGCTCGCGGCCGGTTGCACGGTGATCCTCAAGGCGGCGCCCGAGACGCCGTGGTCGGCTACCTTCATCGGCCACATCGCCGCGCAGCGCACTGACATCCCCGCGGGAGTGCTGAACGTACTCACCTCGAGCGATCGCGGGCGCGTGGGCGAGCTCCTGGCGAGCGACCCGCGCGTTGATGTCGTGTCGTTCACTGGATCCACCGCCACGGGACGTCGCGTGATGGCGGTGGCCTCCGCGACGGTCAAGCGCGTGTTCCTGGAGCTGGGCGGGAAGTCCGCGACCATCGTGCTCGATGACGCCGATTTCAGCTCGGCCCTCATGGCAGGCCTCGCGGTCTGCTACCACGCGGGACAGGGCTGCGCGATACCGACGCGGCTGCTGCTGCCACGCGCTCGCTACCAAGAGGGAGTCGAGTTCCTAAAGGCCGCCTTCGCGCGATTCGCCTACGGCGACCCGCGCGGCGAGGGCCAGATCATGGGTCCGCTGATCAGCGCCCGGCAGCTGGCCCGCGTGCTGGAATACATCGAGATCGGCAAGCGCGAAGGTGCGCGGCTGGTTTGCGGCGGTGGTCGTCCGGCCCATCTATCCCGGGGATATTATGTCGAGCCCACGATATTCGCCGACGTCACCAATGACATGCGCATCGCGCAGGAAGAGATCTTCGGTCCGGTGCTGGTCGTGATCCCCTATGACGATGATGATGACGCGGTGCGTATCGCCAATGATTCCATCTATGGTCTCTCGGGCGCGATCATCGGCGGCGCGGAGCGCGCGCTGAGAATGGCGCGCCGGATCCGCACTGGCACGATGAACGTCAACGGCGCCAATTTCTTCGCCCCGGATTCGCCCTTCGGAGGCTACAAGCAGAGCGGCATCGGGCGCGAGATGGGAGTCGCGGGCCTGGAGGAGTACCTGCAGCTCAAGACCGTCGCGGTACCTGGCTGAAGGCGCGTTCGTGCGATGGTGCCACCATGACTGACTCCCACCTGAAGGGTCGCGTGATCGCCGTTACCGGCGCCTCTCGCGGCCTGGGTCTTGCCGCCGCGACCAGCCTTGTCGCCCGCGGGGCGCGCGTAGCCCTGCTCGCGCGTACAGCGGAGCCGCTCGAGACCGCCGTCGAGGCCCTCGGACCGGAGCAGGCGATGGCGGTCGTGGCCGACGTGCGGCGCAAGTCCGGCATCGCCGCCGCGCTTGGCGCGGTGGTGGGGCGGTGGGGCAGGCTGGACGGCCTGGTCAACAATGTGGGCTTCCAGTTCGCGCGCCGCCTCGAGCTGATGCCGGAGCACGAGGTGCGCGAGCTGCTGGACCTCAATTTCGTCAGCGCGGTATTCGCCTGCCAGGTAGCGATCCCGTTGCTGCGCGCGTCCGGCGGCGGCCGGATCTTGAACGTCTCCTCCTCGACCGTGCGGCACGAGAACGAGTTCTCGCACCTGGGTATGTACTCAGCCAGCAAGGCCGCGCTTGAGCACTTCTCGCGCGAGCTGCGGCACGAGCTCAAGGCCGACAACATCACGGTGACGGTATTCAGTCCCGGGGCGGCGGCCACTGGCAGCGTCGCCAATTTCGACCCTCAGGCGCTGCAGGAGGCGATGGCCGACTGGTTGACCAAGGGGCCGAAGTTCGACGGCGCCCTGCAGCCACAGGTGGTCGGCGAGGCGATCGCCGCCTGCTTCGAGCTCCCGGCGGGGGTATCGGTCGAGTTCGTCGAACTGCGCCCAAGCACGCCCACGCCCAAGATGCTCGAGAGTGACTGGAAGAAGCCCTAGCGCGTCCGGCGCCTACCGCGGCGTGGGGCCTTCGGTGACGCGAACCAGGTCCTGCGGCCGTACCCACTTGCGGAAGCTTGCCTGCACCGCCGCCGCGTCCAGGGCGATGTAGCGCCGCGCCGCGTTGGTCGGCTCGTCCAGCGGTAGCCCTAGGTCGACACGGCTGAGCATGCCCTGTGCGATCTCGGTGACGCCGGCCTCGCTCAGGGGCAACTGCCGCACCAGGCACGCCTTGGCGCGCGTCAGCTCGTCGTCTCCGACCGGTGTTGATTGCATCGCGAGCAGTTCGCGCGACACCATGCTCGCCGCCTTGAGAACGTTTTGCGGATCGCTAGCGTATTCGACCAGGTAGACCCCGCGGGACCTGCCTGCCTGCAGCATCGAACCGACCGAATACACGAGGCCGGAGTTCTTGCGCAGGTCAATGCTCAGGCGCGTGGCGTAGAAGCTGCCCCCGAGCACAGTGTTGCCAAGCTCCAGCGGATAGTAGTCAGAATCCGCGCGCGTGAGCGCCAGGGTCTGCGCCAGGATCACACGGTCCTGGACGCGGCTCGCATCGGGGACGGCGATCGTGTTCGTGGCGTTCGCCAGCGCCACTGGCAGGTCGATCTCAGGCTTTGGACCCTCCGAGTGCCAGGCACCGAAGTATTTCTCGACCGTGGCGCGCGCGGCCTGCGGGGTCGTGTTGCCGATAACGACGATGGTCGCCATGTCAGGGCGGAATACCCGCTGGTAGTAGCCACGCACCAGCTGTGGGGTGAGCGACCGCACGCTCTCGGGGGTCGACATGCGCAGGCTCGGGTCGGTCACCGGGTACAGCGCCGCGCGCAGCGAGCGCTGTGTAAGGAACCCGGGGCTCGCGTTGCGGGCGGCGACACCCTGGGCCGTCTGGCTCCTCAGCACCTGCATCGCCGCATCCGGCAGCGCGGGATGAAGTTCGTTGTCAGCCAGCAGTTCGACCGCGCGATCGAAGTGCTCGCTGAGCGCCTGCGCCGAGAAGTCAGTTCCGGCGCGCACGCGCGCGCCGATGGCGTCCAGCTGTTGCTGGAAGGCCAAGCGGTCGAGCTTCTCGCTGCCGTAGCCGAGCAGGCGGTCCAGCAGCGGCGCAACGCCTTCCTCGCCCGTGGCTTCCTGCATCTCGGGACGATTGCGGATGTGGCCGTAGACACTGACCGTGTCGCTCACGTCCTCGGTCTGCACAATCAGCGTCAGCCCATTGGGCAGCGTGCTCACGAGCGGATGCAGCGTCGAGGGCGGCACTTCCAGGCGCCGCAGCGCCTTCTCGGCCCACCTTGGCAGTTGCGTGGCGTGCGCCTCGCCCAGGGCTATGGATTCCTGGCCACCGAAGCCGCCGCGCGCGGGCACGGGCTGGCCGGAGCCGCGCGGCAGCATGATGCCGACGATAGCGTGGTTGAGGTCGAGGTACTTGCGCGCCACGCGGTTGACGTCGGCGACAGTGACCTTCTCGATGCGCGCCAAGTTTTCATCGGGAGACTTAAGGCCGTACAGCGCCAGCGCGTCCGCCCAGACGGAGGCGAGTTCCGGGATGGAGTTACGCTGGAACTGGGCTTCGCTGCGCTCCTGTAACTTCGCGGCGGCGACCAGCTCCTCGGGCACGCTGTCGCGCGCGACTGCGCCGAGGATCTTGCGCACCTCTGACTCGAGCGCCTTGGGGTCATCGCCGGTGTTGAAGGAGAGCACGGCGTAGGCAAGACCGGCTTGCGGCAGCGGGTTTAGCGCGAACTCAGCTCCGGTGGCCTTGCCCCGGGGCACCAGTCCGTAGAGCGCGAAGCGCTTGCTGCTGAGCACGTCCGCCAGCACCTCGAGGGCCGCGTAATCGGTGTCCCGCGGGCCCGGAGTCCGCGTCGCGAACATGAGCGTCCCAGCGGGCTGGTCGGTATCCACCGTGAAGGATATCGGCTGCACGGGCCGCAGGGCCACGCGCGGCTTGGCCGGTAGTTTCTTCGCCGGGATGTCACCGAAGAGGCGCTTGACCTCGCTCAGTGTCGCCTCCGGATCGACGTTGCCGGCGATCACCAGTATCGCGTTATTCGGCGCGTACCAGGTGTCGTGGAAGTCCTTGAGCATCCGCGCCGTGGTCTTCTCGAACGAGGGCCGCGTGCCAAGCGCATCGTGGGCATAGGGCGTGCCGGCGAACATCCGGGCCCGCAGTTTCTCGAACAGCTTGTAGCCCGGCTCCGAGAGATCCTGGGCGACCTCCTGCTCGATGGCGCCACGCTCATGTTGCCACTCCTGGGGCGTGGCGAGCACGGCGCGCATGCGCAGCGCCTCGATGTTGAGCGCGATGTCCAGGTCCTCGGCGGGCACGGTGAACAGGTACTGGGTCAGGTCCTCGCGCGTGTTGGCGTTGAAGTCCCCACCGACGATGCTGCCGATGTCGGCGAGCTGGTCGGCGGTGAGGCCCGGACTTCCGCGGAACATCATGTGCTCCATCGCATGCGCGGTTCCGGGAAAGCCGGCCGGCGCCTCGGCGGAGCCGGCTAGGTAGTTCACCGAGGTCGCCACGACCGGTGCCAGCGAGTTGCGCACGATCACCACGCGCAGGCCATTTTCCAGCGCCGCCCGCAGAACGCCGGCCTCCGGCGCGGCCACGGTCTCGCCTGCGGCGGATCCGGCGAAGGCAAGCGCGGCGAACGCGACGAGCAGGGCGAGCGCCGTCGGCGGCGACCTGCGGACGTGGTGGTCTTGTGGCATGGCGGATCCGGGTCTTCGGTGAGGTAGCCAGTATAAGCGATGGCCGGGCGCGCCATTTTTCGCCACAAATCATCCGGACTCCGCCGCAATTGCGCCATGGACACGGCCGCGCGGCGCGTTGAACTCATAGCCGTACCCGGAACGAATCCCGGTCCACCACATCAACGCCAAGGAGTCATGCCATGAAAAACTTCACCTCCACGGTTCGCGGCGGCGCACTCGGTCTGGGACTCGCGGCCTGCGCGAGCGCGCTCCCGGTTCACGCGGCTGAGGTCACCATCCAGGGACGCGGACAGTCCGGGCAGGCGACCGCCGCGGCGTTCACCGGCCTCGTGGTGGGCGCCGCGGCGGGTGGGCCCATCGGGGCCGTCGTGGGCCTCACCGCGGGTGCGCTCCTGGGCGACCGCTACCAGAAGCAGAAGACTTCCTCCGCCTCCCTGGCATCCAATCTTGGCGAGAGTGAGGCGGAGCGCGCGAGGCTCGCGCGGCATGTCGCCGAACTGGGCTCGACGTTGAACGCGGCGCAGGCGCGTGATGCGCTGCAGGAACAGGCGCTGCGGCAGACCAACGACCTGGGCATCGACGTCGCTTTTCGCACGAATGACGACTCGATCAGCCTGCGGACACTGCCGCCGCTGATGAAGCTTGGCGCCCTCGCCGCGGCACTGCCGGAGGCGAAGGTGAGCGTAGAGGGATTCGCCGACCCGCGCGGCGACGAGGACTACAACCAGGCCCTGTCGCTGCGTCGCGCGCAGGGCGTCGCGGCGGCGCTCACCAGCGCCGGTGTGGCCCCCGAGCGCATCGTCATCCAGGCGCACGGCGGGAGCGAGTCGACCAGCGCGGAAGGGGACTTGGACGCTTATGCGTTCGAGCGGCGGGTGAGCGTGCGCCTGATGCTCCCCGGCGCCGAGCAGGTCGCGAGCCGTGAGTAGCCAGCAAGCCCGCTGGCAGCGGGACGCGTCGCGGGATGAACCCGCGGCGCGCCTTCGCGCTAGAATTCGCTGGCATGAACACCTGTGTGACACCGCCATGAACACTTCCATCGTGCGCCTGGAGGGGGAGGTCGACCCCGACGTCTCGGAGCCCGCGGCCGACCGGCTCGTCTCCGGGACACCCCGGCTGGAGGTGCGGAATTTCTTCGCCGACGGCAGTCAGCAGTTCTTCGCCGGTCGCTGGTCGGCCACCCGCGGCAAGTGGCGGATCCGCTATACCGAGAATGAGCTGTGCGTGATGACCTCCGGGAGGGTCGTCCTGGAGAGCGTGAGCGGCGAGCGCTGCGCCTTCGGTCCCGGGGATGCGTTCGTGGTCCCCGCTGGCTTCGTGGGGACCTGGGAGGTCATTGAGGATTGCTCGAAGATCTACGCGATTTTCGAGTCGCGGGGCTGATTAAGCCTGCGACCCAGCTGACATAACACCCAGCCGTTATGACGGCGGTCGCAGAACCGCGACCGCTTGCTTCTCCGCGCCGCGTCCCAGTGCGAAGGTACCCCCTGGGTCGTGTCCCTGGGAGATGTGTCGTGCAGACAATTACGATTTCCGCGTCGCGCGCAAGCGCGTTTAGCCTATCGGAGATGGAGATGCTGGTCGGCAGCGCCATCGTCATCGGCGTTCTCGCCTGGCTGGTGCTTTCGCGGATGCGCCGCGACCGCCACGAGCCGCAGGTATAGCAGGCCAAGCCCAGCCGGCCGGGCGCGCCAGCGCCCGGCTTTGCCGCGCCCGGCCGCTATAGCCCGCGCAGCACTTCCGCCAGCGTGCCGAACATCTGCTCGATCTGGGCGGACTCGACGATCAGTGGCGGCGACATCGCGATGATGTCCGCGGTCTGGCGCACCAGCACGCCGCGCTCGAAGCACTTCGTGAACACATCGTATGCCCGCGCCCCCGGCTTGCCGGGCAGCGGCTGCAGTTCCACCCCCAGGATGAGTCCGTAGGTGCGAATGTCGATCACGTGCGGCAGTCCCCGCAGCGCGTGCGCCGCGTCTTCCCACTGCTTGGCGAGTGTCTTGGCGCGTGTGAGCAGCCCGTCGCGCTGGTAGATCCCGAGCGTCGCGAGTCCCGCCGCGCAGGCGACCGGGTGCGCCGAGTACGTGTAACCGTGGAACAGCTCGATACCATCAGGTCCCTGCATGAAGGATTCGTAGATGTCCTTCGTGACCAGGACCCCGCCCATCGGCACGCAGCCATTCGTCAAACCTTTGGCGAGCGTGATCATGTCCGGCTTGACCCCGAACTCTTGGGCCGCGAACGCTGACCCGGTGCGTCCGAAGCCTGTGATCACCTCGTCGAATATGAGAAGGATGCCGTGCTTGTCGCAGATCTCGCGCAGGCGCTTGAGGTAGCCACGCGGGGGCAGGAGCACGCCGGTGGAGCCGGCGAGCGGCTCGACGATGGCCGCGGCGATGTTGGAGGCATCGTGCAGCGTGACCAGTCTCTCCAGCTCCTCAGCCAGGTTCGCGCCGTGCTCGGGCAGCCCACGCGAGAAAGCGTTCTTGGCGAGGTCGTGCGTGTGCGGCAGGTGATCGACACCGGGTATCAGCGCCGCCGACCAGGTCTTGCGGTTTGGGGCGATCCCGCCGA
Source organism: Pseudomonadota bacterium (assembly GCA_025360865.1). GTDB lineage: Bacteria > Pseudomonadota > Gammaproteobacteria > Steroidobacterales > Steroidobacteraceae > 13-2-20CM-66-19. The sequence continues at coordinate 21,056 of JANYBG010000053.1, read as the reverse complement.
CGGAGATGCCGCCGAAGCCGACTCCGTGATAGCCACGCTCGCGGCCTATGAAGCGCGTACGCGTTCCCTGCCCGCGCACGCGGTGGTAGGCGAGGGCGATCTTGAGCGCGGTATCGACCGACTCGGAGCCGGAGTTGGTGAAGAAGACATGGTCGAGGCCCGTGGGCGCGATCTTGATCAGCTCGTTCGCCAGCGCGAATGCCGGCGGGTGCGCCATCTGGAAAGGAGGCGCGTAGTCCATCGTCTGCAGCTGCGCGGAGACCGCCTCGGTGATCTCGCTGCGCCCGTGTCCCGCGTTCACGCACCACAACCCGGCCACCGCATCGAGCACCTGCCGACCGTCCACGGTCCAGTAGTGCATGCCGCTCGCCTTGGCGAGAAGCCGCGGCTTGGCCTTGAACTGGCGGTTGTGCGTGAAGGGAAGCCAGAGAGCTTCCAGTTCCGCGCGGCTGAGCGATGCGGAGTCGGGCATGGCGTTGGGAAATCCAGGCAGCTGTGAGGAGGGTGCGAATGATAAATAAAGTGGACAATTTCGACCACCAGAGGGATATTTCAGCTCCCATTGTCTAATATATTAAACGCCTCATGAACATTGACGTCGGTACGCGCCTGCGCAGCATCCGCACCGCGTTCGGGATATCCCAGCGGGAACTGGCTCGCCGCGCCGGCGTCACCAATGGGCTGATTTCCCTGATCGAGCAGAACCGGGTGAGCCCTTCGGTGAGCTCGCTCAAGAAAGTGCTCGACGGGGTACCGATGTCGCTCGCCGAGTTCTTCACGCTGGATCTGGCCGCGGCCCCGCAGGCGTTCTTTGGCGCCGAGGAGCTGGTGGAGCTAGGCAATGAGGAGGTGTCGCTGCGCCTCGTGGCCGCGCAGCGGCCGGGCAGGCAAATGAGCGTGCTGCATGAGCGCTACGCCCCTGGTGCCGCCACCGGCGAGGAGATGCTCGCGCACCGCGGGGAGGAGGCCGGCGTGGTCATCCGCGGGCGAATTGAACTCACCGTCAGCGGCTCGACCCGGGCGCTCGGTCCGGGCGAGGCTTATTACTTCGCCAGCCAGCTCCCACACCGCTTCCGCAACGCCGGACGCGAGCCGTGTGAGATCATCAGCGCCTGCACCCCTCCGACCTTCTGAACGAATCGGGAACCGCCATGAATGCCAAGCCCGCCGCTATCTCCTGGCACGAGCGTGCCCGCTCCCTCGACTTGCGCACCCGCGCGTTCATTGAAGGCCGTTACGTGGATGCGGCCTCGGGAGCCACATTCGACTCGGTGAACCCGGCCACCGGCAAGGTACTGGCGCAGGTCGCCGCCGGGGACGAGGAGGACATCAATCGCGCCGTCGCTGCCGCGCGCGCCGCCTTCCGCAAGGGAGTCTGGTCGAATCTGCCTCCCGCCAAGCGCAAGAAGGTCCTCTCGCGCTTCGCTGAACTTATCCTCGAGCACACCGACGAGTTGGCCCTGCTTGAGACCCTCGATATGGGCAAGCCGATCTCCGACAGCCTGAACATCGACATCCCGGGCGCCGCGCGCTGCATCCAGTGGTACGCCGAGTCGATCGACAAGGTCTACGGCGAAGTGGCGCCCACTGGCCCGGGCTCGCTGGCGCTGATCACGCGTGAACCGCTGGGGGTCGTCGGCGCGATCGTGCCGTGGAACTTCCCGCTGGTGATGGCGGCGTGGAAGATCGCCCCGGTCCTCGCGGGCGGAAACTCCCTGGTACTCAAGCCTTCGGAGAAGTCCCCGCTGACCGCCTTGCGGGTCGCTGAACTGGCCATCGAGGCGGGTCTTCCTCCCGGGGTGCTGAACATCGTCCCGGGTTATGGGCATACCGCCGGCAAGGCGCTTGCGCTGCATATGGATGTCGACTGCGTGACCTTCACCGGTTCCACGGCCACCGGTAAGATGATCATGCAGTACGCCGGCCAGTCCAACCTGAAGCGTGTTTCGCTCGAGTGCGGCGGCAAGTCGCCTAACATCGTCATGGCTGACTACCCCGACCTCGACAAGGCCGCCACGGCCGCGGCGTTCGCCATCTTCTTCAACCAAGGCGAGGTCTGCTCCGCGGGCTCACGCCTGCTGGTGCAGGAGAGCGTCAAGGATCGCGTGCTGGAGAAAGTCCAGGAGGTCGGTCGCAAACTCGCCCCCGGCGATCCGCTGGAGCCGGCGACGCGGCTTGGGGCGATCGTGGATGAGACGCAGATGAAGCGGGTGCTCGGCTACATCGACGCGGGCAAGCGCGAGGGCGCGAGCGTGCGCCTGGGTGGCAAGCGCGTGCGGCAGGACACGGGCGGCTACTTCGTTGAGCCGACGGTATTCGAGAACGTGTCGCAGAAGATGACCATCGCCCGCGAGGAGATCTTCGGGCCAGTGCTGTCGACCATCACGTTCAAGACGGCCGAGGAAGCCATCGAGATCGCCAACGACGTGGTGTACGGGCTCGCTTCGGCGGTGTGGACGCGTGACATCACGGTCGCGCACCGCATGGCGCGCGCCATCCGCGCCGGCACCGTCTACATCAACTGCTACGACGCCGATGACATCACCGTGCCGTTCGGCGGTTTCAAGCAATCAGGCATGGGCCGCGACAAGTCGCTGCACGCGCTGGAGAAGTACACCGAGCTCAAGACGACCTGGCTCGACCTGTCATGAGTGCGCGGCCGGGCCAAGCGCCGGAGTGAATGCCGTTCCGCGCAAGTTCCTCGCCAGCGCCCCGCGCGGCTTCGGGGACCTGCTGGCTCAGGAACTGGTCGCCTGCGGAGCCGCCGACAGCCGCGAGCGCTCGGGCGACGTCGCGTTCACCGGGTCTCTCGAGGTGGCCTACCGTGCATGCCTGTGGTCGCGCGTCGCCAACCGCGTGTTCCTCGACGTGGCGCAGTTCGATGCCGTGGACGCCGAGACTTTCCTAGCGGGGGTGACGCGCATCGATTGGGCGACGCACCTTCGACCCGGCGCCACGCTGGCCTGTGACTTCACGGGGCGGCACCCGGCGATCACGCATACACACTTCGGCGCGCTCAAGCTCAAGGACGGCATCGTCGACTCGTTGCGCGCCTCCACCGGCGAGCGCCCCGACATCGCTCTGGAGCGTCCGGACGTGCGCGTGCACGCGCACGCGCACGGCACGCGGATCACAGTCTCCCTGGATTTGTCGGGCGAGAGCCTGCATCGCCGCGGCTATCGCGGCGCAGCCGGCGAGGCGCCGCTGAAGGAGAACGTCGCCGCCGGGGTGCTGATGCGCACGCAGTGGCCGCAGATGGCCGCCGGTGATGCCGAGTTCCTCGACCCCCTTTGCGGGTCGGGGACATTCTGCGTGGAGGCGGCCCTGATCGCCGCGGACCGCGCACCGGGCCTGACCCGTGAGTACTTTGGCTTCCTCGGCTGGCGCGGCCACGATGCGCAGCTGTGGACGCGGCTGCTCGAGGAGGCGCACGTCCGCGCGACCAAGGGCGAGACGACGACGGTGACCGTGCGTGGGACGGACCGCGATGCGACCGCCATCCGCGGCGCGCGCGAAAACGCCGCGCGCGCCGGGGTCGAGCGCTGGGTGAGTTTCCAGACCGGGAACCTCGTGGATGTGGCGCCACTGCCAGAGCGACCGGCGGGCCGCGCCGGACTCCTGTGCGCGAATCCACCCTACGGGGTGCGCCTTGAGAACGACGAGGCAGCGCGACTGGTGCACCGTGAGCTGGGCACCGTGCTACGCGAGCGCTTCCAGGGCTGGAACGCCGCGGTGCTGACCGGCGCGCCGGAACTGGGCAGGGAACTTGGGCTGCGCGCCTACCGGACCCACGCGGTGTGGAACGGCGGTATCGAGTGCCGCCTGTTGCGCATCAAGGTCGAGGCGGAAAGCGCCCGCGAGGGCGGGACGCTCGGCAAGGGCATCGCGCACCTCAAGGACACCCCCGGCGCGCAGATGTTCGCGAACCGGCTCGCCAAGAACCTTAAGCACCTGCGCAGTTGGACGCAGCGCGAGCGAATCACCTGCTACCGCGTGTACGACGCGGATATGCCCGAATACGCTTTCGCGATCGACGCGTACCGCACGCTCGAGCCCGACACGTTGTGGTTGTACGTCTCCGAGTACGCCGCGCCGGCGGAGATCGAGCTGGATGCCGTGCGCAAGCGCCGTGGCGAGGTGCTCGCATCATTACCGCACACGACCGGGGTCCCGGTCGAGCGCATACAGGTGCGCACGCGACGCCGCACGAAGCGGGGCGAGCAGTACGGGAAGCTCGACGAACAGTCCGAGTTCTATCAGGTCATGGAGGGTGGACTTAAGTTCCGCGTGAACTTCGAGGACTACCTCGACACGGGGATATTCCTGGATCACCGGCTGACGCGCGCGCGGCTGCGCCAGGCTGCCCGCGGCAAGAATTTTCTCAACCTCTTCGCCTATACCGGCACCGCGTCTGTGTACGCCGCGGACGGAGGCGCGGCGCGGACGACCACTCTGGACATGTCGCGGACGTACCTGGAGTGGGCGCAGCGCAACCTCTCGATCAACGGCTTCCACGGAGCGGCGCATCGCTTCGTGCAGGCCGACTGCCGTGAGTGGCTGAAAGAGGCTCGCGCGGGCGCCGAACGATTCGATCTGGTGTTCCTCGATCCGCCGACGTTCTCCAATTCCAAGCGCATGGAAGGGGTGCTCGACTTGGAGCGCGACCATGGCGAACTGATCGCCGGCTGCGCCGACCTGCTCACCCCGGGCGGCCTGATCGTGTTCTCGACCAACGCGCAGAAATTCCGGCTGGACGAGGCCGTTGCCCAGCGCTTCGAGGTGCGCGATGTCTCCGCGTCGACCCTGCCGAAAGACTTTGAGCGCAATCCGCGCATTCACAAGTGCTACGAGGTACGGGCGCGGCCCTAGGTCGCTTCTTCCATCGTTCCGCCGGTGCGCGGCCAGCGGCGCCGGTCGTGGACGACCCGCGCGCTATTCGACTCCTTCAACGATGCGCAGATCGCGGTCGGCGCCATTCCCAAGAGCGCGCAGCGCCTGCTGATACCCGGGACTGTCGTGCGCCGCGCGCGCTTGCGCGACACTGTCGAATTCAATGAGCACGGTGCGCTCGGCCAGGCCGCCCTCGTAGATCTGTGCGGGAACCCCGCGCGCGAGAAAGCGCCCGCCCGCGGCCTGCAGTGCGGGGAGCGCGAGCCTGGCGTAGGCGCCAAGCGCCTCGGCGTCGCGAATCGTGCGGTATGCGGTGATCCAATATGCCTTGGCCATGGTGCGATTATCCGGGTCTATCTGAATGGTGATGGCGGGCGCGCGGCGGTCGTGCGCTCCCGAGGAATACTAGCTCGCGCGGCTAGGAACGGCTTTCGTGAAGCGGGACATCGCCAGGAATGGTAACCCAGGACACCTCCGACCTCGTCCAGCTGCGGCCCATGCCGCGGGAGGCGACCGGCAACGGCCCGATTCTGGTGGGCCGGATCCGCCAGGACGTCAGCGATCGCTCGGCCGCCCGATCCCGCCTTCGTCGCCGGCGATCAGGTGCTTAAGGGGGCGGCCCTCAGCGCGGCGTAGAGCGCCGAGCTTTTGTGAGGGGGACCAGCGCGGGGACCTCGGCCGCGTAGCGCTCGTACTGGCCCGGGAAGATCTCCCGCATGAAGCCTTCCTCGATGCGCAGCTTGCGCACCCAGGCGCCAAGGGCGAGAAGCACTCCCAGGAATCCGCGCGGTTCGCCGAGCGCGATGGCACTGCCTATCAGGGCCAGGATGAGTCCGGTGTAGATCGGGTGACGCACGTGGGAGTACGGGCCGGAGCGGATCAGCTCGTGGCCCTCCTTCTGGGTGACGGACCCGCTCCAGTTTCCGCTCAGGTGCATCCGCGCCCAGACCGTGAAGGCGAGCCCGAGCGCGACCACCACCGTCGCGAGCGCGTAACGCAGCGGCACGTCCGGGAAGAGTTGCCGCGACAGCCACCCCGCCCGCACGTTTGGCCACGAGACAAGATAAATACCCAACAGCAGCGGCAGCCAGTGCGAGATGCGTGAGCCGGAGGATTCGCGGCGCCGAGTGGGCTTCACGACCGCCGCGGTGACCAGCCAGTAAAGCAGCCAGGCCAGCCACAAACCGAGGATCAGCTGCCTGTAGTTCACCTGGTAATGCACGGAATTTCTTTTTCCTGATTCACTGGCGCATCGAATCCAGCTTAAAGCAGGTCCTTGATCCGAAAGTACAGCATCGCCAGCACCAGCGCCGGGCGGCGCAGCGCCAGGCCGCCGGGGAAGTCGGCGTGTGGGATGCGGGCGAACACGTCGAAACGCTCCGCGGTGCCCCCGATGGCCTCGGCGACGAGCTTGCCGGCGATGCCGGTGAGTGCGATCCCGTGGCCCGAGAACCCCTGCAGGAAGTAGATGTTCGGCGCCAGCCGCCCGAAATGCGGGGCGCGGTTGAGGGTTATGTCGACATCGCCTCCCCATGAGTACTCGATCCGCACGTCCTCCAGCTGCGGATAGACGCCGAGCATGCGCGCTCGGGTCGCACGCGGGGCGTCGAAGGACTTCAGACCCGAGTAGTTCACGCGGCCGCCGAAGAGGAGCCGGTGATCGGCGGAGCGGCGATAGTAGTCGAGCACCCAGTTCATGTCGCTGACGGCGGCGTTGTTGACGATCAGCGATCGCGCACGCTCAGCGCCCACCGGCTCGGTCGCCACGATATACGTGGCCACCGCCATGATCTTGGCGGCGAGGGTGGGCGCCGTCGGCCCGAGGAAGACATTGCCGCAGAGGACCAGCTGGCGGGCGCGAACCTCGCCGCGCGCGGTGGCGATCCGCACCTTCGAGTTCGCCACCTGCGAAAAGGAGAGGGCGCGCGTACCGCCGTAGATGCGCGCGCCCATCGACTGCGCCGCGGCCGCCAGTCCCAGCGTGTAGTTGAGCGGATGGACGTGTCCGCTGTTGGTGTCGTACAGGGCGCCCAGGTAGCGCTCGGTGGCCAGTATCGAGCGCAGTTCCTCCCGTGGCACGTAACGCACGCTCGGGTACGCGTAGACATCTCGCAGTTCCGCGAGCTCCGCGCGCAGTTCACGTTCGTGGCGCGGCTTGACGGCGGTGGTCATGTGCCCGTCGACCCAGTCGCAGTCGATCGAGAAACGCCCGATGAGCTGGCGCATCAGGGCTAGGCCCTCAACCGAGACCTCCCAGACCGAGCGGGCCGCCTGCGGGCCGATGAGCCGGTCGAGCTTCGCCTGGCCGGAGGCGATTCCCTGGATCGCCTGCGCGCCGCTGCGGCCAGAGGCCCCCCAGCCAATCTGGTGTTCCTCGAGCAGCACGACACGCATGCCGCGTTCAGCCAGGTGCAGCGCGGTTGAGCAGCCGGCGATACCCCCGCCAACCACGCAGACGTCCGCTTCGATGGAACCTTCGAGCGGCCGGTGTTCGGGGGCCGCATGCGCGGAGGCGGCGTAATAAGAAGGGACGTAGCCTGTGGCTGCCATGGAGGCCTGCGGGTGCTGTGGGGTGTTTAAGATATTCTCACGCGTCAAGTCCCGCGTGGAGGCTCAGGATAGCGAGGCGGTGAGGAAGCCCGCAAATGCCATGCGGCCCGACGACTTAGGCGCTGGGGGGCCTGTTTTGAGCCCCAATGCCGTTATGTCAAAGCTCACCGGCACAGGTTTCCGACCGGCACCTGTGGTCTAATGGCCCCTCAATTCGGAGATCCCATCGGGGCAGTTTGTCTAATATATTAGACACGGCTCTGAGCACGCCGCCATGGCACCCGGACGTCCACTGATAGGTATTCCCGCCGACCGGCGAATGGTGGGCGCGCATGCATTCCACATGGTCGGGGAGAAATATGCCCGGGCGCTGATGGATGCCGCCGGCGCCATGCCGCTGCTGATCCCCTCGTTGGCCGAGGAACTCGGTTTCGACGAGCTGCTGGAGCGGGTGGATGGGCTGCTGTTCACGGGCAGCCCCTCGAACGTGGAGCCGCACCTGTACGAGGGTCCGGCGAGCGACCCCGGGACGCTGCACGACCCGGCGCGGGATGCCACGACGCTTCCCCTGATCCGCAAGGCGGTGCGGGTGGGCGTCCCGGTGCTGGGGATCTGCCGGGGGTTCCAGGAGATGAACGTCGCCTTCGGCGGCACGCTCCACCAGAAGCTGCATGAGGTGCCCGGGCACCTGGATCACCGCGACGACACGAGCCAGCCGCTGGACGTGCAGTACGGACCGGCGCACGAGGTGACGCTGGCGGAGGGTGGGCTCCTGCGGGGGCTTTCGGCCGATGCCCGCATCCAGGTGAACTCGCTGCACAACCAGGGAATCGACCGCCTCGGTGACGCGCTGGCGGTGGAGGCACGGGCCCCGGATGGGGTGGTGGAGGCGTTCCGGGTGCGTGATGCGCGCCGCTTCGCGCTCGCCGTGCAATGGCATCCAGAGTGGAGAGTGATGAACAACCCGTTTTCGCGTGCGCTGTTCGCGGCCTTCGGTGAGGCGACCCGCGGACGCGCGCAGGACAAGTGAAAGGCGAATTGTATGGTTAGCGAGATCCGCCAGTTTTTCCGTGATCACTCCATCTCCGAGGTGGAGGCGATTATTCCCGACATGGCCGGCATTGCCCGGGGCAAGATCATGCCCGCGGCCAAGTTCGCCGAGGATGAGGGCATGCGCCTCCCCGAGAGCGTCTTCCTGCAGACCGTGACGGGGGACTACCCGACCCACACGGGCAACGCCATGAGCCCGGCCGAGATCGACATCGTCCTCAAAGCGGACACGAAGACCGTGCGGCGCGTGCCGTGGGCCGCGGAGCCGACCGCGCAGGTCATCCACGACTGCTTCTATGCGGACGGCCGGCGGGTCTCGATGGCCCCGCGCAACGTGCTGCGCAACATCCTTGAGCTGTACGCCGCGCGTGGCTGGGAACCAGTGGTGGCCCCGGAGCTGGAGTTCTACCTCGTCGAACAGAACCGTGACGCGGACTACCCGCTGAAGCCGCCGGTGGGCCGTTCCGGCCGTTCCGAGCCGGGGCGCCAGTCCTACAGTATCGCCGCGGTGAACGAGTTCGACCCGCTGTTCGATGACATCTACCAGTTCTGCGAGGACCAGGACATCGAGATCGACACCCTCATCCACGAGGACGGTCCCGCGCAGATGGAGATCAACTTGATCCACGGCAACGCGCTGGATCTGGCTGACCAGGCCTTCCTGTTCAAGCGCACGGCGCGCGAGGCGGCGCTGCGGCACAAGATGTACGTCACTTTCATGGCGAAGCCACACGCGAAGGAGCCCGGCAGCGCCATGCACATCCACCAGAGCGTGGTGGACACCAAGACCCGCAAGAACATCTTCAGCAACCCGGATGGCACGCCCTCGAAGCTGTTCTTCGCGCACATCGGCGGCCTGCAGAAGTACCTGCCGGCGGCGATGGCCCTGTTCAGCCCGAACGTGAATTCCTACCGCCGGCTGACACGCTACCTGTCCGCGCCCATCAACGCGCAGTGGGGTTATGACAACCGCACCGCGGGTCTGCGCGTGCCAATGTCCGACGCCCAAGCGCGCCGGGTCGAGAATCGCGTCGCCGGGGCCGATGCGAATCCTTACATCGCCCTGGCCGCCTCTCTGGCCTGCGGCTACCTGGGAATGATCGAGGACGCCGTGCCCAGTGACCCAATCGTCGGTAGCGCGCACGACCTGCCGTTCGGGCTGCCCCGCTCGCTGGATGACGCCTTGCGGACGTTGCGGGCGAGCGAGCCACTCGTGAAGCTGCTGGGCGAGTCGTTCGTCGAGGCGTTCACGATCGTGAAGGAAGCCGAATACGAGGTGTTCCTGCAGGTGATCAGCTCCTGGGAGCGCGAGCACCTGCTGCTGAACGTCTAAAGCGGCGCATGCCGGAAGCCCGGACCGGCTTCTCAGGGCGGCCGGGGCTGTTATATAAGAAGAGGACGTGACCCGCGCCCCCCGATCGACCCGCCTGAGAGCCGCCCTCGTCATGCTCGCGAACCTGCTCGCCGGCTGCGCGCGGCCGGCGGCGCATGGCGTCCCGGACGCCTCGGACCACGACAAGCTCCTGAACGTCTATAACTGGTCCGACTACATCCAGCCCAAAGTGATCGCCGATTTCGAGAAGGAAACCGGCATCCACGTCAACTACGACGTGTACGACTCCAACGAGATCCTCGAGACCAAGCTGCTGACCGGGCACGCCGGCTACGACATCGTCGTACCGTCCGCGGCCTTCCTCGAGCGCCAGATCCAGGCGGATATCTACCAGAAGCTGGACAAGTCGCGGCTGCCGAACCTAAAGAACATCGACCCGGACATCGCCCGCGGAACCGCGTTGTACGACCCGGGGAATCAGTACGCGGTTGACTACACCTGGATCACCTCGGGGGTAGGCTACAACGCCGCGGAGATCAAGGCCCGCATGCCTGACGCGCCCCTGAACAGCTGGCGCATGATCTTCGACCCGGCCGTGGTCTCGAAATTCGCCGACTGCGGCGTCTCGATCCTGGATGCGCCTTCGGAAGTGCTGGCAACGGTGATGATATATCTCGGCCGCCCGCCGAACAGCGATGCCCCGGCAGACCTGAAGGCTGGCGAGGCCGCGCTGAAGGCGATCCGGCCCTACGTGCGCTTCGTGGATTCCTCGCGCTACATCGACAACCTGGCCAATGGCGATGTCTGCCTAGTCATGGGATGGTCCGGCGACATCAAGCAGGCCCACGACCGGGCAGCCGAGGCCAACAAGGGGCTCGACATCGCCTACTCGATCCCGCGCGAGGGGGCCATCGTCAACTTTGACGTCCTGGCGATCCCGATCGACGCCTCACACGTGAAGAACGCCCACCTGTTTCTCGACTATCTGATGAGGCCCGACGTCGCGGCGCGCAACTCCAACCTCATCAAGTACGCGAATGCGCTGCCATCCACCGCGCAACCGCTCGACCCGATCGTGCGCGACGACCCGGGCGTCTTTCCGCCAGCCGCCGTGCGGGCCCGGCTGACCGCGGAGCGGGCGCGGCCGCCACAGTTCCAGCGGTTGCTTACCCGCATGTGGACACGCTTCAAGACCAACAACTGAGTGCCCGACCCCAGCTAATATGACCGCAGGTCCAAAGGTGAACGCTCCCCCCATGCCAGCCATCGACTCCGCCCAGGCCTACGCGCGCATCGCCGGCGTTACCAAGAAATTCGGCGACTTCGCCGCCGTCGACAACGTCTCACTCGACATCCGCCGCGGCGAGATCTTCTGCCTGCTGGGCGGTTCCGGCTCCGGCAAGACCACCCTCCTGCGCATGCTGGCCGGATTCGAGACCCCGACCTCCGGCACGATCCATATCGACGGCGCGGACATGAGCACGACGCCTCCCTACGAGCGTCCGGTGAACATGATGTTCCAGTCCTACGCGCTCTTCCCGCACATGAGCGTGGAGAGGAACGTCGCCTTCGGCCTCGAGCAGGAAGGCGTCAGTCGCGAGCGCGCCAAGCGCCAGGTCGCCGAGATCCTCGACATGGTGAAGATGGGTGGCTTCGGCGCCCGCAAGCCGCATCAGCTCTCCGGCGGCCAGCGCCAGCGTGTCGCGCTCGCCCGCGCCCTGGTGAAGAAGCCCAAGCTGCTGCTGCTGGACGAGCCGCTCGCGGCCCTCGACAAGAAGCTGCGCGAACACACCCAGTTCGAGCTGATCAGTATCCAGCAGCGCATGGGCGTCACCTTCATCGTGGTCACGCACGACCAGGAGGAGGCGATGACGCTGGGGACGCGCCTGGGGGTCATGAATCAGGGACGCATCGTGCAGGTCGGATCGCCGTCGGACATCTACGAGTCCCCGTCGAACCGCTTCGTGGCCGACTTCATCGGCTCGGTCAACATGTTCGAGGGACAGGTGCTCCAGGGTGGAACCGATGCGGTGCGGATCGACTGCGCGGAATTGCGCGGCACGGTGCGCGCGGAGCGCACCGTCGCCTGCGCGAATGGGGCGACGGTGTGGACCGCCATCCGCCCGGAGAAGATCGGCATTAGCCGGCAGCAGCCCGGCGGCGCCGATCCGGCCGAGAACCTGGTGCGCGGCACGGTGCGCGAGATCGCCTACATGGGGGACATGTCGATATATCTGGTGCAGATTGATTCCGGCAAGATGATGCGGGTGACCCTGCCGAACACGATGCGCGGCCGCGAACGCCCGATCGTGCGCGAGGAGAGCGTATGGCTTTCCTGGCACGGCTCGAGCCCAGTCGTCCTGACAGAGTAGGCCGCGCGAGGTGAGACTGTCGCGGGCAGCGGGCAGGCGGTGGGTCGCGGGCGTTCCCACTTTCTGGCTGCTACTGCTGTTCCTGATCCCCTTTCTCATCGTCTTTCGGATCTCCTTCTCGGAGGTACGGCTGGCGATTCCGCCGTATACCCCGCTACTGACATGGCACCACAGCTGGTGGCCGTCGATTGAGCTGCATGGCTCGGCTTACTCGTTCCTCTTCACTGATTCCCTCTACGTCAGCTCCTACCTGTACTCGGTCAAGGTCGCCGCGATCTCGACGCTCCTGTGCCTGCTGATCGGCTACCCGATGGCCTACGCCATCGCGCGCTCCTCGCCCTCGTCACGATCGGTGCTGCTGATGCTGATCGTGCTGCCGTTCTGGACCTCTTTCCTGCTGCGGGTATACGCATGGATCGGGCTGCTCAAGAACAACGGCGTCATAAACAACGTGCTCATGTACCTGGGCGTCATTCACCACCCGCTGGTGATGCTGCAGACCGACTTCGCGGTGTACATCGGTATCGTTTACTCCTACCTGCCGTTCATGATCCTGCCGCTGTACGCTAACCTGGAGAAGCACGACCCAGCCTTGCTCGAGGCGGCGGCGGACCTAGGGGCGCGGCCGTTCCGGGCGTTCCTACGCGTCACGCTGCCGCAATCCCTGGCCGGCATCGTCGCAGGCTCGCTGCTGGTGTTCATCCCCGCGGTGGGTGAGTACGTCATCCCGACGCTCCTCGGGCGCACCGACCAGCTGATGATCGGCCGCGTGCTCTCGGACGAGTTCTTCGAGAATCGCGACTGGCCGGTCGCCAGCGCGGTGGCGATTCTGATCCTGCTGCTGCTGGTGATACCCATCATGCTGTTCCAGCGCATGCAGCGGCGCGAACTCGAGGCGGCCCAATGAAGTCGCGCGGGCTCTTCACGCGTGTCGCGCTGGTGCTCGGGCTGATCTTCCTGTACGCGCCGATCCTCTCGATGGTCATCTTCTCGTTCAACAATTCGCGCCTGGTCACCGTCTGGGACGCGGTCAATTCGCCCACGCTGAAGTGGTACGGCGTGCTCATGCACAACAGCCAGATCCTAGGCGCCGCGTGGCTGTCGATCCGCATCGCGCTGGTCTCGGCCACCGGCGCGGTGATCCTCGGCACGCTCGCCGGCATGGCGCTGGCGCGCTACGGCGCCTTCCGGGGCCGCATGCTGCTGGCGGGCATGACCACCGCGCCGATCGTCATGCCGGAGGTGATCACGGGACTGTCGCTGCTGCTGCTGTTCGTCGCCCTGGAGCAATTGATCGGCTGGCCGCATGGCGTGGGCGCGGTCACCATCACGCTTGCGCACATCACCTTCTGCATGGCCTACGTGACCGTGGTCGTGCAGTCGCGCCTGACCGGCTTCGATGAATCGCTGGAGGAGGCGGCCATGGACTTGGGGGCGCGGCCGGTGAAGGTGTTCTTCCGCATCACGCTGCCGCTGATCCTCCCGGCTATCGCCTCCGGCTGGCTGCTGGCCTTCACGCTGTCCTGGGACGACCTGGTCATCACGCAGTTCGTCGCGGGGCCCGGGTCGAGCACACTTCCCATGGTCATCTTCTCGAAGGTCCGCTTCGGCGTGACTCCGGACATCAACGCCCTGGCGACGATCATGGTGCTGGTGGTCGCCACCGGGATCGCGATCTCCACCATATGGATGCGCTATCGCGAAAAGCGCCGCGAGCGCGACCTGCGGCTGGCCGCCGCCTCCAATCCGTAGACTCACAGGCGCGCCGTGGGTGGCGCAGGACCAGCACGGTTCGCATGATCAGCAAGCTTCCCGACGTCGGCACCACGATCTTCACGGTCATGTCCCGCCGCGCCCGCGAGCTTGGCGCGCTCAACCTAGGCCAGGGGTTTCCGGACTACGACATCGACCCGCGCCTCGCGGAACTGGTGGCGGAGGCGATGCGCGCCGGCTTCAATCAGTATGCGCCGATGGAGGGCACGGGGAGCCTGCGCGAGGCGATCGCGACGAAGCTGCGGCTGTCATACGGGCTGGAGCGCGACCCGCAGAGCGAGATCACCGTCACCCTGGGCGCGACGGAGGCGATTTACTCGGCGATCCAGGCCGCGGTGGGAGCCGGCGATGAGGTCATCGCCTTCGACCCCGCCTACGATTCGTACGAGCCGGCGGTGCGCCTGGCCGGGGCGCGCTGCATCCGTATTCCGCTGGCGCAGCCGGGATTTCGTTATGACTGGGACCAAGTGCGCTCGGCCTTCAGCGCCCGCACGCGGCTGGTGCTGTTCAACAGCCCGCACAACCCGGCGTGCGTGACCGCGTCGGCCGGGGATCTCGATGCGCTGGCGAGGATCATTCGGGACCGAGACATCCTGGTGCTCTCCGATGAGGTCTACGAACACGTGGTGTTCGATGGCGCGCGACACCATTCTGTGCTGGGTCATCCTGAGCTCGCGCGGCGCAGCTTCGCGGTGTTCTCCTTCGGCAAGACGCTGCATGCGACCGGACTGCGCGTCGGCTACTGCGTCGCCCCGCCGCTGCTGACGCGCGAGCTGCGCAAGGTGCACCAGTTCAACACCTTCAGCATCGCCCATCCGCTACAGGAGGCTATCGCCGGATACCTCGCGGAGAAACCCGAGGGGGGCCGTGGCCTCGCGCGCTTCTTCCAGGACAAGCGTGACCGCCTGCGCGCGGCGCTGGCCGGTTCGGGCTTCGCGCTGCCGCCCGCGCAGGGCACGTATTTCCAGCTGCTGGATTTCAGCGCCCTCTCGAAGGAGGGTGATCTCGCCTTCGCGGAACGATTGCTCACCGAGGCGGGAGTCGCGACGATCCCCTTGGCGCCCTTCTACGAATCCCCCACGTCCTTGCCGTTCGTGCGGTTGTGTGTGGCGAAGAAGGACAGCACGCTCGATGAGGCGGCGCGGCGCCTGGGGGGCTTCGCGGAGCGGCTGCGGCGAGGCGCCGCATGAGCACTCTGCGGGTGTCGCTCGTCCAACAGCCTCTCCTGTGGCAGGACGCCGGGGGCAATCGCGCCCACTTCGAGCGAATCCTAGGGCCACTCGCGGGCCAGACCGACCTTGTGGTGCTGCCGGAGACCTTCACCACGGGCTTCAGCATGGAGGTTAAGCGCCTCGGGGAGCCTGATGACGGGCCGACCGCGCGGTGGCTGCGCAGCCAGGCGGCCGGGCTCAATGCGGCTATTACCGGCAGCGTGATCACACTCGCCGACGGCCACTACTACAACAGGCTGCTGTGGGTGACCCCGGACGGGCAGGTGCGGCATTACGATAAGCGCCACCTGTTTCGCATGGGAGCGGAGCACGCGCACTTCACCCCCGGGAACGAGGCGTGGAGTGTGGTGTGGCGCGGCCTGCGCGTGTGTCCCCTGGTCTGCTACGACCTGCGCTTCCCGGTATACAGCCGCCGCCGTCCGCAGCTGGAGTACGACCTGCTCGTGTATGTCGCGAACTGGCCCGCGCCGCGCGCGGACGCCTGGCGCGCGCTGCTGCCCGCGCGCGCCATCGAGAACCAGGCGTATGTCGTGGCCGTCAATCGGGTGGGGACCGATGGCATGAACCTGAACTACGCGGGTGACAGCATGGCGCTGGACTTCCGCGGGCGGTCGCTCGCGCGGGCCGGCGAGTTGGCGGACATTATCACGGTCGAGCTGCCCAAGGAGCCGCTCGATGCCTTCCGAACCGAATTCCCGGCGCACCTGGACGCCGACCGCTTTACCCTGGATCCGTGAAGATCGAGTCGCAGACATGAAAAAGACCACGCGCGTGAATCATCCTCCCGGGGTCGAGCTTCCGGCCGGCAATCACCCCCTGGTCGCGCCGATCTACCAGTCGGTGAAGTTCGAATTCGACACTCTGGAGGACACCGAACAGTTCCTGCGCGGCGGGCGCCCAGGATTCTTCTATTCGCGCGGCTCGAACCCGACGACACGCCAGCTTGAACTGCTGCTCGCGGAGCTGCAGGGGCGCGAAGATTGTCTGGTGACCGCCTCGGGCGTGGGCGCCGTGGCGCAGACGCTGCTGTCACTCACCAAGCACGGCGACCACGTCCTGTGTTTCGTTGAGACCTATAACCCGACCCGCTATCTGATCCGGCGACTGCTGGGTAGGTTCGGCGTCACCCATACGATGCTCTCAATCGAGGACACCACGGGCATCGAGCGCGCGCTCGCCGCGCGGCCTGCGCGCCTGGTCTTTTTTGAGAGTCCAACCAACCCAGTCACTAAGATCGCCGATGTCGCGGAGATCACGCGTCTGGCGCGCGCCGCCGGGACGCTGAGTGTCATGGACAACACCTTCGCGGGCTTCCACCAGCACGGTGCGTTCGATGTGGATGTGTTCGTGCATAGCCTCACCAAGTACGCCTCGGGAACCGGCGATGTGATGGGCGGCGCGGTCATCGCTCGCGCTGAACTGATCCGCTCCATGCGCACTGACTTCGGCGCGCTCGGCGGGACACTTGATCCCCACGCCGCGTTCCTCATCCTCAGGGGTCTCAAGACCTACTTTGTCCGCTACCAGGCGCAAAGCGCGACCGCGGCGCTCGTCGCGCGGCAACTGGCAGCGCACGCGGCGGTGGCGCGCGTGCACTATCCCGGGCTCGCCTCGCACCCACGACACGAGCTGGCCGCGAGGCAGATGCAGGACTTCGGCAGCATCGTCACTTTCGACCTGAAGGGCGGCGCGGAGGCATCCCGCCGCTTCGCCGCCGCGCTGCGCCTGTTCGCGCTGGCCGCGAGCTTGGGCTCGACGGAGTCGCTCGCGATCACGGCGCGGATGATGGGCGGGCATGAGCTCAATGCCGAGCAGCAGCGCGCCTCCGGGATCACGGAGGGCACGATACGGCTGTCGATCGGGCTCGAGGACGCGGAGGATCTCGCGCAGGACATCGCCCAGGCGCTGGAGGCGACGGGTACCTGAGACGGTAAGGTCATCATCATCCGGCCGTGCTGCTTGGGCTTGAGCGGTGGGCGCATGCCTACGCGCCGCCTACCTGAATTCGTTCCTCGACGAACTGGTCAACTGGGATTTCGCCAACGGCGCGGTGCGCAGCCCGGACTGCCGTCGAGCCGCGCGCCCGCCGCCGGCCAACGAGGCGGTCTCGCGCGGATCGCCGCTTTTAGGCGGGCTCAAAGGCTGCTGGCCACCCGTATCCGGTGCGGCTGGTACGGCAGCACCTCGACGAGTTCCCCCTCGCGCAACCGCTGCTGGACCGCCCGCCAGAAACCGGCCGTGAGAATCTCCCCATGCATGCGCAGGAGCGCCGCGCGCTGGACGTCGTCGAAGGAGAGGAAGTTGATGAAGGTCTCGGGGAACACGTCGCTCTCGCCGACGTAGAACCAGGCCTCGCCGCGCATTTCATCCTCAGGATTGGTCGCCTGGGGCAGGTCACGGAACGTGCAGTCGGTGACCTGGCAAAGCTCATCATAGTCGTAGAAGATCACCCGTCCGTGGCGCGTGACGCCGAAGTTCTTCAGCAGCAGGTCGCCGGGGAAGATATTGGTGTAGGCGAGGTCGCGGATGCACTGGCCATAGTCCAGTACCGCGCGCTCGGCGTCCGCTGCGGGCGCTGAGCGCAGGTAGAGGTTGAGCGGCGTCATGCGCCTCTCGATGTACAGGTGGTCGAATACCAGGTCCGTCCCATCCTCATGCACCGTCTGCCCCGTCTCGCCGCGTAGCTCCTCGAGCAGTTCGGGGGAGAAACGCGAACGCGGGAAGCGCAGGCGGCGGAATTCCTGGGCATCGACCAAGCGCCCGGCGCGGTCGTGGATGAACACCATCTGGTATTTCGCCAGCACCTCCTCGCGCAGCACGGTCTTCGGATAGGCGAAGCGGTCGCGTATGACCTTGAAGACGACGTCGAAGGAGGGCAGCGTGAAGCACACCATCACCAGGCCCCGGTCCCCGGCGGCGTGCTCGAACTTGTCCGCGGCATGGTCAAGGTGGTGCATCAGCTCGCGGTAGCGCTCGGTCTTGCCCTGCTTCGCGCGGCCGAGCACCGTGAACAGCTCGCTGACCGGCTTGCGCGGCATAATGGTCTTCAGGAAGGCGACCGCCTCGCCGACCCGCTCCAGGTCGACGTGGAAGTAGGAGCGGGTGAAGCTGAAGACGATGCTGATGTCGTTCTCGCTCAGGATGACCGCATCCACCAGCACCCCGCCGTCGGTGTTCTTGAGCGCGACCACCAGCGGTATGACGAAATCACGGCCGACGATCCGGCCGACGACGTAGGCGCGCGTGATCTGGTAGAACACCGGGGACAGGACCTCGATCCGCTCGGCTTCGCGCCGTTCGGAGCGCGTCCGCAGCGCGTCGCGCACCTCCGCCGCGATGTGCGCGATGCTGCGGTCGAGATCGCGCCACGGGGAGCGGAAGCGCACATCCCCCAGCAGGTCCTCGAACAGCAAGGAGAGGGAGCCGTGGTTCGCATAGGTGTGCGTACCGACGGCGGAATGGATGTTGGCCAGCGGATCAAGGTCGGTCGCCACGAACTCAAGGTCCGGCGCCACCCCGACGGTGCCGAAGAGCCTGCGGCTGATTGAGCTGAAGAAAGTCTTCGTGAACTCAGGGTCGGGGAGCGCGAGTATCCGCGCCGCGAATTCGCCGTGGATGTGGCGCCACAGCTCGCGGTCGAGGGCGGCCTCACCCATTGTCTGGCGGAACTCGGTGACGGTCTGGTTGACAAAACGGTCGTAGAGCTCGATGCGCTCAACCGCGTCATGGTGGCTGCCGCGCGTGTCGCGGTTGTCGAAGCGCACCGGCGCGCGCCGGGTGATCGCGCGGAACTCCGCGTTGTAGCGCGCGAACGCGTCCAGGATCCGCAGGGCGCAATCGCCGGCGGTGGGCGCGGTGTTCTGGAGCGATCCTGACATGCGGGCAGGCCTAATCGAAATCGGTGGGAAGGTCCGGCTCAAGCTGGTGACGGTACGGCCGCTCGATCTGGCTCGCCAGGATACGTCCGCCCGACAGCTCGCCCGCGAACACGCCGCCGCGCACGTCGATCTTCGGGGCCGCATAGCCGTGTTCAGACTCCCAGAAGGAGGCCGCGCGCGCGAGCGGCACGTCCAGTTCCGTGCTCATCGCTGCGCCACCAGCGCCCGCAGTTGCCCGTAGCGCTCGCGATCAAAGGGATCGTGGGTGAACGCCAGCCCGTTCCGCGCGATCGCCTGGGCCTTGCGCGCCCATTGCAGGATCGCCTCGGCGTGCGGCCGGGACGTCATCGGCCGCGCGTCGCGGGCTTACTCAACCGGGGGCGCGCGTTCTTGCGGATGACGAGCTTCAAGCCAGACCAGGTCGCATCCACCGCGCAGACCTTGATATCGACGAGGCCCTGGGGCAGGGCCAGTTCGCGGATCACGTTCTCCGTGATGTCGGTCGTGACGCAGGAGGCCTTCTTCGGCCAGCTGACCCAGAGCGCGGCGTCAGGCCGCATGGCCTTAAGCGCGTCCTTGATGGCACGCGCCAGGTCCAGCCGCCGGGTGGCGAAGATATGGATGAGGTCGGTGTCCGCGGTGAGGCTCGTGACCATGCGCACGTCCGCGGGTAGCGGCGCCAACAGCTCGGGGTAATCGGGGGGTCCGGCGCGCACGTACAGGCGGCAACCGGCGTTGATGCCGAGTTTCCGCGCGAGCGGCGAACCGGAGTAGCCGCTCACGCGAGCGCGTGTCCCGCGTGGCGCGATTCTTGGGATCGCTGTCTCATGGGAGCTAGAGGTTGCTGATCAGCGCATCGCCGAAGGCGCTGGTGGACACTTCCCTCGCGCCCTCCATCAGTCTGGCGAAGTCGTAGGTCACCGTCTTCTGCGCGATGGTCTTGTCCATCGCGGAGATGATCGCGTCCGCGGCCTCGAGCCAACCGAGGTAGCGCAGCATCATCTCCCCGGAGAGGATCAGGGAGCCCGGGTTTACCTTGTCCAGGTTGGCGTACTTGGGAGCCGTGCCGTGCGTGGCCTCGAACACCGCGTGCCCGGTCAGGTAGTTGATGTTGCCGCCCGGGGCGATGCCGATGCCACCGACCTGCGCGGCAAGCGCATCCGACAGGTAGTCGCCGTTGAGGTTGAGCGTCGCGATCACGTCGAACTCTTCCGGCCGTGTCAGCACCTGCTGCAGGGTGATGTCCGCGATGGCGTCCTTGATGATGATGCGACCGGCCTTCTTGGCCGCATCCATCTCAGCGTTCGCGTCCTTCTCGCCCTTGGCGGCCTTGGTGCGCTCCCACTGTTCCCAGCTGTATACCTGGCTGGCGAACTCGCGTTCAGCGAGTTGGTAGCCCCAGTTGCGGAACGCGCCTTCCGTGAACTTCTGGATGTTGCCCTTGTGGACGATCGTCAGGCTCTTGCGCTGGTTGGCGATCGAGTACTCGATCGCCGCGCGGATCAGGCGCTCCGAGCCGTCCTTGGACACCGGCTTGATGCCGATGCCGGAGGTCTCAGGGAAGCGGATCTTGGCGTAGGCCTTGGGGAAGGCCTGGCGAAACAGCTCCATGAACTTCTGGTTGTCCGGGGTGCCCTGCTCGAACTCGATGCCAGCGTAGATGTCCTCGGTGTTCTCGCGGAAGATCACCATGTCGACCTTGTCGGGCCGCTTGACCGGGGAGGGCACGCCCTTGAACCAGCGCACCGGGCGGAGGCAGACGTAGAGGTCGAGCATCTGGCGCAGGGCCACGTTGAGCGAGCGGATGCCGCCGCCGATGGGCGTGGTGAGGGGCCCCTTGATGCCGACCAGGTAGTCCTGGAAGGCCTTCACCGTCTCGTCCGGCAGCCAGGAGCCGAAGTTGTCGAACGACTTCTGGCCCGCGTACACTTCCATCCAGCGGATCTGGCGCTTGCCGCCGTACGCCTTGGCGACCGAC
>JANYBG010000052.1 GCA_025360865.1 Pseudomonadota bacterium | reverse complement strand
GGCCTCCGCGGCGGCGCCGGCTACGCAGGCAGCTCGATGAGTACCCTGAGCCCGGGGCTGTTGTCCTGAAGTTCCAAGCGGCCGCGGTGCAGCCGAACAATCGCCGCGACCAGGCTTAGCCCTAAGCCGCTGCCCTCCTGCGGCGTGCTCGCCGCGAAGCGCACGAACGGCTGGGCGGCGCGCCGCCGCTCCTGCTCGCCGATGCCCGGCCCGTTGTCGGCGACGCTCAGATGCACCGTGCCACCCGACTTGCCGGCGCTCACCTGGACACGGCCGCCGGCGGGGACGTACTTGAGCCCATTCTCGATGAGATTGGTCAACATCTGCGCCAGCAGCTGGCGGTTTCCCTGCACCAGCGCGCTCGCCGGTGCATCCCAGGAAAGCTCCAGCCCGCGCGCGGCGTACACCGGCTCGAACAGCTCGCCGAGCTCGTTGACCAGGATCGCCATGTCCACCGGTGTGGGGGATGCGAGCGGCGTACCGCTCTCGGCCAGGGCGATCTGCAGGAGCGTGGTCAGCGTGCGCTGCAGGTGATCCACCTCGCGCAACGCCGACTCGACCGACTCGTGCACCGGCGCCTCAAGTGGCGGAACGCGTAGCAAGAGCGCATCCATGCGCGCGCGCAGGCGCTGCAGCGGCGCCCGCAGATCATGGGCGGCGCTGTCGAAAGTGGCGCGCAGCGTGCCGGCCTGTTCCTCAAGCCTGTCGAGCACGTGGTTCACTGAAACCGCGAGCGAATCAAACTCATCACGCGTGCCGGTCACCGGCAGGCGCCGCCCCGCTTCGCCGGCGAGGATTTGCTGGCATGTGCTGGCGACCAGGCCGACGCGCCGCGCCAGGCGATAGCTGAACCAGAACCCGGCCAGCGCGGCGGCGAACGTCGACAGGCCGATGCCCCACAGCATGGTGCGGCGGAACTTGTCCGCGAAGCGGCGGCCCTGGGAGATGTCCGTGCCGACCAGCAGGAGATCACCGCCAGGCAGCGTGCGCACCGCCGCGCGCACCGGGTGCACCGAGCGGCGACCCGGCTCGATGGTCTCGATCTCGAACGCGGGCCAGCGCTCGGTGGGCAGCCCATCGAAGGGCCAGTCAGTTACGTTGCCGGCGATGCGCTCGAAGTTGGCGTCCGCGAGCATGTAGACCGCGCCAATTCGGCCCCAGCTGTCGATGCGCAGATTGATCTCGTCCGTGACGCCCGCGACCGCGCTTTGCGCGAACTTGTCCTGCAGACTCTTCATCTCGGTGTCAATGATGAGGTCGACCTCATCGGTGATGAGGCTCTCGGTGAGCAGGTAGGCGCTGCCCAAGGTCACGCTGACCGCGAGCATCACCAGGAGCGTGTAGCCGACCGACAGCCGAAACGCCGTCGTGTTGAATAGATCCAGCCGCACGGCTAGCCGTCGCCGCGCAGGACGTAGCCGGCGCCGCGCACGGTGTGGATCAGCTGCGAGTCGGTGCCACGGTCGATCGCCTGGCGCAGGCGACTTATGTGCACGTCGATGAGGTTGCTCTGCGGGTCGAAATGCAAGTCCCATACCCCCTCGAGCAGCATCATGCGCGTCACGACCTGGCCGGCGCGGCGCATGAGGAATTCGAGCAGCTTCAGCTCCCGGGCGGTTAGCTCCACCGCTCGACCGGCGCGGGTGACCTTGCGCGCGAGCAGGTCAAGTTCCAGGTCCTCCACCTTCAGGCGCGTGGCGCTGAGGGAGTTCGAATGACGGCGCAGCAGCGCCTCGATCCGCGCCATGAGCTCGCCGAAGGCGAAGGGCTTCGTGAGGTAGTCATCGCCACCGGCCTTGAGCCCGCGAATGCGGTCATCCACGCCACCCAGCGCTGAGAGCACCAGCACGGGGGTGCCGACGCCCTTCTCCCGCATGGCCTCGATGATCGCGAGCCCGTCCACGTGCGGCAGCATGCGGTCGGTGATCACAACGTCGAACTGACCACCCGTCGCCTGCGCAAGCCCCGTGCGCCCGTCGGCGGCGTGCTCGACGGTACAGCCGCTCTCACGCAGCCCCTTGACGAGGAAGCGCGCGGCCTCGGTGTCATCCTCAATGAGGAGTATGTGCACGGGGCGAAGAGTAGGAGGCGCTCCGCCGGCGCGCAAGCGCGAAGCGGCGCGCTAACCCCTCTAGGAGGCGACGGGCGGGACGCGCTCAGCGCTCTGCAGGCGGGCGATGAGCGAGCTCAGGAACACGCGATTGAAGCGCAGCTGGCAGGAGGCGGATACCTGCTCGAGTAGCGTCGAACTCACCTTCAGCACCGTCACCGCGCCCGCGGCGCGGATGGTCGCCGCGCGCTTGGCGCCGGGCACGTAGCTCGCCTCGCCGAAGCAGTCGCCGGTGTCGAGCGCGCCGATGCGCGCGCCGTGGCGCTCCACCACACAGCCCCCGCTGACAAGAATGTAGAAGCGATCGTCCATCTCGCCTTCCTTGACGATCTCCTCGGCCGCCGCGTAATCCTGCCAGCTGCTGGCGCGCAGCACTTCCCAGATCTCAGCGTGCGAGAACTCGTGGAAAAACTTGAGGCGCCGGAGCACCCCGAACTGCTCCTGGCGGTCGATGCGCGAGTTGGCCTCGCGCAGGCGCTGATGCACGCGGGTAAGTTCCGCGGCGAGGTCCACTCCGCTCTTGCAGCGCTTCTCCGGCTCCTTCTGCATGGCCAGGGCCACGACCGTCTCCAGTTCCTCGGGGACGTCGCGGCGCAGAGTGTGGATAGGAGGCGGGGTCGCGTACACGATCTGGTGCAAGAGCTTCTGCAGGTTGCCGGCGCGGAATGGGCGCGCCCCGGTGAGCAACTCGTACATGACGGCGCCGAGGGAATACAGGTCCGAACGGTTGGTCAGCTCGAAGCTCTGCACCTGCTCGGGGGACATGTAAGAGGGACTGCCGGCGATGCCCTCGATGCGGGAGATGTCCGAGTCCGACACTAGCGCGATGCCGAAGTCGATGATGCGCACGTCGCTGTCCTGCGTGAGCATGATGTTAGAGGGCTTGATGTCGCGGTGGATCACTCCGCGCGAGTGCGCGTAGTTGAGCGCCTTGGCGCACTTGAACATGATCTCGACCGTGTCGTCGATGCGCAGCAGGTTGTCAGGGCGGCAATAGGCGGCTAGGGTGCGCGCGCCATGCACGTGCTCCGTGACGATGTAACAGTGCCCGTTCTCCTCGCCGGCGTCGTAGATCGGCAGGATGTGCGGGTGCTGCAACATGCCGACCAGATGCGCCTCGGACAGGAACATCTTGCGAGCGATGCGCGCGCGCTCCTCGTCGCCACCGGTGTCCATGTTGTACACCTTGATGGCCACGTCGCGCCCGTAGTAGGCGTCGTGGGAGAGGTAGACGACGCCCGTGCTGCCCCGACCAACCTCGCGGATGACCACGTACTTGCCGATCTTGTCGGGCATGTTGACGGGTTTCGCGAGTGCGACTGATCTTGTAGCCGATAGTGACATGGGGCGGCGCTGGGCAATTCGTCGCCGCAGGATAAGTCTGGCCGCCTCGGGTGACTGTGATGCACGCCTCACGCGATCCGGCCCGGGCGCGCCGCGCGCCGCGCGCCTTCGCCTCAGCGCCTACGTGAAATGCTGGTACCCGGAATGCGAGAACTCCATCACAGTACCGGCGCGTACCACCACCGCGCCCTCTCCCACGAGCACAGTACCGATGCGCGTGTAGCCCCAGGCGCGCGGCGGCAGCTCCGCCGCCAGTCGCGCCAGGCGCGAAGCAGGCACGGTGAAGCACAACTCGTAATCATCGCCACCGGTGAGAGCGAGCATCCGCGCGCGCTCATCCCCCACCGCTTCCACGAGTGGCTGCGAAACCGGCAGCGCCTCGAATTCGAGTCGCGCGGCGACGCCGCTGGCGCGGGCAAGCTTGCCGGCATCCCCGAGGAGCCCGTCCGAGACATCGATGCAGGCGCTGGCGTACTCGCGCAGGCGCTCGCCCAGGGCCACGCGCGGGGTGGGCAGGAGGAAGCGTTCGCGTAGATAGTCGCGCTTCTCAGGCGGCGCCTCGAGGCGCGCCTGCTCGAGCGCGAGGCCCGCGGCCGCGTCCCCCGGGGTACCTGACACGAACAGGGCATCTCCGGGCTGGGCGCCGGCGCGCCGCAACGCGCCGCCCGCGACGACCACCCCGAGCAGCTGCACCGATACGCACAAAGGGCCCTGCGTCGTGTCCCCGCCGACAAGGGCCACGCGGTGTTCGCGCGCCAGCCCGCCCAACCCGGCCGCGAACTCGGCGAGCCAGGCCTCCTCGGCCCGCGGCAGCGTCAATGCGAGCAGCGCCCACGCGGGGCGGGCGCCCATCGAGGCGATATCGCTCAGGTTCACCGCGAGCGCGCGATGTCCGATCGAAACCGCCGGGGACTGGATCGGGAAATGAACACCGGCGACCAGGGTGTCGGTGGTCGCGACGAGCTCGCACCCCGGTGGCACGCTCAGCAGCGCCGCGTCATCGCCGATGCCCAGGGATACGTCGGCGCGCTGCGCGCCGCAGGCACGGAAGAAACGCTCGATGAGCGCGGTTTCAGTAAGCGCCACGTCGCGGCGCCTCTTCAGTGCTCGTCGGGACGTAGCTCGCGCGCCGCGCGATCCAGTACGGCGTTGACGAACTTGTGCCCATCGGTGGCGCCAAAGCGCTTGGCCAGGCTTACCGCCTCGTTGATGGCGACCCGGTACGGCACTTCCGGCCGCGAGCTCAGCTCGAACAGTCCCATGAGCAATACCGCGTGCTCGATCGGATCGAGGAACTCCGGGGCGCGGTCGCCGAGCAGCGCGAGCTTCGCGTCCAAGCCTTCGCGAGAATGCCACACGTCCTCGACCAGGGCGCGGAAGTATTCCCGGTCGGCGCGCGGCATGTCCTCCGCGTCCCCGAACTCCTGCACCAGGTCCTGCCAAGGGCAGGCGTTGAGCTGCCAGCGGTAAAGCGCCTGCAGCGCAAGCTTGCGGGCGACGCTGCGGTTGCCACTGTATTCACGGGCATTGGCGGAACTCATCGGACGCGCCTCACAGCTTGGCCATCACCGCGGCCATCTCTATGGCGCAGTCCATCGATTCACCGCCCTTGTTCATGGCGCTCACGGCGGCGCGCTCGAGCGCCTGGTCAACGGTCTCGACGGTGAGCACGCCGAAGATCACCGGCACTCCGCTGTCGAGGTTCACCTGTTGCAGACCGCGCGCGCATTCGCCCGCGACGAAGTCGAAGTGCGGGGTGTCGCCCCGGATGACGCAGCCGAGCGCCACGATCGCATCGTGCTCACCCGCTGATGCGAGCTTGCGCGCCACCACAGGCAACTCGAACGCGCCGGGCACGCGCACGACAAGAAGGTCCTGCGCCTCCCCACCCCGCCGCTCCCACGACGCCGCCGCGCCCTTGAGCAGGCTCGAGACGATGAAGTCGTTGAAGCGGGCCGCGACGATCGCCACCTTGCGGCCGCGGGCACTGGCCTCCCGCTCACTCACCTCGGTCTGAGTCAACCGTCTTCCCCGACGTAGCCTTCTACCTCGAGCCCGAAGGCGGAGATCCCGTGCATCTGCTTGGGCGCCGACAGCACACGCATGCGCTTAACACCCAGGTCCTTGAGGATCTGCGCGCCGGTGCCGAAAGTGCGCAGCACCACCGCCTCCGCGTCCGTCCCGGTGCTCTCCGCGGCGTTGGTCGCGGGGGCGACGGTCGCGGCGAACGAGCGCACCGCGTCCGCCAGTTCGCGCGGGGATTCCTGGTGGCGCAGCACCACCACCACGCCACTGCCAGCCTCGATGATGCGCTGCATGGCCGCGCGCAGCGTCCAGGTACGCCCGGCGCCTTGCACGCCGAACAGGTCGTGAAGGGTGTCGGTGAGGTGCACGCGCACCAACGGCGCCTGCGGCCCGTCGAGCCGGCCGTGCGCGAGCGCGAGGTGCACCTCAAGGCTTACGTTGTCCTGGTAGGCGTAGAGGCGGAACTCGCCGAGCTCGGTGCGCACGCTCTGCTCGGACAAACGCTCGACGGAGCGCTCAGTGCGCAGCCGGTGGCGGATGAGCTCGGCGATCGTTCCCATCTTCAGCTGGTGCCGACGCGCGAACTCCTGGAGTTCCGCGCGACGCGCCATGCTGCCGTCATCGTTCATGATCTCGCACAACACGCCCGCGGGTTTGAGTCCCGCCATGCGACACAGGTCAACCGCGGCCTCCGTGTGCCCGGCACGCACCAGCACACCGCCCCGCCGGGCGCGCAACGGGAAGATGTGTCCCGGACGCGCGAAGTCCGCCGGCTGCGCGACGCCATCGGCGAGTGCGCGGATGGTCCTGGCCCGGTCCGCGGAGGACACGCCGGTGGTGGTCCCGGCACGCAGATCGACGGATACGGTGAACGCGGTGCGGTGTGATTCGCTGTTGACCGGCACCATCTGCGGCAGGTCGAGCCGTACCAGCTGTTCCTCGAGCATCGGCACGCAGATGATCCCGCTCGTGTGGCGGATCATGAAGGCGACGGCCTCGGGGGTGGCGTGCTCGGCGGCCATGATTATGTCGCCCTCGTTCTCGCGGTCCTCATCGTCCAGGATGATGACCATGCGACCCGCCGTGATGTCGGCGACTATCTCGCCTATGGGGCTGAAGGTCGCGCCGGAGACCGGGCCTGGCCCGGACTTCCCGGGCATGGACAGCACTTTTGACATGGTCGCGAAGTCGTCTGATACGGCAGATAAGTATACCCGTGAAGGGGGTACCTGACCGGGCCGGGCCGCCAAGCCACTAGCTCAGAAGCGGCGTGATCAGTTGCTCCAACCGTTCCGGGGTCCAGCCGGGCGTCTTCTCCTTCCAGCCGTCCTCGGCGAGCCGCCCATTCCGGTCGATCGTGAAATTGACCGGCAGGCGCCAGATACGGCCGTATCCGGGTGCGCTGGAATCGGCCAGGAACCCGACGGGAAAGCTCAGGCCGGCGGCGACCTTGCGCACATCGGCCAGTTGGTCCCCCGCGTCGAGGCCGAATCCGAGCACGCGCAGTCCGTGCTCCGCGTGCCGCCGCGAATACTCCGACAGCCGCGGTAGTTCCTCACGGCACGGCGCGCACCAGGTGGCCCAGAACGTGAGGATGACGACCTGCCCGCGCAGGTCGGTCGTCGTGATCCTCTCCCCGTCCAGCGTGACAAGGGTGGCCGGTGGCGCCGGCGCCCCGACGCGCAGGTCGGCGGCACATGCCGGGACCGCGCGCAGCGTTCCGCCCACCAGCCATGCCGCGCATGCGCCCTTCAGCAGCGAACGACGCCCGCTGCGCGCGGCGCCAGGTAAGTCGTCAGAACGCATAATTGGCCCCGATGCTTAGGGTGTATCGCGGGAACAGCTGGTAACCGTAGAGGTTGCTATACAGCGGCAGTTGCGCGAACCCGAACACATGCAGTTTGTCCGTGAGGCGGCCAGTGAGTCCCGGGCTTACGTAGGTGACCGTCCCTGCGGTGTTCTGCACGTCAGCGAGCACTCCCTGGTCACGTGACTTTCGCAGCAGGTTCAGCTGCACCTGCGGCACCCAGGCCGGATCGCGCTCGTACCTCAGCCCCAGGCTTACTACGGCCGAATTGCCGGGCCGATAGTCGTTGCCGGGCTGGTCCATGCGGTGCGTGAGCGCGCTCTGAAACACCGCATTGACGAAGAAATCGAAGTTCTGGCTGATCGGCCGGTAGTAATACGCGCCGAGAATGGCGTCCGTGCTGCCCGTGCCTGGCTGCAGGCTCGCATCCAGCGGCGTCCCAGCGGCGGGTCCCGCGTCGAAGTCCACAGCGGTCCCGTAGCGCCCCGTGGGCAGTTTCACTCCCAGCTGCACGCCCAGATTGCGGGTGGGCAGAAAGCCCTGGTAACTACCGACCAGTCGAAGGTCGCCGACGCTCGAGCTGCGCGAACCGCTCAGCTCCCCGAGGGGCTGTGATGAGTCGTGCTGCCCGTAGGTCGAGTGAGTGCGGATCACGTACGGCACCATCAGCTTGAAGTTCCACGCCGTGTTGGGGCTGTAGCTGAGTCCGATGGTGACGTAGCGGTTGAGCGTCTCGCGCTCCAGCTCCGTCCCATCCGGCACCCCGGACGCGGAGCGAGTGCCGCTGCGCAGCTGGTTCTGGTGGATGTAGTCGTACTCGCCACTCAGCTCCCACCCGGCGGTCGCCGAATAGCCCATCGCGGCATCTGCGCTGAGCGTGCAGCCGCAACTGGCGCACGCGAGCACCGCCTGTGGCGGTGCGAGCGTCAGCGCGCCGGCGCAGATCAGTGCCCTCCGAAGTAGCGCGCGGGCGGGGCGGCGGCGCTTCACGCGCCAGGGCGACGCGCGCGAGATCGCGTGGTTCATTGGATTGCTCTCTAAGCTAGTGCCGCGCCACCCTTACCGGCGCTCGCGCAGGTCACGGTAATGAGCTGTCGCGCGCACTCGGGTACGGCGCGGATGCGCGGCGACGCCGGCACCCGCTCAGCTCCTTTCGGACTTCAGGTGAGATCGGGCGGCGCGCGCGCGGACTGCGAGCGCAGGATCGACGGGAGGCTGATGGAGGGCGTGGCTGCCTGGATGGCGGGCCTCGTACGGGGCCCGATCAGCGACATCGGCGGGACGACGGGGGTGACGGCCGGTGCGGCGCTGGCGGCGAACACGCACAGCGCACGCGCCGCGCCGCCGGAAGCACCTGATCCCACCCCATGGTGCCGCTGCGCAAAGGGGACTTCAGCCATCGCAACGGCGCCCGGACACAGCTCCATCGTCAGGCCACCGTTCCCGGAGACAGGCATGAACCCGACGGGTATGAGCGCGCGCAGCACGAGCGCCGGCAGGACCATTGATGCCAAGGCGCCGCGAAGCATCAGTTCACCTCGGGCACCGCGAGCAGGCGCGCAACGTAGCGCGCGACCTGGTCGATCTCGAGATTGACGCGAGTGCCGGGCGCGAGGCGGCCCAGGGTAGTGACCGCTTGCGTGTGGGGGATGAGGTTGACGCCGAAGCTCGCATCCTCAACGGCGTTGATCGTAAGACTCACACCATCGACCGCGACCGATCCCTTGGAGGCGAGGTAACGCGCCAGCGCCCGCGGCACGCCGATGAGCACGCGAGTCGAGCGCGCGTCATCACTGACTCCGAGCACCTGCGCGACGCCATCGACGTGTCCGGACACCAAGTGTCCACCCAGCGCATCGCCCGCACGTAGCGCAGGCTCGAGGTTGACCAGCGTGCCAGCCGTGAAGTCGGCGAGCGTCGTGAGGTTGAGTGTCTCGCGCGAAACATCCGCGGCGAAGCTTTTGCCGCTCACCTCGGTTGCCGTGAGGCAGCAACCCTGCACGCAGATGCTGTCGCCGATGCGCACGCCGGCTAGATCGAGGGCATCGCAGGTGATCACCAGGCGCACATCCCCCGCGCGGGTATCGAGGCTCGCCACATGCCCCACATCTTGGATGATTCCTGTGAACATGGCCCCTCAGCCGCCCGCCGCGGGCTTTGGCCGCAGGCGCAGACGCAGGTCGGCCCCCACGGGGGTTGCCTCTATAAAAGTGAACTCGGGCGCCCCTTCGAGCACGGTGAGCTCGGGGAGTTCGACCAGCCCGCGCGCCGCCTGGCCCAGGAGTCTTGGCGCCACGTAGACCACCAGTTCGTCCGTCAGCCCCTGGCGCAGCAGCGCGCCGGCGAGTGTCGCGCCGGCCTCAACGAGCAATTCATTGACCTCAAGTTCTCCCAGCCGGTCGAGCACCGCGGTGAGTTCCACGCGCGCGTCGACCGTGGGCAGCGATTCCACGCGCGCGCCACGCGCGCTCAGAGCCGCGGCCCGTGTCTCATCGAGGCCGGCGAGGCCAGTCAGGATCAGCACTTCGGCGCCGGCGCCGAACATCCGCGCGGCAGGCGGCGTGCGCAGTCGCGAGTCGAGCACCACTCGCAGTGGCTGCCGTCTTTGTACGGCGCTGGTCTCCACGGGAAGGCGCACGTCAAGCCGCGGGTCATCGGCCAGTACGGTGCCGACACCGGTCATGATCGCGGAACTGCGCGCGCGCCAGCCATGCACGTCCTGTCGGGCCGCGTCTCCCGTGATCCACTTGCTCTGACCGTTGGCGAGCGCCGTGCGCCCATCCAGGCTCATCGCGAGTTTCACACGCACAAAAGGCCGGCCCCGCTGCATGCGCTTCATGAAGCCCGCGTTCAGCTCGCGCGCCTCCGCCTCCAGCAATCCCGTTTCCACCGTGATCCCGGCTTCGCGCAGCGCCGCGGCCCCGCGGCCGCTGACCTGGGGGTTCGGGTCCTCGATGGCGTAGACCACACGCGCCACGCGCGCCGCGGTCAGCGCCATCGCGCAAGGCGCGGTGCGGCCCTGGTGGGAACAAGGTTCCAAGGTGACATACACCGTCGCGCCGGTGGCGTGGTTGCCAGCGGCGCGCAGCGCGGCGACTTCGGCGTGCGCCTCTCCAGCGCGCTCGTGCCAGCCCTCGCCCACGATGCGCTCGCCGCGCGCGATCACGCAGCCGACGCGCGGGTTGGGATCGGTGGTCTCCATGCCACGGGCGGCCAGCGCCAGGGCCCGCTGCATGGCGGTGCGGTCGAAGTTAGAGAACATGTTCGCGAGGACTCGTGACGCGACTCATTTAATTCCTCGACTGCCGGATTTATCCGGCGCGGGAGCGGCAGGCTCCTCCTCAGGCAAGAGTGGCAGCTGCTCGCGATTGGGAACGCGAGCTGTGTCGCGCTTGTGAGCGCGACCGTGCGCGCCGGTCACCGCCGGTCGGGCATTGCGCAGTTTCTGGATCTCCTCGTGGAAGGCCTCGACGTCCTCAAACTGGCGGTAGACGGAGGCGAAGCGCACGTAGGCGACCTCGTCCAGATGTCGCAGTTCCTCCATCACCAGTTCACCGATCGCCCGTGAGGACACCTCGCGGTCGCCGAGGCTGCGTACCCTGTGCACGATACGGCTGAGCGCCTCGTCTATCTGTTCTTGGGAAACGGGGCGCTTTTCCAGAGCCTTGTGCAGACCCGCGCGTACCTTCGCCTCGTCGAACGCCTCGCGGCCGCGATCGCCCTTGATCACCTGGGGCATGACCAGTTCGGCGGTCTCGAAGGTGGTGAAGCGCTCCTCGCACTTCAGGCACTCGCGGCGGCGCCGGATCTGCCGACCCTCGCCCGCGAGCCGCGAATCGTTCACCTTCGTCTCTTCATGGCCGCAAAATGGGCAGTGCATGCGGGGCGCGCGCCCTCAGTGGTTATGGTCCGTAGACCGGGAAGCGACGGCACAGCTCGACGACCTGCGGACGCACGCGTTCTATCACCGCGGTGGCCCCTTCCGCGTCCAGGATCTGGGTGATGAAATCCGCCACCAGCTCGATCTCCGCCTGCTTGAAGCCGCGCGTGGTCGCGGCCGGAGTGCCCAGACGCAGGCCGCTCGTGACCATCGGTGGCCGCGGATCGTTGGGCACCGCGTTCTTGTTCACGGTGATGTTGGCGTGACCAAGGGCGGCGTCGGCTTGCTTGCCGGTGATATTCCGGTCGGCCAGGCTCAGCAGGAACAAATGGTTGTCCGTGCCCCCGGAGACGATCTGATAGCCGTTCTTGGCCAGCCGCGCGGCCATCGCGCGTGCGTTCACCAGCACCTGCTTCTGGTAGTCGCGGAATTCCGGCTGCAGCGCCTCGAGCAACGCGACCGCCTTGGCGGCGATGACGTGCATCAGTGGACCGCCCTGGGTGCCGGGGAACACCAGCGAGCTGAGCTTCTTGGTGATCTCGTCGTTCGCGCGCGCCAGGATCAGGCCACCGCGCGGCCCGCGCAGCGTCTTGTGCGTCGTGGTGGTGACGACGTCCGCGTGAGCGATGGGGCTCGGGTAGACGCCGGCGGCCACCAGCCCCGCCACGTGCGCCATGTCGACCAGGAAATAGGCGCCGACGCTCTTGGCGATCGCC
>JANYBG010000041.1 GCA_025360865.1 Pseudomonadota bacterium | reverse complement strand
AAAACGCTCCCGGCGCGTCACCTTGCCCTTCGTTTCCCACGCCGCCGATGCAAAGGTGGTCTGCTTCATCGCTCCCTCACCGCCGCTGTCCCCTGCACACAGTATCGGCCAATTACCTCAACCTGTGCAGAGCTTCCCTAGCGCTCAGGTCGCCTGCGCGACGCCTGGCGAGGTCATGACCTGCGGCAGCTTCTCGCCGTTCATGAAGGCGATTAGCGCGGTGCGCGCGTTCATCGCGTCCTGGTAGCCGAGCTCGATCAGCGCGCGCGTATATCCGGCCTCGAACATCAGGTAGCTCGCCAGCTGGACGCCTGACTCATCGCGTCCGCCGATCACGCGCAGCAGCGCCCGCAGTCCCCTTGGCATCTGGGCCACGTGGCGCGCGGCGATCTCGCGCGGGTCAACGCTCGGGGCCATCATCAGAGTCTCGATGTTGCGCTCGCCGTGAGTCGTCTCCGGCGCGCAACGCACCAGGTCGTTCACGCGCTCGAGCTGCTCGAGGTCGCCGTAGATCTGATCGGTGAACAGGGTGTCGAGCATGTAGCCGAATACCTCCCCGGGGCTTGGCACGAGCGCCTGCGCGCGCTTCACCATGACCCCCGCGTCGCGACGCGCGCGCACACCGATCACCAGCAACCGGTCGGCGCCCAGGTGCACCGCGGGGCTCAGGGGATGGTGCTGGCGCATGGCGCCATCCCCGAAGTAGTCGTGGCCGATCTTCATGGGCGGGAAGAGCAGCGGGATCGCGGCGCTCGCCATCAGGTGATCGAGCGTGAGCTCGCAGCGTGATCCGACGCGCTGCACCCGCGACCAGTCGCGGATCGATTTCACGCCGTCGTAGAAGGAGACTGAGTGCCCGCTGGTGTAACTGGTGGCGCACAACGCGAAGGCGCGCAGGTGGCCGCGGTCGATGCTGCGGCGGATGCCCTCGCAATCGACATGCACGCTCAACAGTTCGCGCAGCGGCGCGTTGTCCAGAATGGATTTCGGCGGAGAGAGCACCAGCCCCCCCGAAAGGAGCGAAAGTGCCCAGTGCGCCCCGGCGCGCAGCATGTGGCCGGTATCGACGTGGAATACCTGGCTGGAGCGGAAGTTCGCCCAGACGCGCTCGAGACCTGCGATCGCGCGACGCCAGTGATGGGCCTCGGCCGCGAGAACGCTCGCCGCCACGGCTCCCGCTGAGGTGCCGACGATCACCTGAAACGGGTTGCGCGCGCGCGGCAGGAACTCCGCCAGTGCCATGAGCACGCCGACCTGGTAAGCCGAGCGCGCGCCGCCGCCGGTCAACACGAGGCCCACGGTCGGCCGGGGCCCGGATCGCAGCGCGGTATCGGCGAGGGCATCCATGGGTGCGTGCATAGGTGCTCGTATTATGGAGCTCCGGGGGGCCGCGGCTGCGTGATGGGCGTCGCGCCCGGGGGCGGCGGCGGCGGCCCTGCGCCCGCCAGGGGCTTCTTCAGCTCCCGGATGGCCAGATCAAGCCCGGCGACACTCAGTGGAAACATGCGGCCGTGGACCAGCTCACGCGTGATCCGTGCGGAGGGACTGTGCTCCCAGCGGGTTGGCTCCTCCGGGTTCAGCCATACCAGACGGGGAAACCGCGCTGCCACCCGCTGCATCCACAGCGCGCCCGCCTCCTTGTTCCAGTGCTCGATGCTGCCGCCGGGTTGGGTGATCTCGTAGGGGCTCATGGTGGCGTCTCCGACGAAGATCACCCGGTAGTCGGTACCAAAGGTGCGCAGCACCTGCTCGGTGGGCGTGAGGGCCGCGTGGCGGCGGCTGTTGTCTTTCCACAGGTTCTCGTAGATGAAGTTGTGGAAGTAGAAGTGCTCGAGGTGCTTGAATTCGCTGCGCGCCGCGGAAAAGAGTTCCTCGCACACGCGCACGTGATCGTCCATCGAGCCGCCCACATCCAGGAACAGCAGCACCTTCACCGCGTTGTGACGCTCCGGGACTAGCTTCAGGTCAAGCAGTCCGGCGTTGCGCGCGGTGGCGTCGATGGTGCCGTTTAGGTCGAGCTGGTCGGCGGCACCCTCGCGTGCGAACTTGCGCAGCTTGCGCAGGGCGAGCTTGAGGTTGCGCGTGCCCAGCTCCACCCGGTCGTCGAAATTGGCGAACTCGCGCTTGTCCCACACTTTCACGGCCCGGCGATTGCCGGAGCGGTCCTGGCCGATGCGGATGCCTTCAGGATTGAAGCCGTTGGCCCCGAACGGTGACGTGCCGCCGGTACCGATCCACTTGTTACCGCCCTCGTGTCGTTCCTGCTGCTCGCGCAATCGCTCGCGCAGTGTCTCCATGAGCTTGTCCCAGCCCCCCAGCGCCTCGATGCGGCGCTTCTCCTCCTCGGAGAACATGCGCGCCCCGAGGCTCTCCAGCCACTCGGCGGGGATCGTCGCCACGAGCTGCGCGAAGGCGCGCTCGGCGCCGGCGAATACCTGCGCGAAGGTGCGGTCGAAGCGGTCGTAGTGGCGCTCGTCCTTAACGAGGCAGGCGCGCGCGAGGTAATAGAAGTCCTGCGCCGAGACCTGGGCGACGCGCTCGCGCAGCGCCTCGAGCAACGTCAGGAACTCGGTGATCGTCACCGGCACCCCGGCCGCGCGCAACTCGAAGAAGAATCTCACCAGCACGGGCGTCGGCCCCTTCAGCGCGCGCGGCGATGCATGAACACCAGGTGCTCGAACAGATGCACGTCCTGCTCGTTCTTGAGGAGCGCGCCGTGTAGGATCGGAATCAGCTTCTTCGGGTCACCGCCGCGCAGGGCCTCGGGCGGCAAGTCCTCGGCCACGAGCAGCTTGATCCAATCGAGCAGCTCCGAGGTCGAGGGCTTCTTCTTGAGCCCGGGCGTGGCGCGCAGCTCGAAGAACGCGCCCAGGGCCTCGGCGAGCAGTTCCTTCTTGAGCTCAGGAAAGTGCACCCCGACGATGGCGCGCATCGTTTCCTCGTCGGGAAAGCGTATGTAATGGAAGAAGCAGCGGCGCAGGAAGGCATCCGGCAGCTCCTTCTCGTTGTTACTGGTGATGAGGATGATCGGCCGGTGGCGCGCCTGCACGAGCTCGCGTGTCTCGTAGACGTAGAACTCCATGCGGTCAAGCTCGCGCAGCAGATCGTTCGGGAACTCGATGTCGGCCTTGTCGATCTCATCGATGAGCAGCACCGGCTGCACGTCGCACTCGAACGCCTCCCACACCCGCCCCTTGATGATGTAGTTGCGGATGTCCTGCACCTTGGCATCGCCAAGCTGCGAGTCACGCAGGCGCGAGACGGCGTCGTACTCGTACAGTCCCTGCTGGGCCTTACTCGTGGATTTGATATGCCACTCGAACAGCGGCCGCCCCAGGGAGCGGGCGATTTCCTGCGCCAGCTGCGTCTTGCCCGTGCCCGGCTCGCCCTTGATCAGAAGGGGCCGCGCCAGCGTGATGGCGGCGTTCACCGCCATCATCAGTTCGTCGGTGGCGATGTATCGATCGGTGCCGGTGAAGCGCTGTTTCATGGTGATTGTGAGTCTAACCGCGAACCCGGGAGACGCGGGCATCCCCTCCGGAGAGGACGGCGGCCCGCGAACTGGCTACCGCGGGGTCAGGGTGAGGGAATGCCGCGTGGGTCCGGGCAACAGCGGCAGCGCCTCGCCGTGCGCCCATCCCAGGAATCCTGCGCGATAATAGGGCGACAGCGGATGTCCGCTCTGGCCGCCGGGCAGCGTCAGGTACGCCTGGTCCTCATGCCCCGGGGAGATGGCGAAGCGTTCCGAAGCGCCGAGGGTACCCACCTGAACGCGTGGCATGTCCTCGTCTCCGGGCAACTCCAGGGACGGCATGTCGAGGAAGCCGGACAGTCCGGGCAGCGCCCCGGACAGCGGGTGCCGGATCCTCACCGGGCCACGCGCGCCCCACGCGCAGCGCTCCAGCTCCGGGCACCTTTTTCCCAGCTCCTCGATCGCGGCATCCATCTGCGCGCGCAGAAACTGCGGCCAGTTCGCGTAGTTGCGGGCCAGCATATGCATGGGCTGGCTGGTGACCAGCCGCCACAGCGGACCCTCGAACTGGGACGGCGGGGAGTTCTCCTCCTCCGGCGCGAGGCCCATGCCGGCGAGCATCATGTCCCACACGGCCTGCTGGGTGCGCATGTGGAACGCCCGCACCAGCCGGTAGCCGACCGAATCGACGCTGGCACGCGCGTTCCAGCCGGCCACGAGACGGCGGAACTGGGCGCGTTGCGGGTGTCCCTGGAGATTGCGGGCGTCCAGCACCGAGAGAGCGAGCCCCTGCCAGTGGCCGAGGAACACCGCGCGATCATCCAGCTGCACACGCAGCATGTCGGCGGGCGTGATGCGGCCGTTCAGGCCCAGCAGGTCCTCGCGGATCTGACCCGCGCGCGCCCCAAGGTCGTACTCAGCGCCCAAGGTCGCCAGGTCGCCGCCGATCAGCTCGAGCTGACGCACGTCGGAGGCCACGCGCGCGTTAGCCGACCAAAGCCGCGCCAGCGGCGGATCGACGATCATGGGATGATCGGCTGCTGTGGTCCACGGACCTTCGCCGCGACCCCGATCCGGACCGGTGTTCTCGGGAATGCGCCCGAAGATGGTCCAGGCGATGTGACCCGCGCTGTCGCCCAGCATCGCGTTCTGGTGCGGGATGCCAATTCGCGGAGCGAGTTGCAGCGCCTGCTCGACCGTGCTGGCACGCTCGAGCAGCATGAGGTTCATGTTGGTCGCCTCCGGCCTCTGGGCCAGCCAGGTCGCGAACCAGCACGCGTGCGCGGCCGCGTCCACGCGCAGCAACACACCGCCAGGCCCTGACTGCACATCCAGAACGGCCGTCGGCGCGCCATGCACCTTGATCTGCTCCGCCACGACGCTCAGAGGCACCACCCCTGTGGGCGTGGTCATCTGGCGCGGCTCGACCGTGGTGCAGTCGCTGCGCGTGACGTTGAGCCAGGTTCCGTAGCTGTTGGTGAATCCCCAGGCGATGTGGCCGTTGGACCCGGCCACCATCAGTGGCGCGCCCGGCAACGTGACGCCGTTCAGGTCAAGACTCTCAGCGCCGGCGCCGCTCACCTTCAGTCGCGCGTGATACCAGATGGTTGGCACCCGCTGCGTGAGGTGCATGTCGTTGGCGACGATCGCGGCCCCGGTCCTCGTGAGCTGACCGCCGACCGCCCAGTTATTGCTCCCCACCGCCGGCGCGCTGGCCGGTCGTGTGGGGCCGGCAAGTCCGGGGGACGCGCGGATATCGAGTACCTCGGGGCCCGGGACAGTGATCTCGGCCGGGGCACTGCCCGGGACGACTCCGGCTGGGGCGTCCCAACTGGTTCCCGGCGGATAGAAGAATCTCATCGCGCACTTCCATCCGTCCACGCAATTCGGGCCGCCGAGTCGTTCATTGATCCGCCGGCGCTGGATGCCGCGGCGCAGCCCATCGGCCTGCAGGTCCCACCACATCGCGTAGACGACGAGGATCCCATCCTCGGTGCTCCACTGGGCTGGCTTCTGGCCGAGCAGCCAGTATTCCCAAGGCCGCGAGGACAGCCCCGCGACTCCGGCGTTGACCCCCCGGGTATAGGCGTCCATGACAGCCCGCTGCTCAGGGCTCGCCTGCGCGACGACCGCGCGCGCCACGGTGCGGAACCTGAACAACCGCGCCTGGCGGTCCTGTCTCAGCGCAGCGGCGCCGAAGAGCTCCGACAGCTCCCCCGCGGCGAGCCGGCGCGAAAGGTCCATCTCGAAGAAGCGGTCCTGCGCATGCAGGAAGCCGGTGCCGAAGGCGAGGTCCGCGCGGCTGGCGGCCTCGATCGTCGGCACGCCCCGGTCATCGCGGCTGATGCGGACCGGATCGCCAAGCCCGGCCATCGGCAGGGACCCGTCAAGCCGCGGCAGCGAGCCGCGCAGGGCGAGGTAGCCGAGCCCGAGCAACGCGACCAGGACGAGCGCCAGCGCGGCGCCAAGGATCTTCAGCTTGCGCATCGGCGGGAGGTGACTTTCAGTCGAGGGCGACTTTGAGGATCTGCATGGAGTTGGTCCCGCCCTGGACACCATAGGACTCGCCCTTGGTGAGGATCACCAGATCGTTCAGCTCAACCAGGCGCAACTCGAGCAGGCGCGTAAACAGCGCCCGGTACAGCTGCGCTATTGAGTTGCCCGCCGCCCCCACGTCGAAGATGACCGGGTATACGCCGCGATAAAGGGTGACCCGACGGCGTGTCGCCTCGTGCTTCGTGAATGCGTAGACCGGAATGTCTGAGCGCATGCGCGACATCCACAGCGGTGTCTCGCCGGACTCGGTGAGGGCCACGACCGCGCGCAGGTTCATGTGGTTCGCGATGTAGGTCACCGCCATCGCGATGGCCTCCTCGGTTCCCTTGAACAACTGCCCCTCGACCGCGCGCTGGCGCCAACGCGGATGGGTGAGCTGGTATTTCTCGGCGCCCTCGATGACCTGCGCCATCGCCTGCACAGCCTTGACCGGGTAGCGTCCGGCGGCGGTCTCCGCGGACAGCATCACCGCGTCCGTGCCGTCCATGACGGCGTTGGCGACATCACTCACCTCGGCGCGCGTCGGAACGGGATTCTGGATCATCGATTCCATCATCTGGGTCGCGGTGATCACGACGCGATTGCGCGTGCGGCTTTCCTGGATGATGGTCTTCTGCAGCCCCGTGAGTTCCGCGTAGCCCATCTCCACGCCCAGGTCTCCGCGCGCCACCATGACGACATCGGACACGTCGATGATCTCGCCCAGGTTATCGATCGCCTCGTGGCGCTCGATCTTGGCGACAATACGCGCCACTCCGCCGGCTTCGGCCACCAGCGTACGCGCCTGGATGATGTCCGCCGCCGAGCGGGCGAAGGACACCGCGACATAATCGATGCCGTGCGTCGCGGCGAACTTGATGTCCTCGAAGTCGCGCGCGGATAGGGCCGGGGCCGAGATGCCGCCACCCTGGCGATTGAGGCCCTTGCGATCCGACAATTCCCCGCCGACACGCACACGGGTGTCGATGGTGGTCGCACCGACGCGCTCGACGTCGAGCACGATCTGGCCATCGTTCAAAAGGAGCGTGTCCCCGGCCGTCACATCCCGCGGCAGCTCGGTGTAGGCGCAGCCCACCGCCTGCACCGTGCCGGCCTTGGGATCAAGCCGGGTATCAAGCCTGAACGCCGCTCCCTCGATCAGCGTCACCGGCCCGTCGCTGAAGCCCTCGATGCGGATCTTCGGACCCCCGAGATCCAGCAGGACGCCGACGGAGCGGTCGGCGTCGCGCGCGGCCGCGCGCACCATCTCGAGGCGTCGCAGGCGATCGGCGACCGTGCCATGCGAGGCGTTCAGACGCACCACGTCCGCGCCCGCGCGAATCATCTGGGTCAGTACTTCCTGATCGTCGGTGGCGGGTCCCACCGTGGCG
Organism: Pseudomonadota bacterium; assembly: GCA_025360865.1. Taxonomy (GTDB): domain Bacteria; phylum Pseudomonadota; class Gammaproteobacteria; order Steroidobacterales; family Steroidobacteraceae; genus 13-2-20CM-66-19. The sequence continues at coordinate 17,754 of JANYBG010000041.1, read as the reverse complement.
ACGATCTTGGTACGCCGGAGCATGGAGGGGGCGGAGATCTCAGGCACGCGCGCGCTGCTCGAGCATCGCGACCGCCGGCAGGGTCTTGCCCTCGACGAACTCGAGGAAGGCCCCACCACCGGTGGAAACGTAGGAGATGCTGTCCTCGACCCCGTATTTCTCGATCGCGGCCAGCGTATCCCCGCCGCCGGCCAGCGAGAAGGCCTTGCCGCGCGCGATCGCCTGGGCAATGGCGCGCGTGCCCTCTCCGAACTGCTCGAACTCGAACACACCCACTGGTCCATTCCACACGATGGTGCCGGCTGACCGCAGCACCTCACCGCAACGATCGGCCGAATCCGGTCCGATGTCGAGGATCATCTCGTCGGCGCGCACCTCGCCCACCGGACGCACGTCGGCGTGCGCGGTAGAGGCGAACTCCTTAGCGACCACGACGTCAGTGGGCAACGGGATCTCGGTCCCGCGGGCGCGGGCCTTGTCCATCAGGCGCCGCGCGACGTCGAGCATTTCGGACTCGCATAGTGATTTCCCAACGTTCACGCCGGTCGCGGCGAGGAAGGTATTGGCGATCCCCCCGCCGACGATCAGCTGGTCGACGCGCTCGAGCAGCGACTCGAGCACCATGAGTTTGGTGGATACCTTGGAGCCCCCCACGATCGCGACCAGCGGCCGGGCGGGCTCCTGCAGCGCGCGCTCCAGGGCTTCCAGCTCCCCGACCAGCAGCGGACCGGCGCAGGCGACCGGCGCGAACCGCGCGACGCCGTGCGTGCTCGCCTCGGCGCGGTGCGCGGTGCCGAACGCGTCCATGACGAACACGTCGCACAGCGCGGCCATGCGCCGCGACAACTGCTCGTCGTCGCTCTTCTCGCCCTTGTTGAAGCGCACGTTCTCGCACAGCACCGCGGTGCCGGGGGGGCAGTCCACCCCGTCCAGCCAGTCCTTGCGGAGGGGCACGGGCTTGCCGAGAAGCTCCGAGAGTCGCGCGGCTACCGGGGCGAGCGTCAGCGCCGGGTCAGCCGCGCCCTCCTTCGGGCGGCCCAGGTGCGAGAGCACGAACACCTTGGCGTGCTGGTCGAGCGCGTAGCGGATGGTGGCGAGCGCCGCGCGGATGCGCGCATCGCTCGTGACGACCCCATCCTGCACCGGCACGTTGAGATCTTCACGGATCAGGACCCGCTTGTTGCGCAGGTCCGTATCCGTCATTCGCAATACCCTCATGACGCCTTCGACCACGCAAGCGTGGTGTCGAGCATGCGGTTGGAGAAGCCCCACTCGTTGTCATACCACGAGCACACCTTCACCAGCGTGCCCTCGATCACCTTGGTGAGCGTGGCGTCGAACACCGAGGAGCGCGAATCATGGTTGAAGTCCACGGAGACCAGCGGTCCATCGGTGTAGCCGAGAATGCGGTGCAGGGGTCCAGCCGCGGCGGCCCGCTGCAGGGTCTTGTTCACCTCATCGACCGTGGTAGCGCGCTTGGCGGTGAAGGTCAGATCGACCAGCGAGACGTTGATCGTCGGCACGCGCACGGAGAAGCCGTCGAGCTTGCCCTTGAGCTCCGGCAGCACCAGGCCCACGGCCGCGGCGGCGCCCGTCTTGGTCGGGATCATGGACATCGTCGCCGAGCGCGCGCGCCGCAGGTCCGGGTGGAACACGTCCGTCAGCACCTGGTCGTTCGTGTAGGAATGGATCGTCGTCATGATCCCCGCGCTGATGCCCAGCGTGTCGTTCAGCACCTTGGCGACCGGGGCCAGGCAGTTGGTGGTGCAGGAGGCGTTGGAAATCACCGTGTGGCTGCTCTTGAGCACGCCGTCGTTGACACCGTAGACGATCGTCGCGTCGACATCGTCGCCACCGGGGGCCGAGATGACCACGCGCTTCGCGCCACCCTTCAGGTGCGCGCTCGCCTTGGCCTTGCTGGTGAAGAGCCCGGTGCACTCAAGCACGTAGTCGGCACCCACCTCGCCCCAGGGAAGCTTCGCTGGGTCGCGCTCGGCGAACACGCGGATGCGGTCGCCGTTGACCACCATGGCGTTGCCATCGACGTGCACCTCACCGTTGAACTTGCCGTGCGCCGTGTCGTAACGCGTCAGGTGCGCGTTCGCCTGCGGATCGCACAGATCGTTGATCGCCACGATCTGTATCTCCCCGGTGCGCTTGCCCTCGTAGAGCGCGCGCAGCACGTTGCGACCGATACGCCCGTAACCATTGATGCCGACCTTGATTGCCATGCCGCTTATCCCTTCAACAGTTCGCTGATTTGCCGACCGACATTATCGGCTGTGAAGCCAAAATGAGCTAACACCTCCGGACCCTTACCCGAGGCGCCGAAACGCTCGATGCTGACCACGCGGCCGTCAAGGCCCACGTAGCGCCACCAGGTCTGCGCCACCCCGGCCTCCACGGCGAGCCGCCGCCGCACCCCAGGCGGCAGGACGCTGTCCCGGTAGGCGGCGTCCTGCGCATCGAAGGCCTCGGTGGAGGGCATCGACACCAGGCGCACGCGCCGGCCCGCGGCGTTCGCCGCCGCCACTGCGACCGCGGCGATGCCCACCTCCGAGCCGGTGGCTATCACCAGGCACTCCGCGGTACCGGCGCAGTCGATCAGCACGTATCCACCGCGCCGCACGTCCGCCAGTTGGGCCGGCGTGCGCGTCTGTTGCGTGAGCGGCTGGCGGGTCAGCACGAGCGCGGTCGGACCCTGGCGCTCGATCGCGAGCGTCCAGGCGATCGCGGTCTCCGCGGCATCACACGGGCGCCACAGGCTCATGTTCGGGAGGGCGCGCAGGCTGCTCAGATGCTCGATCGGCTGGTGGGTCGGACCGTCCTCACCCAGCCCGATCGAATCGTGGGTGTATACCAGCACCACGCGGGTGTGCGTCAGACAGGCCAGGCGTATCGCGTTGCGCGCGTAGTCGGAGAACACCAGGAAAGTGCCGCCGTAGGGAATGAAACCGCCGTGCAGCGAGATCCCGTTCATGATCGCGGTCATGCCAAACTCGCGCACGCCGTAGTGGATGTAGTCGCCATGCTCGTCCTGGGGAGTGATGGTGCGCGCGCCCTTGAACTGGGTGTTGTTCGAGGGTGTGAGGTCCGCGGAACCGCCCAGTAGCTCCGGCATCGCCGGGCCGAGCACATTCAGCACCGCCTGAGAGGCCTGGCGCGTGGCCTGGGGCGCGCTCTGCTTCAGCAGCGCCTCCATCACCTGCCTAACCGTGTCCTGCCAGTTCTGGGGAAGTTTCCCGGTGGCGCGCCGCTCGAGTTCCCCTGCCAGGTCCGGGAAGGCCTTCGCATAGCCACCCATGAGTTCCCGCCATGCCGCTTCCGCGGCTGCGCCGTCCTTGCGGTGATCCCAGGCGGCCTGGATCTCCTCCGGAACGACGAACGGCGGGGAGGTCCAGCCGAGCACTTTGCGCGCGGCGGCGACTTCCTCGACGCCAAGCGCCTCGCCGTGCGCTTCCTTGGTACCCTGCTTGTCGGGTGCGCCAAAGCCGATGATCGTCTTGCAGCAAATCAGGGACGGGCGCTGATCCTCGGCGCGCGCCGCGCGCAACGCGGTCTCCACAGCGGCCGCGTCAAGTCCGTCGACGTTCCGGAGGACGTGCCAGCCATAGGCGGCGAAGCGCTCCGGCGTGTCGTCGGTGAACCAGCCGACCACCTGGCCGTCGATGGAGATGCCGTTGTCGTCGTAGAAGACGATGAGCTTGCCCAGCGCAAGGGTGCCGGCCAGCGAGCACGCCTCGTGGGAGATCCCCTCCATCAGGCAGCCATCACCACAAAACGCGTAGGTGTGGTGATCGACGACGTTGAAGCCGGGACGGTTGAAATCATTAGCCAACAGCTTCTCGGCGAGCGCCATCCCCACCGCCATTGCCAGCCCCTGCCCGAGAGGGCCAGTGGTGGTCTCGATCCCCAACGGCGGGTCGTGCTCGGGGTGCCCCGGGGTCTTGCTGCCCAGCTGGCGGAAGCCCCGCAGGTCCTCGATGGTCAGCGGATAGCCGGTCAGATGCAGCACCGAGTACAACAACATCGAGCCGTGCCCGTTCGACAGCACGAACCGGTCGCGATCGATCCACCGCGGGTTGCCCGGGTTGTGCTTCAGGAAGCCGCGCCAGAGCACCTGGGCGATATCCGCCATACCCATGGGCATGCCCGGATGACCGGAATTCGCTAGCTGCACGGCGTCCATGGACAGTGCGCGGATGGCATTGGCAAGTTCGCGAGGCGTGCTCATACGGGACTCTTTCGGGCGGCGGGAGGCCGCGTTGGGGGGCACCGGAACGTCAACTGCGGCGCGCGCTCGGGACGCGCGCGCCTTCAGGGGCGCGCATTCTCCCGCAGTCGCGCCCGATGCTCAATCACAGCGGGGAATCTAGGCCACCGATTCGCCCGCGCGGCCCCGCCTGAGGTTGGAATTCGCGCGGACAACCGCCGCACGTGCCATCGCAGGACGCCTTAAGTTCCGGCCGAGAAATGCCCCGGCACGGGCCTGTTTCACATTTTTCGCGGCGTGGACCGGAACGGTGTCATACCGCCCGCGGATGACGAGGCCCGCCGGGGACATGGTTCACTGAAGCCGCCAAAACGGCTCTGCTAACCTTTCACCCATGAGCGTGGTACGACTGACACATTTCACTGATCCGCACCTGTACGGCGGCGAGTCGGAGGCTCTGAGGGGCGTGCCGACGCTGCCGGCGCTCAAGGCCGCGCTGGCGCACGCCCAGACGCGCGACTGGCCCCCGGATGCGGTGCTGGTCACCGGTGATCTGGTGCAGGATGACCCAGCTGGCTATGCGCACTTCCGCCGGGTGTTCGGCGAGCTGGGGCTGCCAGTGCTGTGCCTGCCTGGGAACCACGACGAGCCGCGGGCGATGGAGCGCGAGCTTGCCGGTGAGCCCTTCACCCTCGGGGGTTTCGTCGACATCGGCCGCTGGCGGGTCGTGCTGCTGGACAGCTGCATCCCGGGGGCGGCGGGTGGGGCTCTGAGCGCCGGTGAACTCGAGCGCCTCACTGCCGCCCTCGCGGGAGCGGACGGGCGCCACTGCCTGGTCTGCCTGCACCACCATCCGGTGCCCATGTCGAGCCGCTGGCTCGACCAGGTCGGCCTGACCAACGCCACTGAATTCCTGCACACTCTGGATGCGCACCGCAACGTCCGCGCCGTCGTGTGGGGCCATGTCCACCAGGCATATGACGGCCTGCGCAAGGGCGTGCGCTTCCTGGCGACACCCTCAACGTGCGCGCAGTTCCTGCCCAATGCCGATGATTTCGCGATCGACCATCGGCCGCCGGCGTTTCGCACCCTGGAATTGCGCGCGGATGGATCGCTGCTGACGGAGGTCGTATGGGTCGAACAACTTCTCGGTGGCTCCTCGCACTCAGCCTCCTCGGCAGCCTAGGCGCCCACGCCGCCGGCCCGGTCTGGGTGATCCACGGCGCGCATACCGCGGTCTACCTCGCAGGCTCCGTCCATGTGCTGCCGGAGAACGACTCCGGTCTGCCACCTGCCATCGACCGCGCCTATGCGGATTCGACAAGACTGGTGATGGAGATCGACCTTGCGAAGCTCGATCAGATGGAGGCGGGAGGTTGGATGGTCGAACACGGCACACTGCCCGCGGGAACCCATCTGCGCGAACTCGTCGGCGAGCGGATCTATGGCCGGGTAAAGATGGCGGCGTCGCAACTGGGCCTGTCCATGGTGGTGCTCGATCACCAGACCCCCTGGATGATCGGGATTGAGCTATCCGAGCAGGCGTACGAACACGCGGGTTTCAGCGGCGAACAGGGTGTCGAGGAACAGCTGGTCGCCCGCGTGCAGGCCGACGGCAAGGCCACAGGGGGTCTGGAGACGCTGCAGGAACAGCTCGGCGGCCTGATCGCGCTGTCACCGCAGGATCAAGTGCGCATGCTCGAGCAGAGCATGGATGACCTGAAGGACCTGCAATCTGACATGAATGACGTCGTCGGGGCGTGGCGCCGTGGGGACGCCGCGCGCCTCGCCGCGCTGTTGTCGACGGAATACGACGCGTTCCCGGCCCTGTACCGCCCGCTGGTGACGGTGCGCAACGAGCGCTGGCTGCCGCAGATCGAGGCGTTTCTCAGGGGCCATGACAACATCATGGTCGTCGTGGGCTCCCTGCACCTGGTGGGCAAGGGCGGCCTGCTCGAGTTGCTGCGCAAGGATGGCTACACGGCCACGCAGCTGAACTAGCCTCGCGGCACCGGCGCGCGCGCTCCGCGGTCCGGTAATAGCGCGACAGCGGTACCGCTAGGGCGGGGGTCGACCCAGCGAAATCCCCACGGTGAACAGCGCGAGGATCGCGTCCGCGTTCCGCAAACGTGAGGCGACGGCGGACGGTGCGCCAGCCACCAGCGACAGGCCGCCGCGCGCCGTGACTTGTTCAGCCGCGATGTGATGGCTCGCGAGGAATTGGGTCGCCGCGTACACAATCGCGGTCAACATCACCGGCGCGCGAGCCCCATCAGGAAGAGGAACCAGACGAACGCGCGCACGCTGCCTAGCTAGCCGTTGTCACTCGTGGCCGGGTCGGCGGAACACTCAATCCCGATCAGCGCGCGCCAGTGCGCCGCGACGGTCGCGAGATGAAAACGCGGATCGGCCGCGACGCGCGGGCGGGAGCCGGCCCGCCACGCGCCGATGCGTTCAATGAACTCGTCGAACAACCCCGCGGCCGCCGCGAGCCGCGCCGGAGCCCGGCGCAGCGGCCGCGGCAGCGCGCCGACCGCGGTCTCATAGACGCGATAGCCACTTCGCAGCGGCAGGACTTCGGCGCGATCTCCGAGCACCTCCAGCGCGGCGCCGCAGTCCACGGTGAGCACTGGAGTGCCCAGCGCGTGGGATTCGGCGAACACCAGTCCGAAAGTCTCCGGGATGGCGAAATTCGGGAAAAACGTGCACAGCGCCGTGCGCACTTCAGCGTGGACGCGCGCCTGGGGCAACGCGCCGAGGAACTCCACGCCCGGCAGGCGCGCGCCCAGGTCGGCCTTGTAGCCTGGATTGCAGACGACCAGGCGCAGATCCGGCATCGCGCGGCGCAACGCGCCAAACGCATCCAGCGTGAAGCTGAGCCCCTTGTTGGGCGAGGAGAAGAAGACCAGCTTGTCCGGATCCACCGGGGTCGGATCAGGCGCGAGCGCATCGTCAACGGGGTTGTAGATCGTGACAGCGCGCACCTGACGGGCGACGCCGATCCGCTCGAGCACCGCCGCCACGCCTCGCCGCTGCGAGTCGGAGACACACACCACGGTCACGGCCATCTCGCGCAACAGCGCGGCCGTGGATGCCAGGCGCCGTGCGCGCTTGGAGCCAGGATTGAGCTGGTCGTGCAGCCAAAGATAAACCCTGGCCTGCGGAAACAGCTCGCGTACCCACGGCAGTGCGCGCGAGTCGCGGTTGACGACGACGCTGCGGATCCCCGCGATGTGTCCGGGAGCGCGGTAACGCTCCTCGTCCGCGGTGCGGTTGTGTTGCATCACATAGGCCCCGAGGGCGTCCGCGACGCGCGTGACGCTCGCTTCCGTGCCTCCGGTTGCGCGCTCCCTCAGGGTGCGCGTGTCGTAGGGCCACTGGCATACGGGATCGAAGAACAGGAGCGAACTCATTCGCGCTATTCTAAGCGTGATCATGGCTGGATTGGACGGTGTGGTGTGGCGAGCCTCAGCAAGCTGTCGGCGTGCGTAATCACCTTCAACGAGGCGGATCGCATCGAGGCGTGCCTGCGCTCGCTCAGTTTCTGCGACGAAATGGTCGTGGTGGATTCGCATTCCACCGATGCCACGCGGGAGATCGCGGCCTCCCTGGGTGCCCGCGTCATCGAGCGCGACTGGCCCGGATACCGTTCGCAGAAGCAGTTCGCGGTCGACTCCGCCGGCAATGACTGGGTGCTGTGCCTGGATGCCGACGAGCGCGTGACGGATCGGCTGCGGGCGGAAGTCGTGGCGCTGCGCGTGGCGGATTTCCCCGGCGCCGCCGGCTGGTCACTGCCGCGCATCACCGATTACTTCGGCCGCTTCTTGCGCCATGGCAATGCCTACCCCGACCGTCTGGTGCGGCTGTTCGACCGGCGTCGCGGCGGCTGGCATGGGCTTGAGATCCACGAGAACACGCGGGTGGAGGGCCCGGTACTGCGCCTGTCCGGCCATCTGGAGCACTACTCGTACCGCGGTCTCACGGACCACCTGAACCGGATGCAGCGCTACGCGGATCTGATGGCGGAAGCGCTCTACGGACGGGGGCGGCGCTGCGGCCTCACGCCCATACTGCTCAACCCGCTGTGGCGCTTCATGCGCGGCTACGTGTTGCGGCTTGGCTTCCTCGATGGCTGGAGGGGCCTGGTATTCGCGCTGGTCGAGGCGAACTATGTGCGCCGCAAGTACCTGGGACTATTCATCCGCAGCCGCGGATTAGCGGGTTGACCACGCCGCCACCTGAGTGAGCCGCATCAGCGGATCATCCAGTTCGAGCAATTCGAGCCTCTCGTCGGGCTCCAACGGCAACACCTCAGCCCAGCGATTGGCGACCCACCCCGCGCTCTGGTAGTCCGCATCCACGTTCGCGTAGCCGCGCCCGAGCTTCGGCAAAACGTCGCGCAACAGGTCGCCAAGGTGAGCCAGTTCCACAGGCAGCGGCAACAGGGCGTCGTCCGCCAGGAACTCCACCTCCGCGAGATTGAGCCCGTCACTTTGCTGGCTGCGACCATGCATCCTGAAGCGGCGGCCGCCAACGCAAGTGACCCCGAGCAGCCCATCCGGCAGGGGATCGAAATCGACCATTCGCGCGGTCGTGCCAACGCTGGCGATGGTGCCGGCGACGCCCGCCTCCGCCCCTTCAATTATCAGCACGACGCCGAACTCAGCCTGTTCACGGAAACAGCGCCGCACCATATCAAGGTAGCGCGGCTCGAATATCCGCAATGCCAGCGGACCACCGGGGAACAGCACGGCGTGCAGCGGGAACAGTGGCAGTGTGGTCATCACCCTAGCGCGCCGCGCCAAGGGCGGTGAGGAGCTTGCCGTGCAGGCCGCCGAATCCGCCGTTGCTCATGACCAACACGTGGTCCCCAGGGTGCGCCGCGGCCGCGAGTTCTCCGGCGAGCGCATCGACATCGCGGCTGACGTGGCCGCGCGCGCCAAGGGCGCCGGCCACCGAGCTGATATCCCAACCAAGATCAGCGGGCGCGTACAACCAGACCTCGTCGGCACCGGCGAGCGAGGGCGCGAGCGTCTGTTCATGGACGCCCATCCGCATGGTGTGCGAGCGCGGCTCGAGAACCGCTATCAGGCGCGCGCCGCCGACACGCTTGCGCAGTCCGTCGATAGTGCTGGTGATGGCCGTGGGGTGATGCGCGAAGTCGTCGTACACGCGTACTCCGCGAACCTCACCGCGCAGTTGCATGCGGCGTGCGATGCCCGTGAACCGCGCGAGAGCCTCGATAGAGCTTGGCACGTCAACTCCGGCGTGCCGCGCCGCGGCGATGGCCGCCAGCGCGTTCTCCATGTTGTGAGCCCCAATCAGCGACCATTGGACGGCACCGCGCAGCCGCTCGCCCTCGAACACGTCGAAACTTGAGAAATCCGCGGCGCCCCGGCCTGTCCATAGCGCATCGGCGCGCGCCTCGCGTGCGAATCCCTCGAGCGGGGTCCAGCACCCCATCCGCAGCGTCTCGCGCAGGCGCCCATCGGCGGCGTTCCAGACGATGCGTCCGCCCCCGGGCACGGTACGGACCAGGTGATGGAACTGCCGCTGGATGGAGGCGATATCCGGATAGATGTCGGCGTGATCGAACTCGAGGTTATTGAGAATCAACGTCCGGGGCCGGTAATGCACGAACTTGGCGCGCTTGTCGAAGAAGGCCGTGTCGTACTCGTCCGCCTCGATGACGAAGAATGGCGCGGATCCCAGCCGCGCACTGAGCCCGAAGTTCGCCGGTACGCCACCGATGAGAAAACCGGGGCTGAGGCCCGCGTGCTCCAGAATCCACGCCAATAGCGATGAAGTGGTGGTCTTGCCGTGCGTCCCGGCGACGGCGAGCACCCAGCGATCCTTGAGAACCTCGCGGGCGAGCCACTCAGGGCCGGACAGGTACGGAATCCCACGTTCCAGCAGCGCTTCGACAACCAGCTGGCCGCGCGTCATGACGTTGCCGACGACCACGACATCCGGCGCCGGCTCCAGCTGCGCGGCGTCGAAGCCCTCAGTCACCTCGATGCCCAGCGCCTCAAGCTGCGTGCTCATCGGCGGATAGACGTTGCTGTCCGAACCGGTCACGCGGAAGCCGGCGGCGCGCGCGAGCGCGGCCACGCCCCCCATGAACGTGCCGCAAACACCGAGGATATGTACGTGCATCGTTGCGCTCAGCTCTTGGAGTGGACGAACAGCGCCAATCGCAGCAGTTCCCCGATGAAGGTCTGTAGGATCACCAGCGCGACACTCGCGGTGATGGACCATTCCAGCGCCGCGCTGAGAATGCGGCTGTTGGCCGCGATCAACCACACCAGGAGCACCAGAGCGAGGAATGCCAGCGGCGCCTCCCAGGTCGAGTCCCCATGGACGCGCTGCGCAAGCCACTGGGATGTTACCAGCAGGGGCGCGAGCATGAGCTGATAGCCGAACACCGCGGTCGTCGTCTGCAGGGTGCGCTCAGACCGCCCGACGAGCCTCAGCAACCCGGCGTTCCAGGCCAGCATGAGCCCGACATCCACGAGCAGCTGCGGAGGCCAGTTCTTCGCGGGCGGGAACACGGCGCTCACCAGGGTGTTCACGCCCAGGTAGGCCGCCACGGTGAGCGCGAGCAACAGCCCCGAGGCTGGCAGGTCCTGGGGACCCCGGCGCAGCAGCGCGATTTGCGCGAAAAGGTGCAGAAGCTCCTTCATGTCTTTCGGTACCGGCGACTCCCTCGCATAATGCGCACCAGATTGTACAGAGCATCCGTGTCGCATTTGCAGCCGATCATCACCACATCCGCCGAGGTCGCCGAACTCGCCACGCGGCTGGGCACGCAGCCACGCATGGGCCTCGACACCGAGTTTCTGCGCGAGCGCACCTACCGGGCACAGCTGTGCCTGGTGCAGGTGTCCGCCGTGGACCTCGCCACCTGCGTGGATCCGCTGGCACTGCCGGATCTTGGCGCGCTCGCCGCTGTTTTGAGCGCACCGACGATCCTCAAGGTGATGCACGCCTCGCGACAGGACCTGGAAGTGATTCTGCCGGTGGCAGGCCTCACCCGACCGGTGTTCGACACGCAGATCGCCGCGAGCCTCACGGGATTGCCAGCACAGATCGGCTACGCCGAGCTCGTGCGCCGGCTGCTCGGGCACGAGCTATCGAAGGCGCACACCCGCACAGACTGGTCCCGGCGTCCACTGTCCACGGAACAGATCACCTACGCGCTCGATGACGTGCACTTCCTGCTACCCCTGGCTGACATGCTGCAGGAGCAGATCCGCACCCTGGGGCGCTCGGCCTGGCTGGCCGAGGAGCTGCGGGGCCTGGATGACGCCACGACCCTTACCATCGAGCCGCGCGACGCGTGGCGGCGTCTGAAGGGCATTAACAACCTTGACCCGGCCCGCGTTCGCCTCGCGCGCGCGCTGGCCGCATGGCGCGAGCGCAACGCGATCGAACACAACAGGCCGCGCGGGTGGATCCTGGATGAACCGGTCCTGCGCGACATCGTCACCCAGGTGCCGCGCACCCTGGAGGCGCTCGAGGCGATCCCCGACATGCCGCCCGGCCTCGTCAAACGCAGGGGGGCGGAGTTGCTGGCCTGCATCGTGGAGGCCGAGATACCCGAGCCGACGCCGACGCTGACGCCGCGTGGCCGCCCCGATCCCGCCAAGGTCGCCCTGGTGAAGCACCTCTCCGGGATCATCCAGACGGTGGCGACGGAGCTGAACGTCGTACCGGAGCTTCTGGCAACCCGCCGCGACCTCGAACAACTCTCCGACGGTCACCAAGACGCGGCCGTGCTCAGCGGCTGGCGCCGCGGGGTCCTGGGGGAGCGGCTGCTGGCCGCGCTGTAAGTCCCCTCAACGGCGCTTGCCACGGGTCGCGGTGGACGCGCGCTTCGCCGGCGCGGACCGCCTCACCGTGCGCGCCGCGGTCTTCTTGCGCAGCGTGTTCTTGGGCGCGACCTTCCTGGACGCGGCGGTCTTCTTCAGGACCTTCCTGGCCGCCGCGGGCTTTTTCCTGACGGGGGCGCGCAGCGCGGGCATGCCGAGAACCTTCGAGAGCCGGCGCGTCACAGCGTCGACGTCGCCTTCCGCGTCGATGACGCGTAGCAGCCCGCGCGCACGGTAGAAATCGATCAGGGGGCGGGTCTTCTCGTCGTAGACGCGCAGGCGCTCCGCGACTGTGGCTTCGTTGTCATCCGGCCGCTGGATCAGCCGGTGCGCGTGCCCAGTCTTCGGGCAAAGCGTCGTCCCGGGTGGGGAAGTGAGCAGATTGAACACGCGCCCGCAATCAGCACAGGTGCGCCGCCCTGAAATGCGCCGCACCAGCTCACGATAGTCCACCTCAAGCTGCACGACCGCGTCCAACGGGCGCTTGATCGCCTCGAGCAAATGGTCAAGCGCATGCGCCTGCGCGAGGTTGCGCGGGAAGCCGTCAAGGATGAAGCCGCGGCGCGTGTCCGGTTCGGCGACGCGCTCGCGGATCATTCCCAGCACGAGGGAGTCATCAACGAGCCGACCGCCCTCCATGGCTTCACGGGCCTGACGCCCCAGCTCGGTACCCCTGGACACGGCCGAGCGCAGCAGGTCGCCGGTGGAGATCTGCGGGATATGCACCCTCTCAACGAGCCGCTGCGACTGAGTTCCCTTACCCGAGCCGGGCGCTCCCAACAGGACAATGCGCATGTTTGTGCACTACGAATTCGCTGCCGCCGGCAGCACAAAGGTGCGCCACGTTACCGGCCGTTCCAGGACAGGTCAAACCCCCGCGCCAGCCCGCCCCGGGGCCTGCGCAACCGCACCCCGTGCGCTATTCTTCCGGCCCCGCCAACCCCGGAACGCGATCCCTCATGAAAAAGACTGCGTCAAAAAGCGCCTTCTACGCCCAATCGGGCGGGGTCTCGGCGGTCATCAACGCCTCCGCCTGCGGGGTCATCGAGACGGCGCTGCGTTCCAAGCGCATCGACAAGGTCTACGCCGGTCGGGACGGGATCATCGGGGCGCTCACCGAGGACTTGATCGACTGTGGCCGCGAGAGCGCGGCCACCATCCGGGGCCTGCGGCACACGCCGGCGGGCGCCTTCGGGTCAGCGCGCTTCAAGCTCAAAGGACTCGACCAGAACCGCGCCGAGTACGAGCGGCTGATCGAGGTCTTTCGGGCCCACAACATCGGTTACTTCTTCTACAACGGCGGCAACGATTCCATGGACACCGCCCACAAGGTGTCCCAGATCGGTGAGTCCCTGGGTTACCCCATGACCTGCGTCGGCGTACCGAAGACGGTCGATAACGACCTCCCCCACACTGACTGCTGCCCCGGCTTTGGCTCCGTCGCGAAGTACGTGGCGGTCTCCACGCGCGAGGCCTCGATGGATGTCGCCTCGATGGCTCGTACCTCCACCAAGGTGTTCGTGATGGAGGTGATGGGCCGGCACGCGGGCTGGATCGCCGCCGCGGCGGGCCTCGCGGGTCGCGGGGCGGACGAGACCCCGCACGTCATCCTGTTTCCGGAAGTGCCGTTCGAAAGGCAGCGTTTTCTGGAGCGCGTGCGGCAGTGCGTGACTGACTTTGGCTACTGCGTCATCGTGGTCTCTGAAGGAGCCGCCTACGCCGACGGCAAGTTCCTCGCCGACGCCGGGACCCGCGACGCCTTCGGCCACACCCAGCTCGGGGGCGTGGGGCCGGTCGTCGCCAACATGGTGCGCGAGGCGCACGGATACAAGTACCACTGGGCGGTGGCTGACTACCTGCAGCGCTCCGCTCGCCACATCGCCTCCAAGGTGGACGCCGAGCAGGCCTACGCGGTCGGCAGGGCCGCGGTGGAGCTGGCCGTGAAAGGCGTGAACGCGGTCATGCCGACGATCGTTCGCAAGTCCTCCAAGCCCTATCGCTGGGTGATCGGCCACATCCCGCTGGCCGAGGTAGCCAACAAGGAAAAGAAACTCCCGGCGGACTACATCCGCGAGGACGGCTTTGGCATCACGGCGGCCTGCCGCCGCTACCTCGAACCGCTCATCGCCGGCGAGGCCTACCCGCCCTATCGCAATGGACTGCCCGACTACGTTCGCATCAAAGGCGTGGCGGTTCGGCGCAAGCTCAAGACCGACTTCAAGATCTAAGCCCCCGCCGGCACCGGGCGCAGAGCCAGCGATCCGTTTAACGGAAGACGGGCGCGCCGAACGTCGCGCGAGGACGGTCCGGGCGATCCCCTGTCCCCGTTGCCGGACCCTGGCGCCGCCGCCGGCACATTCGCCCCGGTACCTGGCCGGACCGAGTCCGACGCGCGCCCGCCGTGTTATAGTTCGCGGTCTTTTTCGGGGGAGATTTCCGGATGGAATTGACTAGTTGGTTGTGGGTCGCGATCGCGGCCGGCGTCCTCGCCGTTCTATACGGCGTTATATCGATGAACGCCATTTTGCGCCTGTCACCGGGCAACGCTCGCATGCAGGAGATCGCGGCGGCCATCCAGGCCGGCGCCAAGGCTTACCTAAACCGCCAGTACACGACCATCCTCGTGGTGGGAGTCGTGCTGTTCCTCGCCATCGGATTCTCCCCGCTCGGCTGGCCGACAGCCGGCGGGTTCCTGGTCGGTGCCGTGCTCTCCGGCCTCACCGGCTACATCGGCATGAACATCTCAGTGCGCGCCAACGTGCGCACCGCGCAGGCCGCAAGCAACGGCCTTAACGCCGCCCTCAAGGTCGCCTTCCGGGGCGGCGCCATCACCGGCATGCTGGTGGTGGGGCTCGGGCTGATCGGCGTGGCCGGTTACTACGCGTTCCTGCGCCAGTACACCTCGATCGGCCCGGACGGCGCGCTGCATGCCCTCGTCGGTCTGGCCTTCGGCGGCTCACTCATCTCGATCTTCGCGCGCCTCGGCGGCGGCATCTTCACCAAGGGTGCCGATGTCGGGGCTGACCTGGTCGGCAAGGTCGAGGCGGGCATCCCCGAGGACGACCCGCGCAACCCGGCGGTCATCGCTGACAACGTCGGTGACAATGTCGGCGATTGCGCCGGCATGGCCGCGGACCTGTTCGAGACCTACGCCGTTACGCTCGTCGCGACGATGCTGCTTGGCGGCTTGCTGTTCGCCAAGGATGGAGCCGCCGCTTCGCTCGCCGCGGTGATCTATCCGTTGGCCCTCGGAGCCGCCTCGATCGTGGCCTCGATCATTGGCACGTTCTTCGTCTCGGTCCGCGAGGGCGGCAAGATCATGAACGCGATGTACAAGGGTGTGATCGTCTCCGCGCTGGTGTCGGCGGCGGCTTTTTACTTCATCACGCAGAAGATCATGCCGGGCAACTCCAGCGCGCTGTACGGCTGCACGCTCATCGGTCTGGGCCTGACCGCGGCGATGATCATGATCACCGAGTACTATACCGCGACCGAGTATGGCCCCGTGCGCAAGGTGGCGGCCGCCTCGCAAACCGGCCATGCGACCAACATCATCGCCGGACTTGGCGTGTCGATGAAGTCGACGGCTTTGCCCGTCATCGCGGTGTGTCTGGCGATCTGGGGCTCGTACACGCTCGATGGCTTGTACGGCATCGCGATCGCCGCGACCGCCATGCTGTCGATGACCGGCATGATCGTGGCGCTCGACGCCTACGGCCCGATCACCGACAACGCCGGCGGCATCGCCGAGATGGCCGGCCTGCCCAAGGCGATCCGCGACATCACCGATCCCCTGGATGCGGTCGGCAACACCACCAAGGCGGTGACCAAGGGCTACGCGATCGGCTCGGCGGGACTGGCCGCGCTGGTGCTGTTCGCCGACTACACCCACAACCTCGAGGCGGCCGGGAAGCTCGCCGTGTTCTCGCTGTCCGACCCGGCCGTGATCATCGGCCTGTTCATCGGTGGCCTCGTGCCCTACCTCTTCGCCGCGATGGCGATGGAGGCGGTGGGTCGCGCCGCGGGTGCGGTGGTGACCGAAGTGCGTCGCCAGTTCCGCGAGATCAAGGGCATCATGGCCGGCACCGAGAAGCCAGACTACTCGCGCGCCGTCGACCTGCTGACGCGCTCGGCCATCCGCGAGATGATCGTCCCCTCCCTGCTGCCGATCCTGGTACCGATCGTGCTGGTGGTCGTGCTCAACACGCTCATGGGCCCGGGCGCGGGCATACGCGCCCTGGGCGGACTGCTCATCGGCACGATCGTGACGGGCCTGTTCGTCGCGATCTCCATGACCACCGGCGGTGGGGCATGGGACAACGCCAAGAAGTACATCGAGGAAGGCAATTTCGGTGGCAAGGGTTCGGATGCCCACAAGGCGGCTGTGACCGGTGACACCGTCGGCGATCCCTACAAGGACACCGCCGGCCCGGCGATCAACCCTCTGATCAAGATCATCAACATCGTCGCGCTGCTGCTGGTGCCGCTGCTGTAACGAGCGCCGGCGCTTCTCGCGCGGCTGACACAGCCGGAGTTTCCGGACATGAGCACGGAAGAGCAGTTCCCGGTCGAGAAGTCAGACGACGAGTGGCGGCGCGAGCTGCCGCCCGATGCCTACAAGGTGCTGCGCGCTCACGGAACCGAGCGCGCCGGCACCAGCCCTCTCAACGAGGAGCACTGCCCGGGGATGTTCCGCTGCGCCGCGTGTGGGCAGGAGCTATTCTCCTCGGACACGAAATTCGACAGTGGCAGCGGCTGGCCAAGCTTCTTCAAGCCACTGCCGAACGCGGTCGCCACGTCGGTCGACAAGAGCCTCTTGATGCGGCGCACTGAGGTTCACTGCTGCGGCGGCCATCTTGGCCACGTCTTTCCCGACGGACCCCGGCCCACCGGCGAGCGTTACTGTATGAACGGCGTCGCGCTGAAGTTCGAGCCGAAGGCCTGAGATCGCCGCGGCGGCCTTGCCGGAGGATCGGGGTCGCCGTGAATCCCGCCGACGAGCTTCGCGGCGGGCGGCCGCGCGCGACATCGGGGGAACTGGACCGCGGCGCTCGAGGTTCCTTGCCCGATCTGGCTCGCCGATCTCCCCGGGGAAGACGGCGTGAACCGGGTGGGCGGACCGGACGCGCCGTCCCAGTCCGGGCCTCAAATCGTCGTGGAAGCGGCTCAGGCGCTGCCTGAGAGGGTATCGTCGGCCACTTCACCGGCGGCATGTACCTGCTGGCCACGCCCGCCCTGGAGCCTCACATGAGGCATGGGTGCTGCTGGACACCGCCGCCCGACACGCGGGCCTTAGGCCGCCAGTAAGAGCGGCTGGGGTCGCCCGATCGCATAGCCCTGGAGGAAATCCACGCCGATCTTGCGTGCCGCCTCGACCGCGGCCGAGTCCTCCACCTGCTCAGCGATCACCCTGAAATTCAGCGTACGCGCGAGCTTGATCATCGCCGTCACCATCGCCTGGTTCACCGAGTCGCGCGCCAGGTTGCGCATGAACGAGCCATCGATCTTCAGATAGTCGAGCGGCAGTGTCTTCAGGTTCGAGAACGAGCCCACGCCGGAGCCAAAATCATCCAGCGCGAACTGGCAGCCCATGCCGTGCAACACGCCGACGAAGCGGCGCGCATGCTCGAGATTGGCGATCACTGCGCTCTCGGTGATTTCGAAGCACAC
>JANYBG010000256.1 GCA_025360865.1 Pseudomonadota bacterium | reverse complement strand
TGAGGGCGGATGGCTCGGTGCGCATTGTCGCCTACGTGCCCAATCCCCCGGTGAGCGATGCCGTGCCCACCTGCATCGCGCAAGGCCCGGATCACAAACTGTACGTCGGCACACTCGCCTTCGGCGCCAACTTCGCGTTGGGCCAGGGCGGGAAGAGTCCGCAATCAAAAGTGTATCGCTTCGATCCGGACGCGTCCGCAACGATCCAATTCCTGGGCGAGTCGGACGTATGGGCGTCTGGCTTTTTCCCCATCACCGGTTGCGGCTTTGGCGCTGACGGCTTTTATGTGACTGAATTCTGGACGAGCCTTGCTCCCCCGGGGGGCGGCGATGTGGTGCGCATCACCTTGAACGGTGATGGCGGCGCCGGCGCTCGCACACACTTCGGGGCCGGCCTGCTGGTCACCCCGAACGGCTTCGCCGCCGGTCGCGATGGGGCGATCTATGTGTCCAACTACAGCACCTCAGCCAAAGGGACCGTCGTGCGCATCAAACCCTGAATCTGCGGCGGCCCGATCACGTCCGCAGGCGTATGGCGCTTTTGGAGCGGGCGCCGGCACCCCGTGGGCGGGCTCGGGTGCTCGAGAGCGAGCCTTCAGGGGCGACCCCGGCTGGGAATGCCGCGGCGTGCCCCCTCGCGCCGGTGCCTCGGCACCTCTACGGCTGCGGCATCACCGCATCGCGTCCGTCCCACGCGCGGGCCGCGGCGCGAATGCGCGCGAAGAAGGCCACCGCCTTGGGGGTCGCTTCGATCAGCTCCACCATGCCGCCCGGATGGAAGTCGGTGGGGACATAGGCGAAGCGCATGCCCGGGGCGGTACCGTGCTGCACCGGCTCGATCCCGCGGGTCTTCAGGCGCGCGAGGTCCGCGTCCAGGTCCTGGCTCATCACCCCCATGTGCTGCAGACCGCTGCCGCCACGCGCCGCGAAATCCGTATAGATCGAGGGGACTTGGTTGCGCTGGCGGATGAGCTCGATCTGCACGTCCCCCCAGTAGGCGATGGCCACCGTGAGGTCGATATCCGTGGCCGGCGCGCCCCGGTACCAGCACTCCTTGAAGGCCACGCGCTCGAACACGAAGAAGGGACCGACGCGCATGGTGCGCGCCCAGTGCTCGATGGCGGCATTGAGGTCGGGGACGACGAAGCCGTTCTGCATGACAGGGCCGAAGAGGCGTTCCACGGCTACGGCGCCCCCAGGCGCGCCACCCAGCGGATGCCGCGCCTCAGCACGTCGTAGTACGCCGGTGACTCCCAGCTGCAGCGCTCGACGGTGGGGTATTCGGGCACCAGCGGCTGCATGTCGTAGCGGCCGCGGCAGTGGCCGAGGGTGAAGTAGAGGACCTCACCGGCTCCCTGGCCGTGCAGGTACAGGACCGGTCGCGGCTCGTCCGAGAACCACTCCTTCTCGATGAAGCCGCGCTGCGCCTTGCCGTTGTAGTGCGTGTGCAGCAGCACCCGGTTCGGTCCGTGCAGCTCGGACAGGTACAACTCGTCGTTGACCACGAAGGGCCCAAGCCCGGCGACGAGGGGGTGCGCGGGCTCGGTCACCTCCACCTTGAAGTCCATCAAGGGCGGGTGGGCGATGAACTGGCTCCCCAGGAGCGACATCAGCCGTGGCAGGCAGCGCGGCGTCGTCACGCGTCCTTCCGGGGTCCACTCGAACACCGAGTTGGTGCCATGCAGGGCGAGCCAGCGGCCGCCGCCTTCCACATAGCCGACGAGGGCGTCCTGCTGCGCCTCGTCAGGGCGCACGTCGCAGGTGTAGCTGATGAGCGCGTCGCAGCCGGCGATCGCTTGGGTGTTCGCGTAGTCCTCGGCCACGCGCACCCGCAGGTGCTCGTGCGCGTGCAGCAGTTTCAGAATCTCCAGCCGCGCGAAGTCGAAGTCGTGGTAGCGCCCGCCGACCACGAGGACGACGTCGCGGCGCGGCGGGCCCATCGCTATTTCGGGTCCTGGAGGTAGCGGTCGAGTTCCCTGTGGAAGTGACGCACGCGCTGCTCCTGCTCGCTCCACAGCGGGCCCTTGAAGGCGCGCGAGCGCAGTCCCCGCTGCTGCACCGGCAACAGCTCCGAGTCCTGGTCGAGCACGTCCCCGAGGTTCGGCTTCTCCCCAGGCGGCACGTGCACCACGGCCGGCCGCGTTTCCCCCGTCACATCGATCCCCGCCGGCAACCCCATCCAGCCCGGCACGGTGTAGTCCGAGTCGTTGACGTAGCGATACAGGATCATGGTGTCGTAGTAGAAGGTCTCAGGATCGGTCGGGTGCGGCAGGAAGCGCATGATGAACACCCCTTCCGGGTGCATGCCCATCTGCACGTTGGGGAAGAGCCCGGTCGCCCAGCTGTCGGTGAGCTGGCCGTCGGTGAATTTCTCGTAGTGCTTGAGCCCCACGCGCCGCGCGCGCGCGCGCTTGGACTTCTGGATCGCCTCGCGCACCTCGCGCGCGCCGCCCTTGAAGGTCGCAGGATCGATGCCACCCTCCTTCAGCATGTAGCTCAGGTACGGATCCACCCCCTCCTGGTCGGCGACGCGGTGCGACTTCACGCACAGCGGCACGATCATGCGGCTCGCCCCGTTCGGGTACAGGTCGTACTGGCTGAAGTCCTCCATCACCGTCTGGGTCTGCGGGTGCACCCAGGGCAGGTGGTAGGTCTCGTAGAAGGCATCCACGCCTGTCTTCCAGTTGGCCTTCCACTCGGTGCGTACCTGGTGCACCACGCGCATCTGGTCGATCTCGTAGCGCTCGATGTAGCCTGCGGGAAGTCCCAGCGACTCCTTCACCGGTTTCGCCGTGGGATCCATGTTGATGAAGAGGACCCCGCCCAGGGACTCGCAGCGCACCTCCGTCATCCCCGGCTTGTGCGCGATGAGCTTGGGGTTGAAGGTCTCCTGGTCGGTGATGCGGGCCAGCTTGCCATCGCAGCCGAACTGCCAGCCGTGGAAGGCGCAGGTGAAGCGCGGCACGCTGCCGCGCTCGTTCAGCACCACGCGGTTCCCCCGGTGCGGGCAGACGTTGTAGAAGGCCTTCACGCCCCCATCCGCCTGGCGCACGACCACGAATTCCTCTTGACCCACGGCGAAGGTGAAGTAGTCACCCTCCTCGGGGATGTCGCTGCCGACTCCGGCCAGCAGCCACACCTTCGGCCACAGCTTGCGCCACTCCTGCGCCATGAACTCGCGCGAGTAGTAGCGCGCCGGATCCACCACCTCGAGCCCGTCGTCGATGTCGGGCTGCTTGGCCTCCAGCGCATCGCGGCCGTTCAGGCTCATCGGCCATTCAACCTTGTAGTTAACGCTCATCGCATCCACTCCTTGGCGGGAGGCGCGTCGCGCCCCGTTCGCGCTGTCACAATAACTTACCGCGGCGGCTTGAAGTAATCGGGCATGCCGCCGGGCCACACATCCCCGAACTGGTTATTGCCACCATCCACCACCAGCACCTCGCCGGTGATGAACTTGCCCGTCGGCGCCGACAGGTAGACCACCGCCTGCGCGATGTCGAACATGTCGCCCAGATCATGCATGGGGTTGGAGTAGCGGAACAGGTCCGCGTCCTCGCGCCTGTAGACGTTCAGGCCCTCGCTGTCGATGGAGCCTGAGGCCACGCAGTTGACGCGGATGCGCAGCGGCGCCCATTCGGTCGAAACCGTCTTGGACAGATAGATGACGCCGGCGCGCGCGGCGCAGGTGTGCGCCACCTGCGGCATGCCGCGCCACACCATGGCCACGATGTTGACGATGTTGCCGGGCGCCTTGAGCGCCTGCCAGCGCTTGGCGGCCGCCTGCATCATGTACCAGGTGCCGTTGAGATTCGTGTCGATGACCGCCAGCCACCCCTTGACGCTGAAGTCGATCGCCGCCTGCGGATACTGGCCGCCGGCGTTGTTGATCAGCGCATCCAGTCGCCCGAAGCGCGCGTAGGTGGCATCGATGAGCGCGTTCACCCCGTCCGGGTCGCGGATGCTCATCGCCAGCGCGCCGATCTCGCGGCCGAGGTGCTTCTTGATCCCCGCGGCGGTCTCGTCCAGTTTCTCCTGGCGCCGTCCGCAGATCATGATGTTGGCGCCCAGCCGCGCGCACACGTAGGCGATGGCGCGCCCGAAGCCCGAGCCCCCGCCTGAGACCAGGAAGGTTTGTCCGGCGAGCAGGTCATCGCGGAAGGCGAGCTGCCGGGTGGCGAGCTCCTCGTCCGTGGTGCCCCAGGGCCTGGGCGACGCGGGGTCGGCGGGTGGCGGGGTGGCGGACTTCACTTGAAGTTCACTTCGCGGTTCAATTGGCGATTCACTGGGGCGTTCACGGGCGCGTTCACGGGCGCGTTCACCGGGCTTTCACCGGTGGGGCACACTTGTGTGTGTGTGAGGGTTGCTGTGCTCATGCGGCCAGGCCAAAGATGCCGACGCTTGCGACGTTGCGGTTGGGGATGCCGCCCAGGTTATGGGTCAGGCCCAGTGTGGGGGATTTGAGCTGCCGCTCGCCGGCGCGTCCCAGCAGCTGCAGGTAGATCTCGTACGCCATGCGCAGGCCGGTCGCCCCGATCGGGTGCCCGCAGCACTTGAGGCCCCCGTCCGTCTGGCAGGGAATCGCGCCATCGCGGTCGTAGCGCCCGGCCAGGACATCGTGCGGGGCGCGCCCCGGATCGGAGAACCCGAGGTCCTCCATCAGCACAAGCTCGGTGATCGAGAAGCAGTCGTGCACTTCCATGAGATGGATCCCCGCGCGCGGGTCCCTGATGCCAGCCTCAGCGTACGCGCGCGCGGCCGCCAGGCGCGTGGTGAGGGTGTAGCTGCCGTCCCAGGACTGGTGTCCCATCTCGACCCCGTTGCTGGGCGCCAGCTGCAGCGCCTTCACGGTGACGAAGTCGCGCTTGCCGAGCGCGCGCGCTTTCCGCGGAGTGGTGACGATCGCGCACGCCGCGCCGTCGCTCACGCCGCAGCAGTCGAGCACGCCCAGGGGATAGGCGATCATCGGCGCGGCCAGCACCTGCTCGGCCGTGATGCGGTTGCGCAGGTGCGCCTTGGGATTGCGGGCGCCGTTCTCGTGGCTCTTCACCGAGATGTGCGCCATCGCCTCGCGCAGCTTGTCCATGGAGTGGCCGTGGCGGGCCCCGTAGGCGCTCGCCAGCTGCGCGAAGGCCCCCGGAGCGGTGCTCGCGGGCAGGTACAGGTCCTCGAACGTCCCCTTGGTGCGCTCGGGCAATCCGGAGTAGCCGGTATCCTTGAGTTTCTCCACGCCCACCGCGAGTGCGATGTCGCAGGCGCCCGCGGCGACCGCGTACACCGCACCGCGCAACGCCTCGGTGCCGGTGGCGCACAGGTTCTCCACCCGCGTCACCGGGATGTTCGGCAGGCGCAGCGCCACGGACAGGGGCAGTGCTGACTTGCCGGTGCTCTGCTCGTCGAAGAACACCCCGAGCCAGGCCGCCCCGATCTCATCGCGCGCGATGCCCGCGTCGGTGAGCGCCTCACCCACGGCCTCGACCATCAGGTCCTCAGCCCCGGCCTCCCAGCGCTCGCTGAAGTGCGTGCAGCCCATGCCGATGATCGCCACCCGGTCGCGGATTCCCTGTGCCATCGCTATACCCCGGTCGCCTTCCAGAAATAGCGCCGGAAGGCGCGCAGCCGGTCGAGGTCCTTGATGCGGAACACGAAGCGCACCGGCATGTCGACCTTGACCTCGCCGGCCTGCGCGTCCGCGATGTCCATGAGCAGATTCCCCCCGCCGTCGAACTCGACGTTGCCATACACCGAAGGCGGCCGGGGCGCGTACGCCTGCCAGTCCTCGGTGAATGACTTCACGCGCCCGGCCACGTCCGCGAGGCGAAAGTCCGCCTGCGTGTCGCTCTGGCGGCAGCCCGGGTTCACGCACACCCGGGACTTCGGGAACTGCACGCTCTGGCACAGCCCGCAGCGGCCGCCGACGAAGCCTGTGACTTGGCGCGACTTGCGCCACATGACACTCGCGGCGCTGCGGTTGTCGCGCTCGGCGCGCTTGCCGAAGTCGACATCCAGCAGTCCCCGGTGCGAGAGGTAGCGCGTATAGCTGGTCTCCTCGCGCCGCCGCGCGAGCGCCGCGGCGAGCGGGCGGTGGCCGGTGGCCGGGTGCGTACGCGGCACGCTCAAGACCATGACGTCCACCCCCTGGCCGAAGCCGACCAGGAGGATGTTGTCCCCGGGGGCGGCTGCCTCGAGCGCCGCGGCGAGCAGAACGAAGGGCTGCGCGACCCCTGACTCCCCGCAGACCCCGCGCTGCGTATCGGTCAGTCGCGCCTTGTCGAGGCCCTGCGCGCGCACCAGGGGCTGCGCGGCCGCGGTGCCGACGGGCAGCGCGCAGTGGTGCACCTCGGCCGCGGTGATCCCAGCCCGCGCCAGAGCCCGGCCCATGACCTCCGGGAGCAGTTTCGCGATGCCCGCATCGCGCACCCAGCGCTCCTCGAAGGCGTAGTCGAAGGACTCCCCTTCCATGCGGTAGTGGTCGACGAAATCCGCGGCGATGTGCGCGGTGGCGCGGACCTGCGCCAGCGCCCCCGCGGGGGCGGCGCCGCCCGGGGCCACCAGCAGCGCCACCGCGGCCGCGCCGAACTCCATCTCCTCGGGACTGCCGGCACGGGCCTCGCGCGCGTCGGCGCCGATCACGAGCGTGGCCACGCCATCGGCGCGACGGCAGGCCTGCGCGAGCGCGCTCGTCGCCGCCCGCAAGGTTCCCGTCACATCCAGGGTCTCGGTCGCCGCCGGCAGGTCGAGGGCGGTGGCGAGCAACGTCGCGTTGCTGCGGTCAGCGAAGGGCAGCGTGGTGGAGGCGAGTGCGACCGCCCCGGGCACCGGTGCCCCCCGCAGGCAGCCGCGGGCGGCTTCGACCGCAAGCGTCAGTGAGTCCTCGTCCCAGTCGCACACCGCGCGCTCGCCGGCCGGGACGCGCGCGTTCGGCGGCGACAGCCAGCCCATCCCCTGGCGGATGGTCGCGCGCGCGAGGCGCAGCCGCGGCACATAGGCGCCAAGGCTCACGATGCTGCCCAGAACCTCCGTCAGGTCAGTTCTCCCACAGCGGCTCGAGGCGTGGCGGCACGCGCAGTTCCTCCGGGATGCGCTCGAGGCCGATGCGCCGGTCCAGTTCCTCGTGCCAGTGGTAGATGCGGCGCTCCTGGTAGTTCAGCGGGACCCCGCGAAAACCCGGCGACTGCAGCGACTGCTGGATGGCTTCAGCGAACTGCAGGTCCTCGGCGAGGATGCGGTCGAAGTTCTCGATGCGGGTCTTCCAGCCTTCCGGCAGGGGTCCGGTGCCCCAGTCGGGGGCGAACCAGTGGCACTCGATGCGCATGCTGGTGTCGGACGTGGGCCAGAACAGCAGGAACGGGCACCCGGTCGGGTCCACCGGCGTCACAAGGTTCGGGTAGAAGTTGAAGCTCGGGTTGTTCTTCGCCGAGATCTCGGTCGCGGTCTCGACCGCGCGCATGCCGCGGGTTCCCGGATCCACCCAGTCGGGCCGGCGGTTCGGGGTCACCATGAGCGACATGCCGTTGCGGTACAGCGCGATGGTGGTGCCGCGGTGGTCGAGGAAGCGGTCCACCGTGTTGGTGTGGATCGACTTCAGGTGATACACCTCGAGGAAGGCGTCCATCAGCACCTTGACGTTGCACTTCACGTCGAAGGCTTCCCGCGCGACCATGCGCCAGTCCTGCGGCTGGAACTGCTCGAAGTACTCCCCGAACGGGGCGAAGTGCCGCGCCAGGGGTTCAGCGTTCGGGTCCTCGTTGATGAACACCCAGTTGTAGAAGCGCTCGCAGCGCACCTGCGTGAGTGAGCGCTGCGACATGTCGAGGCCGACGAAGTCGCGCTTGTCGCGCAGGTTCACCAGCTTCCCGTCGAGGGAATACGTCCAGCCGTGGTAGCCGCAGACGAAGCCTTCCGCGCAGCCGGTTTCGGTCTTCACCAGCGGCCCGCCCCGGTGCCGGCAGGTATTGTAGAAGGCGCGCACCGCGGCGTCCTTGCCGCGCACGATGATGATCGGCGCGCCGGTCTTGCGGCTGACGATGAAGCTGCCGGGCGTGGGCAGCTCCTCCATGTGGCAGGCGTACAGCCAGCTGCGCTTCCACAGGTGCTCGCGCTCCAGGGCGAGGAAGCGCGGGTCGGTGTACCGCCCGGCAGGGATGTCCGGCAGTCGCGGGAACTGGGGCGGCGGCGCGGTACGTTCGGCCTCGTACTTCATGCCGTCCAGGAAACGCTGCACTGTGGCCTTGTCCATTGACCCTTGATCCGCGGCCGAAGGGGTGGCGAGTCCGCCGGTTGAAGTATAAGAGGGTGGGCTAAAAAGAAACAATCACGACTGTTTTTTCCAAGCGGACCTGGTCTCCCCCGCCGGCGGGTGCCTGACTCCCCGCTCCCGGCCATTTTGATGCGTGCAGGCCACAGAACCGCCGCCCGGGAAACCGCACGCTTTGCGGGGCATCGCGCGGCCCGTACCCGGAGGCATCCGGGATTTTCAGCCGCCAGGCCCCTTCTAAAACAAACCATCATGCTTGTTTTTTTTACACGTGGCGCGTACGTTGCGCCTAGGGGACGCCCGCGGAGGCTTGAGTCGGGGCGTTGAAGGCAGCTCATCGATTGGGGAGGGGGAGTATGACGCGCAAGGTTTACTTGGGCACCGCGGGGCATCATGCCCGCAAGACACGGATTCCCGCGGACACCGCTGTGGCACTGATCGCCGCGCTCCTGCCGCTGGTCGTTCAGGCGCAGACGGCGCCACCCGCGCCCGCAGGGCAGCCATCCGCCGATGCGTTACAGGAGATCACGGTCACGGCCGAGCGGCGTGCCTCGAACCTGCAGACCACCCCGATCGCGGTCACGGCGATCGATGCCAACACCATCGCGCAGCTTTCGCCCACCACGCTTGCGGACCTTGCGATGCTGGTGCCGAACTTCTCGGCCAACAAGATCAACGGCTTCAACGCCGCCTCGTTCGCGATGCGCGGCGTCGGCAACACCGACATCATCGTCTACAACGAGGCACCGATCTCGGTGCTGGTCGATGACTTCGTGATGCCCAGCGTGCAGTCGCAGCTGCTGGATCCCTTCGACGTGCAGGAGATCGAGGTGCTGCGGGGCCCGCAGGGGACCCTCTTCGGCAAGAACACCACCGGGGGCGCGGTCGTGGTGCACACCAAGGCGCCGATCCTTGATGAGACCAGCTTCGAGGCCAATGCCCAGGCGGGCAGCTACAACGCCTATACAGCGCAGGGCGCGGCCAACTTCCCGATCGTCGAACACCACCTCGCGCTGCGCTTGATGGCGAGCAAGGAAGTGCAGGACGGCTGGATGCGCAACGGCGCCTCCGATACGGTCGGCGGCGTCACCTACACCGGCGACGGCCACCGCCTGGGGGGCACGGATGTGTTCACCGGGCGCGCCAAGCTGCTGTGGGAACCGATCGACGCGGTGCGCGTGCTGTTCATCTACGAGGCGCTGCGTGACCGCTCGCAGACCCCCGGCGCGCTCAACGCCACCCCGAGCGATGTGAATCCGGCCACCGGCTTCCCCTACTTCGTGTTCCCGAACCTGGGACTGCCGGGGTATACGGGCAATGACCCGCTGAATCACGCCGGCACCGACAACCGTGCCGGCTACCTGGTGGACCTGCCGCGGGGCCACGAGGTCAGGGCCGACGGCTACCACCTGAACACCGACTGGACCATCGCCCCGGGGACCTTCAGCTGGGTACAGGGCTATCGCACGCAGGACTCGTCCCTGCCGTCCAACTACACAGGCGTGGTCGGCCCGATCTCGGTGTTCGACGCCAACCGCTCGGACAAGCGCCAGACCTGGCAGGAGGAGCTGCGCTTCGCCTCCAACACCGACGGCCGCTTCAACTACGTCGCTGGCCTCTTCTACCAGCATGATGACACCGCCTTCTGCGTCGCCCAGATCCTGGGCATCTACGACCTGTTCGGCATTCCCTCGCCCCCGGGCACCAGCCCCGGCGGCTATAACAACAACCCGCAGGTGCTGTGCAACCAGCAGGTGGAGAAGTCCGCCGCGGGTTACGGCGAGGCGAACTTCAAGTTCACCGACGCCACCACCCTCACCCTGGGCGGCCGCCTGACGCAGGACAAGAAAGACTGGACCGGCCGCCAGCAGGTGTTCGTGCAGCAGCTGCCCTCGCCCACCGGGGCGATCGATCCGGCCTTCACCTGGCAGCAGCTGGGCGATCTCATGAGCGCCGCGAACTTCGACGCCTACCCGTTCGGGGTGGTGCATGACAACCGCACCTGGACGCAGCCGACCTGGCGGGCGACGCTCTCGCACCAGTTCACCCCCGATGTCTTCGGCTACGGCACCTACTCGCACGGCTTCCGGGCCGGCGGCTACAACGACCAGGTGGGCACCAGCGGCGTGCCGATCACCGCCGACGAGAGAAAGCCGACCAACCCTGAGAAGGCCGACTCCTTCGAGGTCGGCATGAAGAGCGAGCTGTGGGACCGGCGCGTGCGGCTGAACGAGGCGCTCTTCTACGTGCAGTACAAGGATGCGATCCGCCAGGTGGTGGTGCCCGTGACCAATTCCAACGGGCTGCCCGGCGAGGAGACCCTGTTCCGCAACGCCGCCAAGTTCACCGTGTACGGCATCGAGAGCGAGCTCACCGCGGAACTGGCCCCCGGCCTGCTGCTGCACCTG
>JANYBG010000238.1 GCA_025360865.1 Pseudomonadota bacterium | reverse complement strand
GACCTGCCGGCCATCGCCGGCGCCGTGCGCGCCGCCACTGGGCGCAAGGGGGCGGACCTCTACATGCCGCTGCGCGTGGCCCTCACCGGACTCTCCCACGGTCCGGAGCTTGCGCCGCTGCTCAAGGCGATGCCCGCCGGCAAGGCGTGCGAACGGCTGGCGCGATTCGCATGATCCGCATACACAATTCGCTCACCGGCGAGAAGGAAGAGCTCAAGCCCATCAACCCGGGGAAGCTGCGCATGTACGTGTGCGGACTCACCGTGTACGACTTCGTGCACATCGGCCACGCGCGCATGCTGCTCGTGTTCGACGTGGTAAGCCGCTACCTGCGCCATCGCGGGTACCAGTTGACTTTCGTGCGCAACATCACCGACATCGACGACAAGATCATCCAGCGCGCGGCGGCTGACCACGCCCCGATCGGGGAGTTCACCGAACGCTTCATCACGGCGATGCGGGAGGACTGCGCCACGCTTGCCATTCTGCCGCCGGATGAGGAGCCACGCGCCACCCAGTTCGTGCCGCAGATCATCGCCATGGTGGGGGCGCTCATTGAGCGCGAGTATGCCTACGCGGCCGCCAACGGCGATGTCATGTACGCGGTCGCGCGTTTCGCCGACTACGGCAAGCTCTCAGGCAAGCGCCTCGGAGACCTGCGCAGCGGCGCCCGCGTCGCTGTGGATGAGGCCAAGCGCGACCCGCTGGACTTCGTGCTGTGGAAGCACTCAAAGCCCGGCGAGCCTTCCTGGGAGTCACCTTGGGGGCCCGGGCGCCCGGGTTGGCATATCGAGTGCTCGGCGATGTCCACGGCGCTTCTGGGAACGCACTTCGACCTGCACGGCGGGGGCATGGACCTTAAGTTTCCGCACCACGAGAACGAGATCGCCCAGTCGTGCGCGGCCACCGGCGACCGCTTCGTGAACGTGTGGATGCACAACGGCTTCGTCAATGTCGATCAGGAGAAGATGTCCAAGTCGCTGGGAAACTTCTTCACCGTTCGCGAGGTGCTGCCCAGCCTGCGCCACCCGGAGGTGCTGCGCTATTTCGTGCTCTCGAGCCATTACCGCGGGCCGATCAACTACTCGCTCGATCAGCTGGACCAGGCGGATGCCGCGCTCAGTCGTATCTACACCGCGTTGCGCGAGTTGCCTGAGGTGCCCGCGGAGCCCAGCGAGTACACCGTGCGTTTCCAGGAGAGCATGGACGATGACTTCAACACCGCCGAGGCCCTCGCGGTTCTGCAGACCCTCACCCGGGAGCTGAACACGACCAAGGACGCCGGCAGGAACCAGCGCGCGGCTCTGCTGGGCGCGGAACTGCGCTCGCTCGGGGCTGTCCTGGGGCTGCTCGGGGTGGCCCCGGCGCAGTGGGGGCACCTGGCGCGCCCGGCGCCAGCGACTCACACGGGCGCCGTGGGGGGTCAGCTCGCTGATGCTGAGATCGAAGCCCGGATCGAGTCCCGAATCGCCGCGCGGCAGGCCAAGAACTGGGCCGAGTCGGACCGAATAAGAGACGAGCTGGTGGCGGTTGGAGTGATTCTCGAGGACAAGCCGGGTGGCAAGACCGTCTGGCGCCGCGCCTGAGAGCCTCAGCCGGGAGAGGCGCCGGCGCGACGGCGCCGCGAGGCCTCCAGCGTGTTGTGCATGAGCATCGCCACCGTCATCGGCCCGACCCCCCCGGGAACCGGCGTGATCCACGCCGCGCGTTCGCGCGCGACCGCGAAGTCCACATCCCCGACCAGGTGACCGCTGGGGAGTCGATTCATGCCGACGTCGATGACGATCGAACCGGGGCGCACCCAGTGCCCGGGGATTAGCCCGGGTTTGCCGGCGGCGACGATCAGAATGTCGGCGCGGCTGACATGTTCCTCGAGATCCGCGGTGAAGCGGTGGCATACCGTGGCCGTGGCTCCCGTCAGCAGCAGCTCGAGCGACATGGGACGGCCGACGATGTTGGAGGCGCCGACGACGACCGCGTTCTGGCCCTTGAACGGCGCGCCGATGTATTCAAGTAACCGGATCACGCCGTAGGGCGTGCAGGGGCGCATTAGCGGCATGCGCTGAGCGAGTCGGCCGATGTTGTAAGGATGGAAACCGTCGACGTCTTTCACGGGGTCGATGCGCTCGATGACCGCCGTCTTGGCGATCATCGCGGGCAGCGGCAACTGCACCAGGATCCCGTCGACCTGGTCGTCGTGGTTCAGGTCATCGATGAGCGAGAGAAGTTCGGATTCGGTCGTTGTCCTTGGCAGGTCGTAGGCGAAGGAATTGACGCCCACTTCCTCGCAGGCCAGGCGCTTGCCGCGTACGTAGACCGCCGAGGCCGGATCCTCGCCCACCTTGACCACCGCGAGTCCCGGGCGCGCGGCGCCGCCGGCAACCGACTCCTCGATATTCGAGCGCACGCCGACCTTGACATCGCGTGACAGTGCCTTGCCATCAATCAGCCGTGCTGTCATCAGGGACCGTGGTATGTCGAACGGGGCGCGCATTCTCGCACCGTCGTCCGCGTGCCGCCTGCCTGCAAGCGTCGTCGGGTTGACTGCGGGGCGGGTGCCGCTGGCGCCCGCGACGCTGGACGGCTGCGGCGATTTAGAGTCGAAGCCCTGGCAGGTAATCCACGTTCGGTTTACGTGGATGCTGAGCGCACTGTCCACGAGCCTCCGCGCCGGCGGAAGTGCGCCCGCGCGACCTTCGCGGGCGCACTATTGTCTATGAGGTTAAGGGTTCGCTATTTCACCGGGGCCATCAGATGTTGGTAGGGGGTGCCGGCCCACATGACGTATGGGATGGATGTGTCTGGATCCGCGCTCGAAGGATAGGTTTCGTAGAAGCTTGGCTCGGCACCGACGATCATGATATGCGGCCCGGTCTTGATCCAGTGATTCGCGGCGGTTGGCTTCTCCGCGTAGGGATCGGTGTTACTTGCGTCGGTGCCCCCTTCGAGCATGTACATGAAGCCAATCTTGCCAACAATCGGCGGTTTGTGTGACGCCCATGCGTGGACCCACTCCATGGCGTTCTTGTCCATACACATCGGATCAGGTCCCGGTGTCGCCGGGTTATCAGGCATGCACGTGAATGCATTACTGCCTTTGCGCAACGTGCGCATGGTGCCGTCGGCTTCCATCGTAACGATGGTCGCGTTCTTGGCGACGCTGGCAGGCGCGGCGCTCTTGGCGCTCTTAATCATATCCGCGTCGCTCGGCGCGGGCTTCTTGTCTTCGGCATACCCGACGAGACAAAGGGTCAGCGCCGCACAGGCGAGCCCACCCTTGATGGCTGTGTACCGCATAAAGATTCCCCCTAGGTATCGACTGAGCGCGCGAGGAGTTTGGGTTATCGCGATGGCGGCGTCACGCTGCGGTGCAATGAGAACTTGACGCCCGCCGGGCGGCTTACTGCTGGCGCGGTCGTGGGTGCGCAGAAGAGCCTGCCGTAGCCTGGAGAGGCGGGAGCAGGTCTTGGGCCGGCTGGTACAGTCAGCCCACTAAGCGGAACCGTGAAAATGAAAGGCATGCCCAGATTAGGAAACGCACGGTCGAGGCGCTGTCCGCGCGCCGGCGCTCGACCTCGTTGGACGCGCTAAGCCCGGCAGCCATCGCAGCGGAGTCGGCAGTTGGCGGTTCGCTCAGAGAGAGCGCTGCGTCTCGCAGGCGTCGGGTTCCACTGTTGCCCCCTAAGCTCCCATCGGAGCCCACGCGACGATCCCCCAAGCATTACCGTCCTATGCAAACTTTCGCACTTCGGAATCGCGGCCACACTTGTCGCGTGCGTTTGCCCCTCGGTAGGTCTTCCATAGGCTTCTACCTGCACATTGAGAAGCCGCTGCTCAAGCGCCTATCGGGCGGGTCTCCGACAAAAGGCAGGCGTCCGGGGGGGGGATGGCTCCTAATCAGTAGCGGCTTTGCAGCAAGGCGAGGCGTCGCCTTAAGCGTCACAAAAAGCGTGGCGACGACACTGCGCGTACACACCGCTCACGCAAAATTCCGGAACACATGATCCGCGACCCGCCTGCCCTGAGAAATTCCGTGGGATTTATCAAAGTGCCAATGAATGCCAAGGTAAATTCGGCTCTGACCATTCTCCTCCTCGGCGGCTGACAACGTCGGGTAACTGCGCGTCACCAGCGGGCGCAATTGGTCGTTGTTATCGCGCGTGACGCCGTTGAACTCATCGGAAGTAAAGGTGAACGCGATGTCGTCCGTACCGTAGAATTTCCTGAGCATTTGGAACAACGCCCCGCCAAATGCGGCGTGTCCGCTCGGGTATGCCGGAAACGGCGGCGTGAAATTCGGTCCCGTCAGGTTACTCGCCGGCGCGCCAAGCGGCGTCCAATTGGCGCCCGCCACAATGGAGGCGGTTTCGTCGTCAGGTTGCCTAGTTTGACTGCCCGCATCGCGAATAGCAGTCACCGGCCGCCAGAAATCGAAGTAATATTTAGAATCCCAGGCCGCTATGGCGGTGTCGGCCAAGGCGACATTGACTAGAGTCAGTAATCGCAGCAAAGCGAATCCGTCAGTGTTTTGGAGAGCCGCAATGGTCCGAGCCACTTGATTGTAGAGTCGCGGTGGCGCGCACAGACTCGGCGTGCCGTCATAGGCCCAGAACGTGCTGACTGTGGTTTGCTCCGGTGTTCGCAGCGTCGATGTCGTGATGCCATCACCGCCGAGTGTCGCCGCTTCCCGGAAAGCGCGTCGATACTCATGGCTCGTTAGGTCTGGAGGACCCGGAACCCTCAGTTGTGAGCCGCTGCGCAACACGAACGGTGTGACGCCGCCCCAATAAGCGCCGAGAGCAAGCCTCCCCCTGGAGATTGGATCCTGCTGCCAATGGCCCCGCAAGTCATTGGTGATCCAGTCGATATTGACCAGGGGGTCAGGGATCTGCGCCCCGTCACCGGTCCGCGATGCCTCCAGCGCACGCGCGGCGTCTTGTCCTAACCGCACACCCCGAGAGATGGCGTCCGCATCGCCGCCGATCGCCAAATCCTCCGCCAATGCCGCGAGAAAGGTCGCTGCCTGCGACGGAAACAGACCGGCCAGCATGTCACATGCCGCCTGTGCGACACATGCATGTTGCGCCACGTGGCGCCCGTGCGCCGCCGTCATCGCGTTGTAGACCGCCAGATGCACCATCGCTATGGCGCGGCTCGCGCGACACGGTCCAAGCTGCTCGCCGTAGACGCGCTCTTCCCCAGAAAGAACCGGGGTGTGGTCCAGGCCCGTGGCATCGAGCGCGATTTGATTCCAACGCAGCACTGAGGCACTCAGTTCGTACGCGGCCTGCGGTCTTGTGCGTTCGCGTTGCGGTCGCGTGAGCTTGTGGTTAGGGCCAATCAGGTCATCAACACCGTCCGCAATCGCGACGAGCGGCAGCGCTAACGCAGAACCGATGAATGCCCTGCGTCTCATAGTCGCTCCGTGGGCCGTCTAGACGCTGCTCCTAGACCAGCGCTCTGTTGGGTCGAATGGGCGTGCACCGGTCTTGCTTCCAGCGGGTTGGTCTTGTTGGTCTGAAGTAGAGGCGCTTCGCCCAAGGGTTACAAGCTGTCGCTAGCAACCGCCATGTACCGGCACGACGCTGACGCGCGTGTGCTTTGCAGCACACGTGTTGGAAAGGCGCCGACGCATCGCGTTCGCGATTCAGGGACAGCGATAGGGCCGCGCCGAGCACGAGGTGTCATAACGCGGATCCCTATGGCTCAGCGTCGCGTGAGCGCGCTTCCACTATCCTTTCCATCGGGCCCCGCGTGGGGCTTGATCGACTAGTGGAGTTCGTCCCGCTCGCCCCGCGCAAGCATGTGGTGGAGCTTGGTAGCAGCCCACCGATCTAGCGGGGGCTGGGCGGCGACTCTCGGGCGGTGGATAAGGCGCGGATGATCCTGTGGGATACACTCGTTGTGAGTGGAGTACGGGATGCAGCCCGCTGCCCTAACTAGTGAAGGGCGCATGGGCAAATGGTCGGGGTGACAGGATTTGAACCTGCGACATCTACGTCCCAAACGTAGCGCTCTACCAGGCTGAGCTACACCCCGCACGAGGGGCGCGATTCTACGCGACGCAGCCCGCCAATCAAAAAGGAGCGTTAGGTGAGTATTTCGCGCGCCAGCGCCGCGCGCACGTGCTCGAGTTCCTGGACGCGGCGGGCCGCCCGACGGGCCATGCGCATGTCGGCGGCGGTGCGACGGCGCAGCTGCGCATGTTCGGCGCGCGCAGCTTCGAGGGACTCAAGGACGGTGCGCCAGCGCGATACCAGTACCCTGCGGGCGGCATCCCTCGCCGCCGCGTGCCAGCGGGAAGGGTGGGGTGGGTTAGTCATATTAATGTCCATATGAATCGCGCCGTGAAGTCTGGCGTCGGCATATGACACGCCGGGGACAGACTCCCGGCGGTACGCCCGATGCGTCCTTGGGGCTGCTAGGGCAGTTAAAGCCTTGACAAATACAGCCTAGGCAACTATTATCGCCGCGACCCCTCCCATGAGGGCATCCCGGTGCCCCGAACGGGAGATACTCAGGAGTGGGGCCATGGGCGACATTTACGACATCGCGACCTACCAGCCAAAGAAGAGCGTGGGCTACATGCTCTCCCGCGTGCGGGTCGAGATGCTGGCGGCTCTGGACCGGGAACTCTCGGCTGACAAACGCCTGGCGCCACTGGAGATCAGCTCCGCGCAGTTCATCGTGATCGCCATGCTCGCCGGCTCCAGCGCCCCCATGTCGGCGTCCGAGCTGTGCAAGGGCATATCCTATGACGCCGGCGCGATGACGCGGATGCTCGACCGGTTGGAGAACAAGGGACTGATGCGCCGGAACCGCAGCGCGCACGACCGCCGCCTGACGCACTTGGAGCTGACGCAAGAGGGGATCGCGGTGTACCCGAGAATGCGCGAGATATCGATGTCGGTGGCGAACCACTTCCTGCGTGGCTTCACCAAGACAGAGGCCCGCCAGCTTGAGGGCTTGCTGGGCCGAATGTTCGAGAACGCGCAGGCGGCGGCCCATCGGGTAAGCGCATAGGAGCGCCCTTTTTTTCAGGTAATGACTGCCTAGGCATTATTCGCCACGGCAATTAACAGCGAATCGGGACGGAATCACTATGGATACCACCACCACTCAGACTCCGAAGAGCCCCTCAGGCAGCCGTCGCTGGCGCATCCTCGGCCCGCTTATTGGGGGCGTCGCGCTGCTGGTGGTCGGCTATGGCCTCTATTGGGCCCAGGTGCTGCGCTATCACCAAGGCACGGACGATGCCTATGTCGGCGGCAATGTCGTGCAGATCACTCCGCAGATCTCAGGCACTGTGATCGGCATCGGCGCGGATGACACCCAGTTCGTCAAAGCGGGACAGCCGCTCGTGCGCCTCGACCAGGCCGATGCCAAGGTCGCGCTTGACCAAGCCGAGGCGCAGCTCGCGCGCACCGTTCGCGACGTACGGAACCTATTCGCCACGACCTCGCAGCTGGATGCCGCGGTGGAAGTGCGCCAGTCGGATCTCGACGCCGCGCGCAAGGA
This sequence comes from Pseudomonadota bacterium, assembly GCA_025360865.1. Lineage (GTDB taxonomy): Bacteria > Pseudomonadota > Gammaproteobacteria > Steroidobacterales > Steroidobacteraceae > 13-2-20CM-66-19. Next base: position 28,764 of record JANYBG010000238.1, on the reverse strand, counting down.
TCTCGTGCGCCGCCAGCAGCTTGGCAGCACCGGGGCGATTTCCGGTGAGGAACTCCAGCACGCCCGCGACGCGGTCAAGAGCGCGCAGGCGAGCCTGCTTGCCGCACAGCAGCAACTGGCGGCCACGCGCGCGCGGGTTGACAACACGACGCTTGAGGACCATCCCCAGGTGCGCGACGCCGCGGCCGCCGTGCATAACGCCTACCTGCAGCTATCGCGTACCGAGCTGCCGGCGCCTGTCACAGGCTTCGTCGCCCGCCGCAACGTGCAGCTGGGCCAGCGCGTCGGGCCGGGCGCGGCGCTCATGGCCGTCGTGCCGCTCGACCAGGTCTGGGTCGACGCCAACTTTAAAGAGCCGCAGCTGGCGCGCATGCGCGTTGGCCAGCCCGTGAAGCTCACCGCCGACCTATACGGCACCAAGATCGTCTACCACGGCACCGTGGTCGGATTCGGCGCGGGGACTGGCTCGGCCTTCTCGCTGCTGCCGGCGCAGAACGCCACCGGCAACTGGATCAAGATCGTGCAGCGTGTCCCGGTACGCATCGCGCTGGATGCGCGGGAAGTCGCCACGCATCCCCTGCAGATTGGCCTGTCGATGAGGGCGGACGTTGATGTCAGGCAGGGCGCCGACGGCGCGCGCTTGCCGCAGGTGGCGAGCACCGCGACGCCGTGGTCGACGGATGTTTACGGTACCGGGGATGCGCGCGCGGATGCCCGCGTGCGCTCGATCATCGCCGCGAACCAGGTCCTGTCCCCCCGCCTTGCCGCGCGCGTCGCCGCGGACAAGGGCATGCTGGCAGACAACTCACCGCGGTCCTCCGGCGGCCGGCACCTGCACTAGGTCCACTCCGCATCTGGCGGGAGTCACGTCGTGGCCGATCAGAATTCTGACAGACCGGTAACCGGCGGCGCTCCGCTGCCTCCGCTCACCGGCGCGCATCTGGCCATCGGCACGATCGCCTTGTCGCTGGCGACGTTCATGAATGTCCTCGACACCTCGATCGCCAACGTATCGATCCCGGCCATCGCCGGGGACCTCGGCGTCTCGCCCGACCAGGGCACTTGGGTGATCACCTCGTTCGGCGTCGCGAACGCGATTTCCCTGCCACTGACCGGGTGGCTGACCCGTCGCTTCGGCGCGGTTAGGCTCTTCACCGCGTCCGTGGCGTTGTTCGTGCTCGCGTCGTTTCTGTGCGCGCTGGCGCCGACGCTGTCCGCTCTGATCCTGTTCCGCGTGCTCCAGGGCGCGGTCGCAGGGCCCATGATCCCCCTGTCGCAGACGCTACTGCTGTCGAGCTATCCACGCAACCGCGCCGGGACGGCCCTGGCCATGTGGTCGATCACGACCCTCGTGGCCCCGGTCGTCGGCCCGCTGCTGGGCGGCTGGATCACCGACAATATCTCCTGGCCGTGGATCTTCTACATCAACGTGCCAGTGGGCGTCGCCGCGGCGCTGGCGACATGGTGGATCTTCCGCAAGCGCGAAACCCCGACCGCGCGCGTGCCGGTGGACACGGTGGGGCTTGGCCTCCTGGTCCTGTGGGTCGGCTCCCTGCAGGTGATGCTCGACAAGGGCAAGGACCTCGACTGGTTCAACTCCCCGCAGATCGTCGTGCTGCTGTGCGTGGCCATTGTCGCGTTCGCGATCTTCATCGTGTGGGAACTCACCGAGGAGCATCCGATCGTGGATCTCACCCTGTTCAAGCGCCGCAACTTCTGGGTCGGTACGGTCGCGCTGCTGTGCGCCTACGGGCTGTTCTTCGGCAACGTGGTGCTCCTGCCGCTGTGGCTGCAACAGTACATGGGTTACACGGCGACCCTCGCAGGTCTGGTGCTCGCGCCCGTGGGCGTGCTCGCGATCGTGTTGACCCCGCTTGTGGGGCGCGCCAGCAACCGAATCGATCCGCGCTACCTTGTGACCGCATCGTTCGGCGTGTTCGCGCTCGTGCTTTTCATGCGCGCGCACTTCACTACCGATGCCACCATCGGCACGCTGCTGCTGCCCACGGTTATCCAGGGCATCGGCATGGCCGGTTTCTTCATCCCGTTGATGCTGATCACGCTGTCAGGTCTGCCGCCCGAGCGAATCCCCTCGGCATCCGGGCTGTCCAATTTCGCGCGTATCACCGCCGGCTCCTTCGGCACTTCACTCACGACCACGCTGTGGGACAGGCGGGCGACGTTGCATCACGCGCGGCTCGTCGAACGCCTGGATCCGAGCGACCCGGTCACGGCGCAAGCGCTGGGCACGCTGCATTCAGGTGGCCTGGGTTCGGACCAGAGCTACGCGGTGCTGAACCGCCTGGTCGATTCGCAGGCATTCATTCTCTCGGCGGACGATATCTTCTACGTTTCCGGCTTCATCTTCCTCGCGCTCATCGGGCTGGTGTGGCTGGCCAAGCCGCAGCGCAGCGACGGAGGAGGAGGCGCGGGACCCGCGGCCTCTGCGGCGCACTAAGGGGCGCCGCTGCCGCGCGCGGCGCGCAGCAGCTTGGGGGTCGCGAACCACTGCAAGCGCCCGCGCCCTGGTTGGGCGCGTCCGGCGAAACTAAGCAGCGCCACCCCCATCTTTCGCAGCTCCATAGGCCGGGCCGTGCCGCCCGACAGGCACAGTGCGAGCAGGGCGCCCAACTGCGGTTCATGGCCGACGAGCGCGATGCGGCTCGTCGACTCGCCCGCGAGCACAAAGAGCAGCTCACGGGGCGGCGTGTCCGGTGTGAGTTCCGCGCAGACCTTCGCCCCGGGCCAACGGGCATAGCGCTCCAGAATCCGCGCGGTCTGGTGCGCGCGCAGCAGCGGGCTTGCCAGAACCACTGCGGGAACTCCGGTCAGTTTTCGCAGGCCGTAAGCGGCCTTGATACCCCGCGCCATCCCACGGGGAGAAAGCGGACGCAAGCGATCATCCACCCAGCGCTTGGCGTCGCGTTCCATTGCGATGGCGTGCCGCACGACAAGGAGGTCCATGCGGCCGCGCTAGTGTTTGAGCGGGCGCGACTGCGGGACCGGCGCGCGCTCGGGCTCAGGGTTCGCGGATGTGTCCGGCGGGGCGAGGACCTCGGCGACCGCGACCGGTGAGCGCTCGTGGTTCCTCGCCGCGGTGGCGCTCAATTGCTCCATCCTCGCGCGCAGAGTCTTCCAGCGCCTGCCTCGTATCTTTTCCCATGCGCCGTGCACGGTTTTTCGCGCACGGGTGGTGACGTTCAGATGGTGCTCCGCGAGGCGCCCCATGAAAAACAACGTCTCTGGGGGCAGGCCGGCCCCGGGGGCCGCCGCGAGAGCCGCCAAGCGGTTATTGGCGAGGTATGCGTCCTGGTGTTCGCCGAGGCCGTCCTGCAGGCGCCGCAGCGACCTGAGCATCTCCTCGGCCGGCTTGCCAAATAGTTGCGCGCCCGGCTCGAGCGCATAGCGCAATAATTTCGCGCGCCGCCTGACCACGTGGTATTCGTCCATCACGGACTTCGCTCCGAGGCGGCGTATTTCCTTGCGCAACTTGCGGTAGCGCTTGCGCACGCGCTCAGGCATGACGAGCGCGGCGGGTGCCGCGCCCGGGGCAGCCGCGACGGCGTATTCGGCGCTTCCGGAATCCAGAGCCTCGCGCCACAGCCGCGTCGGTTCGCCGTCCAGGGCGCGGATCATTCGCAGGCGCGCCTTGGCGCGGTCCGCCTCGAGCCGAGCCCGCAGGGGTATCGCCGCAAGCCGCTCGGCCGGCGATTGGGACGCGCAGTACCGATCAAGCTCGGCCAGCTGCACGTCGAAGTCACGCGCGGTTCCCAACGTGCGCAAAACACTCTTGGCGTGCTTACGGGCACGCACCAGAGGCGCGGGCAGCTGCTGCTTGAAAATCCCGAGAAGGGCGTCAATGCGGCGAATCGCCACGCGCAGCTGGTGCAGCTCCTCCGGGTCGACGCCCAGGCGGGCCCCTGACTCGTGGCGCGTCCACGCGGCCAGCTGCCGGCGCAGTTCCACCAGGGCGAGCTGGCTGGCGCTTCCCGTGGCGGCCACGTTCGCGGACATCGCGTCGATCTCACCCGCTGCGGTGGCGATGACGCCGGCCGTCGTGGACGGGGCCTCTGCGGGCACCTTCATGGGTAATCCGGGGAAGATAAAGGGATAAGTTGCAGTGTAGCAAAGGGCTCCCGCGGGGGAGGCCTGACTGCCTGGCCTCCCCAAGCGGGTGCCGGGGGAGTGGCTCTCAGGGTCATTTCGGGAGAAAATTGACGCTGCTTAAGCCACTTACGTATGATTCGCGACCCCCGTGCGGCGGGGCTGGTTAGGGGCGTGACTTCGTGCCCGTAGCTCAGGCGGATAGAGCATCGGCCTTCTAAGCCGAGGGTCGCAGGTTCGAGTCCTGCCGGGCACGCCAGCCGCATGGTGCAGTTTTTGGGACGATGGTGGGCGTAGCTCAGCTGGTAGAGCCCCGGGTTGTGATCCCGGTTGTCGTGGGTTCGAGTCCCATCGTCCACCCCTGATTTCGGGGCCGTTAGCTCAGTTGGTAGAGCAGGAGACTCTTAATCTCTTGGTCGAAGGTTCGAATCCTTCACGGCCCACCACAACCTCGATGTCATCAAGACTGCTAACTGGTGATTGATCCCGGGCCCGAGGGAGGGGAAGGCGGTGGCGGGTCATCCCCCGGGGCACGCCGGAGCAGATCGCCGCGACCGAGAGCTCATGGACCGGCGGCGTCCTGCCCCGCTGCTCGAGCGCGACGCCGCGCAGGGCCCGACCCCCATCGGGGCCGTCGTCCCGCAGGCGGCTCGCGCTTCGGGCAACCGGTAGGTATGTATCCGTCGGGCAGATGAGGGCCTTGCGTGGGCGCTCGCGCAGCGCGGGACAAATGCACTAGACTCCTAAGTCATCCACACGCCCTCGTGACGGAACGGCTCGCCACTGCGGCACGGAGGGATTGCACCGACAGGACACCCGTTGGACCGCCCCAAATACTGGGCTTTCCTCAGCTACAGCCACCGCGACCAGAACTGGGCGGCATGGCTGCACAGGGCACTCGAGTCCTACCGGCCGCCCAAGAACCTGGTCGGCACCACCACCGCACATGGAGCGGTACCGCGGCGGCTCGCACCGGTCTTCCGTGACCGCGAGGAGCTGGCCAGCGCCACCGACCTCGGTGCGATCCTGCGCCAGGCGCTTGCCGATTCGGTCTGCCAGATCGTGGTGTGCTCGCCGCAGGCGGCCAAGTCGCACTGGGTCAACGAAGAGATCCTCGCCTTCAAGCGCCTCGGGCACGAGGACCGCATCTTCTGCCTCATCGTCGATGGCGAGCCCAACGCCACGGACCTGCCGGGGCGCGAGCACGAGGAATGCTTTCCGCCGGCGCTGCGTTACCGCCTTGGCGCCGACGGCGCCCCGGGCACGATCCGCACCGAGCCGATCGCCGCCGACGCACGCGCCGGCAAGGACGGCCGGCACAACGCCAAGCTGAAGCTCATCGCCGGCGTGCTGGCGGTGAACTACAACCTGTTGCGACGTCGCGAGCTGCACCAGCGCAACCGCCGCTTGGTCGCGATCACCTGCGCCGCAATGGCCGGCATGGTCCTCGCCAGCGGACTTGCCGCCTACGCCCTGATTGAACAGCGCGCGGCCGAACGGCAAGCCGAGACAGCCCGCCAGACCACGAACTTCATGGTCGACCTGTTCCGCATCTCGGACCCGAGTGAGGCGCGCGGCAATTCCGTGACCGCACGCGAGATGCTTGACAAGGGCGCCGCACGCATCGACCACGAGCTCGCCACGCAACCGGCGATCCGCGCCACGCTGATGGACACGGTGGGCAGCGTGTACATGGGACTGGGCCTCTACCCGCAGGCGCGGCGGCTGCTGGATGCTGCCCTTACCACGCGCCAGAGCGCCGATGCTGCAGATCCGCTGGCGCTGGCAGTCCTCCTGCAGCACCGCGGCGACCTGCTGACGCGCCAGGCGCAGTACGAGCCGGCCGAGAATGCCTATCGCGAAGCCATCGCCCTCCGGACGGCGCGCCCTCAGGACCATGAGAACCAGACCGAGCTGGCCAAAAGCCTGCACGGACTCGGCGTACTGCTGGAGCAGAAGGGGCAGTACGCGGACGCCGCCCCCACCCTGCGCCAGGCGCTCAGCCTGCAACACCAACTCTACGGACAGACCAACGCCGAGATCGCCGGCACGCTGAAGGACCTGGCACGGGTCATGGACAAGGCCGGTGACCTGAATGGCGCCATTCCGGTGATGCGCTATGTCGTGGCCATGCAGCGGCAGCTGCGCGGCGCCGCGCCGGATCCCACTCTCGCCGAGGCGATCAACGACCTCGCGCTGCTGTTGGAGGAGCGCGGCACCTACGATGAGTCCGAGAAGATGTATCGCGAGGCGCTGGCGATGAAGCGCCGTGTCTTCGGTGACAATCACCCAGAAGTTGCGATGGGACTGAACAACCTCGCGGCCGCGCTCCAGGACCAGGGTGACTTGGAGCATGCCGAGACAACCTACGGCGAGGCGCTCGCGATGCAGCGCGACCTGCTCGGCGAGTTGCATCCGGACGTGGCGCTGACGCTCAACAACCTGGCGTTCGTGCAGTCGGACCGGGGGAACCTGCGCGGGGCACTCACGACCGAGGGTAAAGCGCTGGTGGTATACCGCAAGCTCTTCTCAGGAGACAATCCGGACGTCGCACGCATCCTGAACCGGATGGGATTCTGGCAGACCGAGATCGGCGACTACCCGCAGGCGAACAGCAACCTGCGGGCGGCGCTGGCAATGCGCCGGCGCCTCTTTGGCGCCGGCAACCCTGAGATCGCCTCGAGCCTGATCCACGTGGCCATCCTCCAGGTCGCACTGCATCACTACGACGAGGCGCTGCTGTCCGCCGGCGGCGCCGTCGAGATCTTCGCGCCGGCGTTGTCGGCGACACACTGGAAGACGGCGCTCGCAGAGAGTGCCCAGGCGGCAGCCCTTACCGGCCTCGGCCGCTACGCCGAGGCCGAACCGCTGCTGCTCAACAGCGTTGCCATCCTAACCAAGCATGGCTTTGCGCCGGCCCAGTACCACCGCCTCGCGCAGGGGTACCTGGATGAGCTGCGTGCCGGCCAGCTGCGCGTTGCTCAGCGGTTACAAACCGCGGCCCATTAGGCGACGGCTTGCCCATAATGCCGGCGGTGACTGCCACCGGTTCGCCTAGGCGCGCAGGCGACGGCCACACTGAACGTGGTAGGCTCGGCGGCAACCCATAATCAAGAGAACCGCGCCAGCAAGTGAGCCCGGTGCGCAGTGCGAGAGTTCACCCAGTGATTCGCAGGCTGCCAAAGAACAACAATACGGAGGCAGCTGTGCGCAATTCCCCTTCCCGACTGACCATGGTGCTCACACGGGCGACGGTTGTGCTGGCGGGGCTGCTCGCCGCGGCAACCGCGAACGCTGAATTCGTGCGCGTGACGGCGGCGAACTCAATCGGAAACCTAATCTACGACGCGACCTCGTTCGCGGCCGGGGGACCGGGCACTACGAGTCCGCTCAACACCGACGGCGCCAGCCACGGCAGCTACAGCTCACTAGTTCAGCTGGCGAGCCTGGCCACCGGCACCGTCGACATCGTGGTCACCGACGCCCAGAACGGGCAGATCATCCGCTACACCCCGGCCGTCGGCGCGACGCCAGCTTCGGTGACGCGGGTGTGGAGCGGCACGTCCGCAAGCCCGTGTAACGGCACCCTGGATGGCCTGTCGGCGGATGCGGCCGGCGACCTTTACTTCGTGCTGCGGAACAAGCCGACCGTGTGCGTCCTGCCGGTGAGCGCGAACTCGGCGACGGGCTATGCAAATCAGCCACTGGTGGTGGATGTCAACGGTTATTCGAGTCTGGGCGCTGCGTACCTGCGGGAAACGACGGTGGCAACGACCGCCGGATCAGGCTGGGCTATCGGTGACCTCTTGGTCCTGGGCAGCTCCAAGAACTCCTCGAACAAGACCCTTGTCTTCGTGTACAAGGCGGCCAGCCTGCAGAGCGTGATGAACGGCGCCGGTGCGCGAAACGGCCCGGACATCGCCCTCATCAGCCCGGGGCAGTTCACCTGGGCCGGCAATCCGGTGGGCATGGACATCTGGCCGGCCGATGCGCTCGCCAACACCCCGACGCTGCTGATCACGACCACCGCCGGCCAGGTGCTGCGGTTGGACTTCACGTCAGGGACCTACGGCTACGCGCCCAGGCTGGTGCAGGTCTTCGCGGACTCACTCGGCAGCGGGCTGTCGAAGGTCAAGGAGGGCCTGCAGCTTGGTATCCCGTACGCCTTCGTGACCCAGGCCGGCGGCGGCAACGGCCAGATCCTGCAGCTGGGGGCACCGGGGAGTTCCGGCACCACTAACCTGATCGGAATCGCAACCCAGGGGGTGCAGAGTCCCAATGCCCTGGCGGTGTCCCGACAGGCTGCGCTCCCGGCCAGCAGCTGTGTGTTCCCTGGCACCTGTGATCTCAGCGGCGGCGTGCTGCCGCACACGATCACGGGAAGCACCACGGGGCAGATATCTGGAAACATCCTCGAGACCAGCTGCGTCGTGCTGGCGGACCCGCGCGTCACCAATGGTGTCTGTGACGGGACCAATCTCAACGTCGCCTCACTCTGCCCGGGATTCGGCAACGAGATCATCCCCGGCACCATGTGCGGCAGCGCCGGTGCGTCCCGCTCCGGCTTTGCGCTGCTTAGGACCATGACCACGGGGGTCGATAACATCCCCGGCATCTTGGTGAACACCGCGGAGGACGTCGACCGGATCCTGCCCGCGACCCCGCCGACGATGAATCCCCCGTGTCCGTCCGCGGTGCTCGCCTGGGTGCCGCGCTCGGATGCAGTCCCGAGCGAAGGCACAATCGTCGAAGTGGATCCGCAAACCGGGCTGCAGCAGCTGGTCGACATGACCACCTTCTGCGACGCCTCCGGCGGCTCGAACCGGGGACTGTCGATCTGGGGCGTTGGACTGAGGCTCAATCTGAACGCGCTGAATGGCGGCCTCGCCGGCTTCGCGCAGACTAAGTACAACAACCTGTACGCCACCGTCACCGGCGCGAACATCAACCCGGCAACCGTGGCCGCGCTGCAGGCGGCCCTGACTCCCGTGAACGCGTACATGGCCTCCGGCGACTACGCCTGTGCGGCCGCGCAGGTGCTCAGCGTGGATGCGCAGGTCGCCCGCGATGCGAACCCCGCCGGTAACTACCCGGGCAACGGCGCCAATCCCAATCCCTGGGGTGAGATCCGCGGGCGGCTGGGCAATCTCTACTTGACGCTCAATACGCGCCTGCTGGGGAACCCGCCCAACTTCGCCTGGCCGCTGGCGAGTACCGACGCAAGGCCGACCTGCGCGCCGCCAGCGGTGACACTGAAGGCCACGCCCGCGTCCATCGCGCCGGCCGCCTCCACGACGATCAGCTGGAGCACTCAGCATGCAACCTCCTGCCAGGCGATCCCGGCGCCAGGGGATGCCGGCTGGAGCAACGTCCACGGCACCAGCGGCAGCTACAGCACCGTGGCGCTGTCGGCCAACGCGAGCTATGCGCTCAGCTGCACGGGAGCCGGGGGCACGACCCCGGCGACGGTGACAGTGACCGTGGTGCCCCCGCCGAGCATCGTCTCATTCAGACCAGGCGCATCCAGCGTCCCGGTGGGCGGTTCCACCACCTTGAACTGGAGCGAAGGCACTGGCGCCTCCTGCGCGGTCAACGGCCTCCCCGGGCCGAGCGGGGTCAGTACCGGACCGCTTTTGGCCACGACCAGCTACACGCTCAGGTGCACCAACTCGCTGAACACGTCCGCGACGGCCACGACTACCGTGACCGTGGTGCCGCGGCCGAGCATCACCGCATTCGCGGTGACCCCGTCCAGCATCCCGGCCGGGGGCTCGGCGACACTGACCTGGAGCGAAAGCACCGGCGCGACCTGCGCGCTCAACGGCATCTCCGGGGCAAGCGGGGTCAGCACCGGACCGGTCTCGGCCACGACGACCTACACGCTCACCTGCACCTCGGTGGGCGGCGCCACCAGCGCAACGACGACGCTGACCGTGGCGCCCGCGCCAACGATCACCTCGTTCAAGGCGAATCCGTCCAACGTCGATCCTGACTGCGTGGACGACGGCCAACCCAGCTCCTGCAGCTACACCACTCTGAGCTGGACATCGACCAACGCGACGTCCTGCGCGATCGTGGGCGGTGGCCTGAATCGCACCGGACTGCCCGCGAGCGGCAGTCTCAGCAACAAGATAACGGCCACGACGACCTTTGCACTTGGCTGCAGCAGCTCCGTGAACGTCACAACGAGCGCAACAACGACCGTCACTTACCTCGACCTGGATGACACGGGCGACTAGTACACTGCCCGGTCATCGACGCTGGTGATGAACTGACGAGACGAGCTTGCTCGAGAGTTGCTAAGGGATTGCTGCCTTGCGGATATCTTGGTTCAAATACTGGATCCAGTAGATGCTTTCGGCATCGAAGCCGATGACCGGCAGGCCGCTGGTTCGCTTCGAGGATCTTCTGTGGAACACCGAAGTCACGCTCGGACACCTTGCGACCTTCCTGGTAGCGAGCGGAGTTGCCCGCTCGCCTTTGCTCCAGCGCGGTCCGAAATGACGCGTCGAGGTCGCGAAGAACTCTGTGCCACGCGTGCGCGCTCGCGCCAGCTGCTCGAACTCGCCTTGTTCGAGGACCACCACTGCGGCGAACCTCTCCGACATCGGCCAGATGGGACAGCTGCTGCACGGGCAGGAGCGGGAACTCTTTGGTGACCAGGCGTACTGGATCGAGTCGCGGCAGGGAGCGCTTAAGCGTGGCATTCGTTACCGCATCAACCGTCGTCCCAATCCGGGCCGACCCCTAAGCCGCCACGAGCGGCGGCTGAACCGCTTGCGCTCGGCGACGCGGGCTCGCGGCGAGCATGCCTTCCACGTGGTGAAACGCCTGTGGGGCTTCGCCAAGGTGCGCTACCGGGGTCTGGCCAAGAACACCGCCCGGCTCTTGACCGCCTTCGCGCTGGCGAACTTGTATCTGCTGCGACGAAGGTTGCTCACACCACAGGGAACGTGTCCCTGGTCAGGGCGAAAAGAGCGCAGACGACGACAGATCGCACCCCTGATCGGCCGATCTACCCAGTAACGGCACTGCGGTGACGACCATGATCCGCCTCGTACCCTCACATCCGCGCGGCGCGCCCACCTGCGCAGAGCTTCCCTAACGGATGTCTAACGTCTTGCTAAAGACGGGTATGATCGAGCGTGAGAGGGGTGGGTGTAAGCGATTGATCTCGCTCACGCCCACTGATGCTCAACGATGCTTAAAAGAGATCAAATCGAACTCTTAATCTCTTGGTCGTAGGTTCGACTCCTACACGGCCCACCATTTTCCTCTGAAAAAAGGCGCTTACAGCCACACTTGCTCTGCGCGCGTTTCATTTGTGTCATTCAGCGCAGACCCCAAGATCATGGCGCAAGGTTGCACATTTTCGGACAATAAACCCGAGCAGATGCGGGCTCTTGTGCTCAGCTGCGGATATAAAATCATTCCGGAAGACAGCCCCACGGTGTGCAACGGCGGGAGCATTCACTTCACTATCTGGGTAGCGACAGCCACGATAGTCGGCCAGTCCCGCCCCAGAAGGCGGGCGCGGGGCGTGAACTGACTCCAAGCCTCGGCCAGCGTCAGTTCGTACTGCCGGACTGCCGCTTCCATGCGCGCTGACACCGACCGGGGGTAGCCGCGAAATTCCCGCCAGAGTTCGCGCCCCAGCAATTTTCAAGCTCAGCGATTTCGTCGGCAAGTAGCGATCACTTCTGCACGCCGGCGATAATGAATGCTCGCTCATCGTACGTGCGCGCGAGGCGTTGACCAAATTCTCAGCGGCTTCCGAAGGTGAAGCGTAGGAATGTGCGCCGCCAAGGAGCAACGCGGTCGATGTTATAGCCGAGGTCTGCGGCAGCCTCCCCGCATGCCATGGCGACCCGTGCGCACTCGAGTCGCGTCAGTGACCGAGGACGTCCGGAGACGCTGTATTCTATGCGGCCGGGCGGGCCGTCAGCCGCGTACGAGCTGTTGCTCACTGCCTCCAGCCCGGCGATGCTCGGGCACATGAGCACGGGAAGTGCCTCGATGTCCAGGAAGGTCGCAAGGCGTCCGAGCGTGGCTTCGGTGTTCTCCAGAAGATCCTCGAAGCGAACGAGCTGGTAGCGAGCGGAGGTGCCCGCTCGCCTCTGCTCCTGCGCGGTCCGAAATGACACGTCGAGGTCGCGAAGAACTCTGTCGGCCAAGCGTGCGCGCTCGCGCCAGCTGCTCGAACTCGCCTTGTTCGAGGCAAATACGGCGGTCGGATCACGCACGACATGAATGACTTTGCCTTCCGGGAATTCTCGCCACAGCCGCTCAAGGAGCCGTTCATTCGTCGGAGTCTTCTCTACCCACATCCGCAGACCCGCGGAGATGCCGCTGTGGACTTGCGCGTACGCGAGGGCCACTGCCGCCAGAGGCCACGACGGTGCGTCCCTCCCGAACCGCGACTCGAGCGCGTTCCACCAGGCCATCAGAGCGCGGCCGAACGCGACGTAGGGCGAATGCGAGCCCGTAGTGCGGCCCAGCAGCCAGTACGGGGCCTGGTTAGTTGGGTTGGCGAGTCGCCTCAGCCATTCGCAAGCAACGAAACTGAGTCGCTGATCGCGCCCTAGTTCGCGCATCTTCGGTTCGAAGCTCGTGGCAAACGTTCCCTCCGAGGGAAGCACCGCGAGGGCTGGGTGACTGTCGAGGAGGTTTCTCATCAGGGTGGTACCGCTGCGGTGCACGCCGCAAATGAATACCGGCCGCGATGCAATCGCGACTCCGAGCGCGATCTCCGCGTCGGTGACCGCCAGCGGACCGCTCGCCTGCGCATGCGCCCAAATGGCTTCCGACCAAGGAATCGCGGCCCGGGACATCGCGGGAACGTCGCGACTTCTCACGCGGGGACGCGTCAGAGCGTCGTCCAGAGATGCGTCCAAGTCAGAAATTTCCGTCACGGACGTACCCGTGGCGAGCTCACTTGCCTGTTCGCTGATGTGTCCTCGTGTAAACGTGCGGGGTCAGCACTACCAATGAGAGCGGTTGTGACACGTCGGCTGGCTTTCCAGAAATGTGCGGGCCGCCGGGAGCTTCCGAGCGCTCGGCCCAACGGCGACGTGCTGCGAAAGTTGTGACGTGGCGACGGGATCTTAGCATGAGCGCGAGAGGCTTTCTCGGCGCGCGGCCTGCGGAAGCCGCTGGCGGCCCAGATATTGAGCATCGCTGGAAGTTGAGCACGCGAAGCTGATTCGTGGAGAAAATGGGACCGGCTGAGAGGTATATTTCGGTGTTGACCATGCGTCTGATCGCGGCGCGGCGCAGGCCGGGAGACGGCGCTCAATATCGCCGAATCCCGAGCCGGCATCTTAGACTTTGGCGCAGGGCCCGGATTGGATGCGAGGTTCTATATTGAGCTAGTCTTTTCCCTCATCACTTACGACAATGATCCGGCCATGAGTCGGGCCTTGGCCCGGCACTGCGAGGGCGAGACCAAGCGCGTGGACAAGCCATCCTCCATGAGGGCGCCTACGCGGATTTCCTTGCTCGGCGGTTCACTGACACTCAAGAGAAGTTTGGACTTACGAACCGTGGAGTTCCCCATCCTCTTCGTGGGCGGCGTCTGCTCGGAGGAATCGGTTCACGCGGGTGGCCAGCTGCCCCATCACAGCGGCGCCCATCCATCGGTGCGGACGCGACATAAGCGCCCTTTTTTCGAGGCGTCGCTGCCCGCGAGCTAGCGGCTCGGCCTCGCCTGCTCGGCCCCTCACCTATTGGGGCGTAGCTTTTGGAGCGTCTTTGAACCCCGATGGCAAGTAAGGCACACTCAGTATGGGTAGTCCGTATTCGTCGATTCGAGGATGTCTGTCGTGCACATTCCAGCATGCGGTGATCTTGCGTACGACGCGAACCTTGCCGTCGTGACGCCCGACGATTCGCTGGACGGCATACCCGGCGTGCCGCACCTCGAGAGTGATGTCGCTAGAAAGGGTGGCTCCGCGAGCAGAGGCTTGGGAGATTCACGCCTGACATCGCATGGAGTGGCGACACGGGGGTCTCCCGCCGCCGCGGCGCCGCGATGACAGTCGCCGCGACGGGTTTAAGCGGGGCGCGCCTCGCGAGCGCACTCAATCACTCCGCGGCGCTGGAGCGTCTGCCGCTCGTGACGCTGTACCTAACCGAGCGCTGCAACTCACGCTGCGTCACGTGCGACTATTGGCGACACGGACGCGCCGATATGAACCTCGATGCTGTGCGGGCCTTGCTGCCCGATTTATCTGCATTGGAGACCGGGACCGTCTTGCTCTCGGGAGGGGAGCCTCTGCTCAACCCGGAATGGCCTCTCATCGCGGAGCTTTTGGCCGCCCATGACCTGCGGCTGTGGTTGCTTACCTCCGGCCTGTCCCTTGCCAAGCACGCGCGTCGCGCCGCCGATCTTTTCGACACCATCACCGTCTCGCTCGATGGCACCGATCGCGACACGTACGCCGCGATTCGAGGTCTGGACGCGTTCGACAAGGTGTGCGAGGGCGTGCGTGCCGCGACGGACGCCGGTGCTGAGGTCACTGTGCGAGTCACTCTGCAACGCGCCAACTACCGTCAGTTGCCGAAGTTCGTTGAACTTGCGCATCAGCTCGGGGCGGCACAGGTTTCGTTTCTCGCCGTTGACGTCGCCAATCCGCACGCGTTCGGGCGCACTGACGATTTCGCTGCCGACGTAGCATTGAGCTTGGAGGATCTGCCGGTTCTGGAGCAGCTGCTATCTTGCCTCGAGCGTGACTGTGCCGGCGATTTTCAGTCCATGTTCGTTGCGGAGAGTCCGCAAAAGCTGCGGCGGATCCACCAGTACTTCGCCGCGACCTTGGGTGAAGGGCAGTTCCCACCCGTGCGATGCAATGCCCCGGAATTCTCTGCGGTTATGGATGCGAAGGGGTATGTGAGTCCCTGCTTCTTTATCCCGGGACCGCGCGGCGCCGCGACCCCGCCGGATCTTCTCAGCGCGCTAAGCACCGAGCAGATGAAGGGGCTGCGCGCGGATATCCGCGCCGGAAAGCGCGCTGAATGCGCGCGGTGCGTCTGTTCGATGTGGAGAGATCCGGCGGATGAGCGAGGCTCGATTGGCCCGCGCTGGCGGCGATCTGCGCCATGAACGCGCCGATGGCGTCGCCGTCGTGAAGCAGTTCGTGACTGCAGCCCCCCTCATCAGCACGCATGACGCCTACGAGCGATGGGCTCCCACCTATCCGCCCGTGGCTCACAACCCGCTGATGCGGGCCGAGCAGGACGCCATGATCCGACTGTGGCCAGACGTAGCAGGCCTTCGTTCTCTGGACCTGGCCTGTGGCACCGGACGCTATGCGAAACTGCTCGCTGACTCAAACGCCTCTCAGGTCGTCGCGCTGGATTTTTCGGCTGCCATGCTCAGTCACGTCGGCATGGTGCACCGCGTGCGTGCGAGCATGCTGGAATTGCCCTTCGCGGCGGGGTCGTTCCATGTAATCGTTTCGGGTCTCGCCGCGGGTCACGCTCCGGATATTCACCGGTGGATGGCCGAGATTGCGCGCGTCCTCAAGCCCGGGGGGGTCCTGCTGTATTCGGATTTCCATCCAGAGGCGGCGCGCGCTGGACACAGCCGCAAGTTCACCGACGAGCACCAGCGTAGCTACGCCGTTCCGCACCACAACCATAGTGTGGTGGCGCAACGCCAGGCCGCGGCGGCGGCCGGCCTGAATATTGAGGCCGTCGAGGAACTGCGTGCTGGCCACGAACTTTGTGAGGCTTTCCCGCAATCCGAAGCCTTCTATCGACGCTGGAGCGGGTGGCCGTTCGTGTTGGTGGTGCGGGCGCGTAAGGCTTCAGCGTGAGCGATCGGCAAGTCGGCGGCGTGACTTTCATCAACGCGGACATGGGTGCCCGGGCACCTTCGACGCTCCGCGTTTCCGGGGCACGGATCACCGCGGTAGGCGGTAATCCACAGTCGCGCGACCGGGTAGTTAACTTGCGCGGCGCTCGGGTGCTGCCTGGTTTGATTAACGCGCACGATCATCTGCAACTCAATAGCCTGCCGCGTCCAGAATTTAACAATCGCTATCGCCACGTCCGCGATTGGATCGCGGATGTCGATACGCTTAAGACCACTGACGAGACTTTCAGGGCGAGCGTCGCCGTGCCGCGCGATGAGCGCCTGTTACTGGGAGGAATGAAGAACCTGCTGAGCGGCGTGACGACAGTCGCTCATCACGACCGGTTCTATCCGTATCTCTCACGACCGCAATTCCCCACGCGTGTTATCAGCGAGTACGGCTGGTCGCATTCGTTGTACATTGACGGTGAGGACCCTGTGCGCCGCTCATATCGGTCGACGCCGATTGACAGGCCTTGGGTTGTTCACGCCGCCGAAGGTCTTGACGAGGAGGCGGCGAACGAATTTGAGCGCTTGGACGCGCTCGGGTGTGTCGGCGCTAACACCCTGATCGTGCACGGTATCGCGCTCAGCCGGTCCCAGCGTGCGCGCCTGGGCGCGGCGGGTGCGGGGCTTATCTGGTGTCCCTCCTCGAACCTGAGCCTTTTCGGGGCCACCGCGGAGGTCGGCGATCTCATCGGGCTCGGGCGGGTCCTGCTTGGAACTGACTCGCGCTTGAGCGGGGCGCGCGACTTGTTGGAGGAACTACGTCTGGTGGCGCAGCTTGGCGTGGTCGGGTCGGAAGCGCTCGAGTCACTGGTGACTCGCGATGCCGCGCGACTTCTCGGAGTGCCGGGTCGCGGCGCGCTGCACGCGGGAGGACTCGCGGACGTTCTGATATTGCCGGCCGGTGCGGAGCTAGCACGCCTATCGCGCTCGGAGGTCCTCTTGGTTATGGTCGATGGGATAGCCTTATACGGAGACGAGGAATACGCGCAAGGTGTCGCTCCGGCCGCGCATTGGGCGGGAGTGCGCGTCGACGGGAAACCGAAGGTGCTGGAGCGATCCTTGGCTGATCTCGTGGCCGGGGCGGCGGCACGCGAAGATGGTCTGGAATTGTCTCAGGCGGCTTGGAGAGCGGCATGACCGAGCTCGCTCCATGGCATGACCGCTCCAAGGGGCGTCACGGGCAGGGCAACGGCCACAGCGGGGAGGGGCAGCGAAGCCCGGGCACGCGGTTGAAGGTCGTGCTGTACAACCCGCGCGCGGTCTTCTTCACCATGCCGCTGGCGCTGCTCGCGATTGGCTCAGAGCTCGATCCGGATGTTTATGAAGTCGTCATCGTTGACGGCCGTCTGGATGCGCGTGCGGAAGAGACCATCGCGTCACAAGTTAAGGGGGCACTGTGCCTGGGAGTAACGGTGCTCACCGGAGCGCCGATTTCTGATGCGCTGCGTATCTCGCGCATCGCCAAAAGCGCGCGCCCGGACTTGCCCGTGATCTGGGGAGGCTGGCATCCCTCGCTGTTCGCGCGGGAGTGCCTCGTCGAACCGGCCGTGGACGTCACTGTCCGCGGGCAGGGCGAGGAGACATTCGTCGACATCGTTCAGCGCCTCGCTGACGGTAGACCTCTTGACGACTGTGCTGGTTGCACGGTCCGTCTGGCCGACGGCTC
The DNA here is from genome assembly GCA_025360865.1 of Pseudomonadota bacterium. Taxonomy (GTDB): domain Bacteria; phylum Pseudomonadota; class Gammaproteobacteria; order Steroidobacterales; family Steroidobacteraceae; genus 13-2-20CM-66-19. The sequence goes on along the minus strand of JANYBG010000238.1, from coordinate 11,131 downwards.
CATTCAGGAGAATCCCGCTAGGGCCCTCGCATCCGTCGAGAAGTTTCGTGCTCATGACTATGGTCTCATTCCCGTCGAGCGTTACTTCGAGCTGAAGGGCAAGCGCCAGCTGGACTACATCTCGTCGCAGGGTTGCAATTTTCGTTGTGCCTTCTGCTCGGATCCATTCGTCTATGGACGTAAGTGGGTGGGACTCGAGCCGACCCGAATGGCCCTGAGGCTTAAGGAACTGTGGGATCGATACCATTTCAATGACGTCAATTTCCAGGATGAGACTTTCTTCACCAAGCGTGAGCGGGTCGATGCGCTCGCGAAACGTATCGTCGAATCCGGAATGAAGATCACTTGGGCTGCGACCATGCGCGCGGATCAGGGCGTGCGATTGCCGGACGAGGTTTGGGAGCGCTGCAAACAGTCGGGTCTGCGCCGATTGCTGGTCGGTGTGGAGTCCGGGTCTGATGAGATGCTGAAGCGCATCGCCAAGGACATCAAGATCGAGCAGGTCTTCAGTACCGCGGATCAAATGCTCAAGTACGGCATTGCCGGACATTTTCCCTTCATCGTTGGTTTCCCGGCGGAGAGTGACGCGAGTATTCAGGCGACCCTCGACTGCGCTAAGAAGCTACGTTCGGCGAGCCCGGATTTCCTTACCCCAATCTATTACTTCAAGCCCTACCCAGGAAGCGCGCTTGTCATGGAAGCGGTTGAGCGAGGCTATCGCCTGCCGGAAACGCTCGACGCATGGGCGCAATTTGACTACGTGGCCGGGGAACCTGGCCCGTGGGTATCGCCTGAAAAGTTCCAGCTTATCGAGCGCTTCAAGTTCTTCCACGAATTGGCATGGGAGCGAGCGTCGCCGGCGAAGAGGTTATTGCAGAAGCTCGCGCGTTACCGCTGCAATAACGACGCCTACCGCTGGCCGCTCGAAATGCACCTTACGCGCTGGTTGGTCCCGGCCCAGAAGCTCTCATGACAGCACCGCCACGTGTACTGTTGATCAATCCGACCATCACTTCAGCGCGCAACGCGCGATTTCCGCTGGCGGTCCTCAACTTATCCGCGGCGCTCGATGGCAGCTACGATTCGACGATTGTCGACGGAAACGTCGATCGCGACTTCATTTCGACGACGCTGCGGACGATTGCTGTCGGGGGGATCGGTGCGGTTGGTGTCAGCGTGATGGGAGGTCCGCAGCTGCTGACGGCAATCGCGGTCTCCCGGGCGATAAAGGAGAACTTTCCGCGCACACCGATTATCTGGGGCGGTCATTTCCCGACTATCTGCGCCGAGGCGTGCCTGGCGAGCGCGTACGTTGACTACGCAATCAGGGGCCAGGGCGAGGAGACGCTGCACGAGGTCCTCGACGCGGTCCTAGGAGGGGCCGCCAGCGCGCTCGAATCAATCGCCGGATTGTCGTGGCGTTCAGGCGATCGGATAGTGCACAACAAGAATCGCATCTTTTCCGTTGGCGCCTTCACGGGGGGGTTGCCGTATGACAGGTTAGGCGACCCCAAGCGGTATCTTGGCAGGACCTATCTGGGCCAGCGCACAGCTGGCTATCAGGCGGCGATTGGCTGCCGATTTCGCTGCACCTTCTGCGGGGTCGCGGCGATGTTTCGCGGCAAGACGGCATTGCCGCCGGCGTCGCGTCTTGAACAGGACTTGGGATACCTCAAGAGGCGGTTCGGCGCGGACTCAGTGCAGTTCTTCGACCACAACTTCTTCGATCGGAAGGAGGAGACCGACCCACTGCTTGAGGTTCTGGCGGAGCACCAGCTTCCTTGGTGGTGCTTTGCGCGCTCGGACGCGCTCTTAAACCTCACCGAGCGGTCATGGTCTCTTGTGAGGAAGAGTCGGCTGAGGATGGCGTACATAGGCGCGGAATCCCCTAGCGACTCACTGCTGCACGACGTGCGCAAGGGGACCAGCTCGAATCAGACCCTAGAGGTCGTGAAGCTGTGCCGCAGTCAGGGCGTCATTCCCGAGCTGTCGTTCATGGTGGCGCCGCCGCAGGATCCGGAAGGGGAGACTGAGCGCACTTTCGAGTTCATTCGCCACATTAAGCGCATTCACCCAAAGTCGGAGATCATGATCTACATCTACGCCCCGCTGCCTCCGCCGCCAGGTCCGGCGGACCCGGCGGTATTGCGCGGACTCAGCGCACTGCGTGATGTGGACGGCGCGGCCCTCGCGTTCCCCGCGTCAGTCGAGCAATGGGCGCAGCCGCAGTGGCTGGCGTACTGGTGCCACACGGATGTGCCGTGGCTGACTGAGCGCCTGCGCAGCCGAATACGCGACTTCACGACGGTTCTGGGCTGTCGTTTCCCGACCCTCACCGACATTCGCTCCCCATCGTGGGGGAAGACCACGCTCAGCGCACTCGCGTCCTGGCGGTACCGCTACCAACGCTACGGCCATCCCTGGGAGCTCGACCTGTCGAGAAAATTCATCCGCCTGCGAGATCCGCGCGTGTCCAGTCTGTAGTTGAGAGCGGCCATGGCGCCCCCGACGTCTCTCCATGTCGCGCAGATAAGTTTCCACGTCGATCCTGTGCGCGGTCCCTCCCAGATTCTGCAGGACTGGTGGCCGCTGGTGGACTGCGCGGAAATGGTTGCACAAACCGGCGCGCGCGTATCAGTGGTGCAGGCATGCGTTCGGTCCGACAGACTGACGCGCAACGGCGTGAACTACCATTTCGTTCGACCGGAGCCGGGTGAGCCGGCGATCGCCAGCGGACGTGAATTCGCGGCCTTGATGCGCGGACTGGATGCCGACGTGTTTCACGTGCACGGACTATCCTTCCCCAAAGAGGTGCTCGGGTTAGCCAAGCTGGCGCCGAATACCCCCATCTTCCTGCAGGATCACGCGAGCGGCTTGCCCCGATTCTGGCGCCGGAGACCATACCGGCGCGGGTTGGCGGTCGCGGGGGCGGTCTCATTCTGCGCGCTGGAGCAGGCAAAACCGTTCATCAAGGCGGGAATGCTCTCGGAATCGGTGGTGCACGGGATTCCGGAGTGCTCAAGCCGCTTTACGCCGGGCGACCAGCCAGCGGCTCGCCGCTTGGTCGAGGTGCACGGCGACCCAGCTGTGCTGTGGGTAGGCCATTTTGACACCAACAAGGATCCCCTCACGGTGCTGGCTGGCGTGGCCGCCGCCGTGAGCCGACTCCCCGAACTGCAATTGTGGTGCTGCTTTGGGACTGCGCCGCTTGAAGAGGAGGTGCGGCGCGTGATCGACGGGAACCGGTTGCTTCGCGGACGGGTCCACTTGTTGGGGAAGGTTCCACACGAGAAAATCGAACAGCTCATGCGCGCCGCGGACGTGTTCGCGCTGGGCAGTCACCGCGAGGGCAGCGGCTGTGCGGTTATCGAGGCGCTCGCCTGCGGCCTGCCACCCGTCGTGACGGATATCCCATCCTTCCGGGCGCTTACGGGGGCGGGACGGACGGGTGCTTTGTGGCCGTGCGATGACGCGCGCGCATTCACTGACGCTTTGCTGCGCACCGCCACGCAGGCTCGGAATGCGCTGCGCATTCAGGTGCGCGCCCATTTTGACGCGGAGGTGTCTTTTCACGCGGTGGGACACAAGCTTCGAGCGGTTTACGAGAACCTATCGCACCACAGGGCGGTCGGCCAGGGGGCGGCTGCGCGACGCGACGGTGAGCGCGGCTAGCGCCCAACGACACGCCCCGGCGTGGTTGGCGTCGGGTCTGCGGCCCGGCCAGCGCCAGAGTCACGGCTGTTGTCGGTGCGGTCTGCGCGCGCTCAGCGCGCGCTGCGACAGTTCGATGAATCCCTCGACGGAAACTACGTAGTAGAGTTCGTTCGGCCGAGGAGATCGGCGTAGGAAGTCGGTGGGATTGAGGGCCGTGCCGCTCAGGAACGCAAGCAGCTCCCGGCGCAGGGTCAACGCGAGCTGCCACACGGTCCGAGGTTGCGACGGAGCATAGCTGCGCAAGTCGTGACTGGCCTCCACCGCGAAGAATTTCGCGCGTCGTGTCGCTTCGGATAATGGATGGGAATACATCGAGTCCGCGATCCATTCCGCGCGCTCCCACGGCGGGAGGGACACCACACTATCGGCGGGCCCGTACGGATATATCGGAGCCTCGCGCGCGTGAACGACGTAAAGCAGCACAAGGGCGGGTCTATGCGAGGCGCCGCGCAGCGCCTCCGCCAAAGCCACGGAGGTGAATACGTGGTCCAGATGCGGGTCGACCAGTGGGTGGGTACATACCAGCGTCCGCGGCCGCACGTTTTCCAGCAATGAGCGAAGCTCAATGACGAGATCCGCCCACGTGCAATCCGGGGCGCCGCGCTGATACCTCGGGATAGGGTTGCGAGCCCGCAATAGTTGACGCGGCAAGTCGGCCTCACACGCGAGACGGACCGCTTCCGCGGGATTGTCATGCATTTGGCTGAGACGGGCGTCTGGGAAGACCAGGTTCACGCACCTCTCCGGTGCGACGCCCCCGAGAGCGGGAATCGTCAGGCTGTCGAAGACTCTGAGCGACCCAAGCCAGCGCGAGCGGTCTTCGCTGGGGACCACCCAAGACAAGTTGGTGGGACTGCGTTCGCCGGCGGAGACAGTGGCGATCCAGGATCGACACTGTGAATACAGCCCATATGCTCCGATCTCCGCATCGTCCGGGTGTGGTGCCACGATGAGTGTGTCGCCTGCGCCGATCTCAGGATCTTTGAATACCAAGAGCGAGGCCGCGGGCTTCCAGCGAATATGATTGCCCCGCAGGACCACTTTTCTAGGAGAGCGCGCGTCCGGGGTCTGCATGGCGGATGAGAGATTCAGGTATCTGACGCCGGCCGCGCCGCGTTCGTAATATTGGCGGCTGCGCAGGCCATCGTGCTCGATCTCGACGAAGGGATCGAGAATCTGTCCCAGCAGCGTCGCCGTGACGTCCATAGCAAGGAAAGCGGTGCCGCCAGCGCCCAGCGCTTCCGCCGGCAGGGACACGCCGTCAGCTTCCACGATTACAGCGGTGGTCGCGTGAGCACCACGGCAAACGCACAGGTCATCGCGCGTCGCCGAGATTCGAAATGTGGCGCGGTAGCGGCGAGCCCGGAACGACCAAAGGCTCCAGGCCGTCGCCAGTACCGCCAGAGCGATCGTTAACATCTGGCCACGCGACAGAGCTTGCGTCGGGGACTCGGGAAGTGTTGTTGCCCGCCCGTCATGGGATCCATCCGGCGACTGACTTGCGGCGAGTTCATGAGCTCAGGTACCGTTGGTGCACTTTGATCAAGGTCGCGCAAGCCTTGCAGCTGCCGTTGAAGTTGCGGAGGTACGCCCGTGCCATTCGCCGTGCGCGAATCAAGATCGCACGAAGCAGGGTCTCCCAGCTCGAGGTACGGCGGCGTCTAGAGGTCCTTTATCATACGCCCGATCCCTGGAACATGGCGTCGGCGAAGGAACAGTTCCGGTTCGCCCGCACCAACGAGATTCTCGCGCGACAGCTCATCGCGCCGGCCCCGCGAGTTGCGTCGATTCTGGAAATCGGTTGCGGGGAGGGACACCAGAGTGAGCATCTCTCCAAGCTCTGCCGCCAGCTCACGGGTATCGATGTCGTGGCAGCGGCAGTCGAACGGGCCACTATGCGCGTGCCGGGCGTCGAATGGGTTGTCGGCGACATCGCCGCTCAGGACTGGGTCAACCGGGGTCGACGCTTCGACATCGTCACCGCGTGTGAGGTGCTGAGCCTGTTTCACGACATCCCCGCCACACTTCGGTTGATGTCGCGCCTCGCGAATGCGTGTCTCGTGACGTATTTCGGGGGAGAGCGTGACACGGTCGAGCAGTACTTGCGCGCTATGCCGGTTGCGGGACGAGATTCGTTTTCCTTCGGTGGCGTCACGTGGACTGTGGTGTGGTGGCGCTCGACGAACACTCATGAATGACACCGTAGGCGTGGTCATTCCCCTTCATAACAAGGGCGCGTACATCCGCCGGGCAGTCGAATCCGTGCTGGGACAGAGCTTTCGGGACTTCAGTCTGACAGTGATCGACGACGGATCGAACGATGACGGCGCCGCTCTTGTCGAGGGGATCGCAGACCCACGTGTGCGCGTCGTGCGCACGGAGTGCCGTGGTCCCGGCGCAGCCCGCAACCTGGGAATGCGACTCTTGGACACCGAGTGGGTCGCGTTGCTCGATGCCGATGACGTCTGGATGCCGACCTTCCTTGAGAAGACAATCGCGGCCACCCGGAGCGCCCCGCAAATCGTCGCGGTCTTCACCGAAATCAAAATTCTGGATCGCCCGTACGTCAACCGGGTCAGTACCGCGGGTCTGCTCGAGGATTACCACGCCGCGCGGCTGCGCTTCAAAATGGCGATGACATCGTCATCGGTCTTGCTGCGCACGTCAGCGTTCCTCGCGGCAGGGGGATTTCGGGAGGACATCCGCTACGCTGAGGATACCGAGGCGTGGTTTAGGCTCAGCTGCCAGGGCCCGTTCTATTACGTGGCGGAGCCCTTGAGCGAGATCGAGCTTGGAGACCCAAGGAGCATAACGCATACCGCCGGCTCGCTTGGTCGAGCGGCGGGCCTGCGGAAGCTGCTTGACGCCTATGACGCGTACGAGAGCGCGGGCAAAGTCCCCGCGCCGCAAGCGCGCAGCTGTCGCAGATTCATGCAGCACCAGCGCGGACGACTTGCGCTGCACTTATTCAGCGCGCGCCAGCGCGCCGCCGGCGCCAGGGTTCTGTTCACTGGCGTGCCCTTGGGCACCCACACTTGGCGCGACTACGTGCGCTGCGCCCGGCTCGCGTGCTTTCCTGGGCCGCGCCTTCCCGGGCCGCCGTAAGTCGGCGATCTGACGGGCGGAATTTGCGCTCGCTAAGCGGCGTGACCCGGCGACGCGTTCGCGTGTTTCAGAGCTGCGCACTCACGGATACGCCGCGGCCAGTGAGCGCAGTCTACGGCGCTCACGATTGCCTATGAAAAATGCAAGCGGATCAGTGGCTGGGAACTGGCGCAAGCCACGAAATGCGCTGGGCCACTCAGCTGGAGGGCTGCGGTGCAAGTAAACGTAACCGCTCGCTGGCAGCTCCCAGAATTCCTCGGCCTGTCGTCCAACGCCGCGCAAGCGCGCACTGTAGTGTCGTTGGCGGAAGGCACACTGCAAACTGCCAGCCTGCGACGTGTACGCGTGCAATACCGCTGCGGATTTCGTTGCGAGCGCGGAGACATCCACCACGAGGTTTGATATGAGTGGTGTGAGGGGAACCTGCACCTGATATATCCGGACGGACGCTTCACTCAGGGGTTTCGTCGCCAGCGCCAGGGCGAGCGCATTGGCCACACGCCAGTGCTCCGGATGAAAATCGATTCTGGACGGCGCGTATATGATGTCAGGTGAGATCTCGGTGATCAGAGACGTCAGCGAATCTCGGAGTGCCTCGGTGCTCCAGTCGCCTTCCGGAAAGCCCAGCCATTCGAGGCGCGTGAGCTGCATGAGTCGGGCGGCGTCCTCGGCCTCGCGTCGTCGTTGCAGAGCCATGCTCTGGGCATCGGCGATGACGGCCGAGCGCCGACCGTCAGTCGCGATGGCCACGCAAACCTGGTCTCCCGCCTGCGCGTGCAGCAGAATGGTGCCGACGCAGCCGAGGGCTTCATCGTCCGGGTGCGGGGCGATGACCAGCACCCGCTGCTTTCCGGGTGAGGTCCACCGCGTTGCGCGACGCCGTACAAGCCGCGCCGCGGCGCCAAAGCCGACGCACCAAGAGCATTCGATGATCCGAGCGCTCACCCGCTTCAGCGGGCGCAATCGCGATCTAAATGACATCAAAGTCGGCGCCACTGAGATTCCATTGGCCGGGATCAAGCATGCGCTCGAACGGGACCGAGACGTTGAGTGGCACGACCTGAACCGTGAATTCCCTGCGCGTCAGGAAGCCGGCGCGGCGCAGGCAGTTGTACAGCGGAGTGCCTGGGATCGCCAACGTGAACACCGCCTCAGCACCCGCCGCCAACACAGATTCCATCATGTCGCACAGCAGAGTCTCGCGCGTCGCGCTGTCCTCGTCGGCGACGAAGAGCTCAGCGAGGTAGGCGTGTGTGCCTGTGCCCGTCAGATAGTGTGCGGAATAGCCAGACGGCCCCTCCACGTCTCGGGCGAGAGTTACGACATAGCGGCGCGAGGGCGATTCGAGAAAGCGCCAGTTGACCCACGCGCGATCGCGAATCGTTGAAAACGACCAGCCGGACCTGCAGCGCTCCCACAGTTGATCGAAGACCGCGTCCGCATACCCGACCGCGGAGGTTCGCACCCGCTCATCTCGCCGTACGCGAGCCCTCAAAAAGCGGTTCCAAGCCGCCGCAGGCAGCCGCACCTGCGCCAGCGCTGGCATCTTCAGTCGCCGAGCGAGAATCGCTTCCGGTCGCAGTGGGCGTGCCAACCACTGAAGCGGGAACAGCGCGCGCCATCCGAGTGCTTCGGTCCGCGAACCCCACTGTTGATTGGGGAGGCCAATCACAAACGCGATGCCTGCGTCCCGCCACGCCGTGTAGACGCGCCGCGCGACCTTGGTCAGCAGGCCGCGACGTCGAAACTCCGGGGCCGTCATCGTGTCGACGGACACCATTGCGGTGGCATGGCCCTGGGACAGCCAGAAGCGGGTCGGAATACCCGCATACTGGAAGACGGGTTTATCCGCTGATAGTGCGAGCCATACATTCTCAACCGGGGTGGGCTGGGACTTGAGCTTCCATGCCCACTGCTCTTCGGTCGTCGAACGGCCGAAGGATCGCGCAAACAGCTCGACCAGGCCATGTTCGTCGCCGGGGCGATACGGCCGGATGAGGGTATTCACTTCGGGCATGGGTGAGCGTCATTGTCTTATGCGACAGGAGAACCATCTCTCGTGGGTCGGCCGCGACCTCGTGGACCGCGCTGTTCCCGATGGCATCTTGCCGCTGCCAACGAACATATCATAGCCACCGATGGTCCCAGCGAGCCTCGTTGGCGCGGCGACCCCGCGTCGAGGCGGGCGTTCCCGCGCGATCACCCCCGTGCTCGTCGGGCCTGCGGCTCACGCGAGCTCTTCGGTGTTATTGTTGATTCGCCGTGAGGAGTCACGCCACACAGTTCGTGCCGCGGCCCCCTTGGCTCGACGGCTATGCGGCTGTTTTGGTAGGCCTGCTTTAGGTTAATCATGACGACCAGGAAACAGGATCGGTTCGCGGGACGAGAGGTGAAGGTGCCAATCAATACGCGCAAGACTCGCGCGGCCACGCCGGATCTGTTCTCCGACCCGTTCGGGGAACAAGTCGCCCCGCTGGTACGAGGCCCGGTGCAGGTGCTGGGCGCGCGGATTCAGTTCGAAAGCAATAGCGCGGAGCTGCTAAGTCTGGTGGACTCGGCTTACGCCGCGGTGCCGTCGCACAGGCTGCCGGGGAGCGTTCCACAGCTGCGCGTCAGGCTAATCAAGACTTCTGGTGAGAGAGCACCCCGGCGGTCGCAACCGCCGCCGCTGGCCACGTTCTCCGGCGCGGGATTCCTCGGCGGTGCCACGCCTTTGTCCGACTTCGTGGCCGTGTGCCCCCAGGATCGGGCGGCGCTGGTCGTCGTCTCGCCGCGAATGCTGCGGTCCGCGTACCACACGCGGTATGAGTTGATCGAATTCGCCGTATATACCCTGACAGCTCGCACGCAGGGGCTGGTTTCGCTACATGCCGCATGTGTCGGCCATGCCGGGCGGGGAGTCCTGTTGATGGGACCGAGCGGTTCTGGAAAATCGACCGTGGCACTGCACTGCCTGCTGCAGGGGTTCGACTTCCTGTCGGAGGACAGCGTGCTTTTGGAACGCGATGCCCTGCTGGCAACCGGCATCGCGAACTTTCTGCATCTGCGAGCGGATTCGCTGCGCTGGTTCACGCGCGCGCGCGACGCTGCTCAAGTGCGCCGATCCCCCATCATCCAGAGGCGGAGCGGCGTGAAAAAGTTCGAATGGGATCTGCGCCATAACGACTATCGTATGGCGCAGACCCCGCTGAAGATCGCGGCCACGTTGTTCCTTTCAGCGCAACGCGACGGCGAGCGCCCGCGGCTGCGCGCGCTGTCAAAGGCGCGGCTGCTGGCCAAGCTCACTGACTTACAGCCCTATGCGGCGAACCAGCCCGACTGGAAAAAGTGCCGCGCAAGGCTCTCGTCAGTTCAGGCGTTCGAGCTGGGCCGGGGACGCCATCCGCTCGACACGGTTGAGGTCTTACGCGAGATCCTCGGATCTCCGCAAGCGCACCGACCGCTGAAATGAGAGCCGCAGCTTGCGCATCGCTTTGATCGTTCCTGGAGGCGTTGATCGATCGGGCGAGTACCGGGTGGTGCCCGCGCTGCTGGCTTTGATCAGGCGGCTGGTGATTCAGCACGAGGTTCATGTTTTCGCTTTGCATCAGGAGGCGCAACGGGCTGACTGGAATCTCGGTGGCGCGCAGGTTCACAATATCGGTGTCCGGCACACCTATAGACGCGCGCTGCGGCTGATAGGCACTAAGCATCGTGCCGCGCCCTTCGACGTCGCGCACGCGATCTGGTCGGGTCCGTGCGGCCTGATCGCTGTGGCAGCGGGAAAAATGCTCAAGATCCCCAGTCTCATTCACGTCGCCGGTGGCGAACTCGTCGCGCTGCCCGAGATTGGTTATGGCGACAGCCTGAGATGGCGCGGCCGACTGAGGGAAAAAGTGGTGCTGCGCGGTGCGTCCGCGGTCACGGCGGCTAGCGCCCCCGTGATCGCCATGATCTCAACGCTGGGCGTGTCGGCCCAGCGTGTGCCCTTGGGCGTCGACCTGCTCACGTGGCCGTCACGTCAGCCGATTCGCCGGCGGCTGGGCGCGCCGGCCAGGCTGGTTCACGTCGCGAGCCTCAATCGGGTGAAGGATCAGGCCACGCTGCTGCGCGCACTAGCAGCGCTTGCCGAAGCAGGTTGTGCCTTTGAGATGGACATTGTGGGCGAGGACACCTTGCGGGGCGAAATCCAGGCGCTGACGCGCGATCTGGGATTGTCGGAGCGAGTGCGGTTCCGGGGTTTCTTGCCGCAGCGCCAGCTGCGCGCGGTGATCGAGAAGGCCGACCTCTTGATGATGTCCTCGCGCCACGAAACCGGGCCGCTGGTGGTGCT
>JANYBG010000165.1 GCA_025360865.1 Pseudomonadota bacterium | reverse complement strand
TGAGGCCAGTGAGCGGGTCCACCGGGCACCTGACCGTGTCGTAGGAGACGCACGGGGCATGCAGGTACGAGTTGTACTTCGGATCAAGATAGGTCGCGGCTCCCGTGAGGGAGAGCCAGTGCAGCGGGCGGTACAGCGCATCGAACTCCACGCCCTTCACCGTTTCCTTGCCCGCGTTCACCAGCGCGAATGCGGTGCCGGTGTAGTCGTTGACCTGGAAGCCCTCGATCCACTGGTCGAACACGGCGATGTTGACGTAGCCCTGGGTGAAGCGCGACTTCACGCCGACTTCGTAGAGCGTGACCGTCTCCGGCCCTGCCGAACGGCCGACGCCGTTGACGTCCGGGGGCCGGCTGTCGGACGAGAGGTTGTAGGCGCCGGCCTTCCAGCCCTTTGAGTAGTTGGCGTAGACGTTGACCGCGCCTAAGTCGTAGGCGAGGCGCAGCGTCGGGGTCACCTTGTTGCCATCCAGCTTGCCGGACTCACTGGCATTGGGGAAGTTGACTGGCCCGTGGTTGGCCGTTTTGCCGTAGAAGAACTGCAGTGGACTCAAGGCCGCGAAGGCGTTCGCGGGGATCCCCAAGAACGGCAGCTGCGGCACATTGTTCAGATCCAGCGATGCGAACGGGTCCTGCAGCACCACGGCGGAGTAGGCCGACTTGCGGTCATTCAGGTAGGCGAGACCCGCGGTGGCCGTCAGGTGGTCGGTAATCTTGTAGTCCAGCTGGCCAAACACCGAGTACGAGCGCGTGTACAGGCGGTAGAAGTCGGAGATGCCCTGCCCTGGCTGGAAATAGGTCTTCCCGGGGATGATCGAGGGCGTCACCAGGCTTTGCAGGTACTCGAGCGTGAAGATGTTCGAGTGTCCAGGAATCGCCGCGGACGGGCCGCTCAGCCCGTCGATGTACGCGCGGATATCGGTGCCGTAGCGCGTGTCGACGCCCGCGTGCAGCGACTCATTCGAGTAGAAGCCGCCGATGAGCCACTCCAGGGGCCCTGCACCCTTGGAGGCCAGCCGCAGCTCCTGCGTGAAGATGCCGGAGCTGTTCGGCTGGTCCTTGTGGGCAATGTCGGCGCCGGTGAAGTCAACATCCTGGAGCGAGCGGTTGGCCTGGTTGCGGTAGGCGGTGATGGAGGTCAGCGTCGCGAAATCCAGGCCCCAGTCCGCCTGCAGCGAGATGCCCTTGCCGATGATGTGGTTAATCGGGTCGTTGTTGAAGATGATGTTCTCACTGAACTTGGTGGCCGGGTCCCCCACCGGTTTCCCAAGCCCGAAGGGTGGGGGCGCGCCGATGAACTGCGTCGCCGGACCGTTGAATAGCGAGACCGTGCCGCAGCAGGTCTCCTGGATGTCGTTGTAGTCGCCGATGACGCGCACCGATAGCCTGTCGGTGGGCTGCCACAACAGATCCGCGCGCGTCGACCAGCGGTGGCGGTTATTCACATGATCACCCGTGGTGGTGTTCGTGAGAAACCCCTCCTGGCTGTTGACGCTGCCGGAGATGCGCAACGCCAGTGTGTTGGAGAGGGGGCCGGTGACGGATGCGCGGCCCACCGCGCTGTGGTAGTTGCCGAAGCTCAGCTCGTCACTGGTGCCAAAGGTGAACTGCGGCTTCGCGGTGATGATGTTGATCGCCCCCGCCGACACGTTCTTGCCGAAGAGCGTCGACTGCGGTCCGCGCAATACCTCGATGCGCTCGACCTCAGGCAGGTCATCGAGCGCGGAAGAAGCGCGCGAGCGGTACACGCCATCGACGAACACCCCGACCGAGCTTTCGATGCCATCGTTGCCGGCGCCGTTACCGAAGCCGCGAATGATGAAGTTCGTCTGCCCGATGGCATTGAGTTGGGTCACCTTCAACGACGGAACCACTGACTGCAGGTCGATGAGGTCGCGGATCTGAGCGCGCTCCAGGGTCTGTGGCCCCACGACGGCCACTGAGACCGGGACATCCTGCAGCGTCTGCTGCCGTTTGGTCGCGGTCACGACGACCTCCTCGAGTGCACCAGTACCCTGAGTAACCTGGCCGAGAGCTGAACCGCATGCGAGAACGCCAAAGAAAATCGCACCGACAAACTGTAAGTGACGCAAGACCCACCCCCCCTTTTGCACGCGCCCGCATGCCGGGTCGCCACTAATATCTAATATATACTAGAAATTCTAATGGGCAGTAGAGTTTCGCTCGTGGCGCCCGCGACGCGTAAGTCGGACAATAGCCGGAGATTCGCAACCCACTGGTGGGTAAGGAGTTTGCCCTGACCTCGGATGCCCGGCACCCGCATCCCGCGAAGAGTGCCAAGCCTGGCAAGGCCATCTCACGCAGCCGCAAGTCGGAAGGTAAGCGCGCGGCGATCGTGCGCGCGGCCACCGTGATCATGAACGAGAAGAGCTTCGCTCTGGCGAGCATGACCGAGATCGCCGCGGCCCTGGACCTGCGGGATGCGAGCCTCTACCACTACTTCCCCAGTAAGCGTTCGCTGGCCTACGCCTGCCATCGCAGCTCGCTCGAACGCTTCGAATTGCTGCTGCGCACCGTGGATGCCACCGGCGGCCCCGGTTCGGAGAAGCTGCGACACTTCATCCGCGCGATGCTCGCGGACTCGGCCCGCCATGGGCCACAGCTGTATTTCGGCGACTATTCGTACCTGGATGCCGCGCAGCGCAAGGTCATCGCCGCGTGGGCCGACCGCCTGAAGGACATCCTGGTCAAGTTCCTCAAGGAAGGCATGGCCGATGGCTCGGTGGTCCAGTGTGAGCCGGAGTTCGTGGTGCAGCTGCTGCTGGGCATGCTCATCTGGCTGGCCAAGTGGGCGCCGGCGGTGGATGGCATGACCGTCGACCGGCTGATGAACGCGATCGATGCGTTCAGTTTCCATGGCCTGGAGCGCCACGCGCCCGCATTCCACGGCAAATAGGCGCGCGGCCGCCCCGAGGGCGTGAAACGCACTAACAGTCGCGATCAATTCCGCAGGGTCGGACATCGCCCCCGCCGGCGGCGATCGCGGACAGTGCGGGCTTCTTCCCGGACGGGACGGCCGGCCGCCAGTGGCTGGCGTCCCGGTCCCTCCGTGGGACCGAACCGTTCCTCAGGCGAACTGGTCCGCGCGGCGCCGGCCGAGCCGGTCGTCCGCGCGGACACAACTCCCGATCCTTGAGTTTCTACGCGCGCTTGATGACGCGCAGCAGGAATATCAGCACCACAGCCCCGAGGGTCGCCACCACGAGGGAACCGAGAAGCCCGCCGCCCATCGAGACTCCGAGCGTGCGGAACAGGAAGCCACCCAGCAGCGCGCCGATGATGCCCACGACGATGTCGCCGACGACGCCATACCCGCCGCCCTTCATCAACTGGCCGGCAAGCCAGCCCGCGATCAACCCGATCAAGATGAACCAAATGAATTCCATGATTGTTCTCTCTTTGTTTAGTTAACGAAACGATCCCCTGCGAAAACTCTCAACTCGAGGCGGCGATGAAGAACGCCGACGCGAGACCCATGACCCCCGTGGCCACCCAGCCCAGTACCGCCCAAGTGCGCGAGATGCGGAATTTCCCCATCACGTCCTCGCGTCCCGACATGAGCATCAGCAGCACCATGACCGGCACCGCCACGATACCGTTGATGACGGCGGCCCACACCAGGGCCTTCACCGGGTTCACGTGGAAGACATTCGCGAGGGCGCCCAGCAGCGTCGCCAGCGCGATCGTCGAATAGAACGCCTTGGCCTGCAGCGGCCGGCGCGCAAGTCCGACCGGCCATTGCCGGGATTCCCCGACCGCGTAGGCGGCGGAACCGGCGAGCACCGGGATCGCCAGCAACCCGGTGCCGACGATCCCCAAGGCGAACAGCGCGAACGCGCCCTCGCCTGCGATCGGTCGCAGCGCTTCCGCCGCCTGCGCGGCGCTGTCGATGTTCGTGATGCCGGCGCGGTACAGGGTCGCCGCGGCGGTGACCATGATCGCCAGCGCGACCAGGTTCGAGAAACCCATACCCACGGTCGTGTCGAGCCGGATGCGCGCCAGCGCCTCGGGAGCCTCTCCCGGGGCCTGCAGCAACGGGCGCTCGATGGGCCGTGCCTTGGTGTCCTCCACTTCCTGAGCGGCCTGCCAGAAGAAGAGATAGGGACTGATCGTCGTACCCAGGATCGCGACCACCATGAGCCAAAGATCGCGCTCGAGAGTGAGCCTCGGCCACACCAGGCCGCGCGCGAATTCCCCCCACGGCACGTGGACGGCGCACACGGCTGCGAAATAGGCGAACAACGAGAGCGTGAGCCACTTGAGGGCGGCGACATATCGGGTGTGCTGCAGGAACACCTGGCCGGCGGTGCAGACGAGTCCGAACAGGAGCACGTACATCCAGGCACTGGGGGCGGGCAGCAGCAATCGGGTCGCCTCGGCCATCGCACCCAGATCGGCGCCGATGTTCAGCGTGTTGGCGATAAACAGCAGCGCGACCACCCCGTACAGCATCCAGGCCGGGTAGTACTTGCGCAGGTTGCCCGCGATTCCCCGGCCCGTCGTGCGTCCCAGGCGCGCGCTGATCGCCTGGATCACCACCATCAGCGGGAATGTGAGGATGAGGGTCCAGCCCAGGCCGAAGCCAAACCGCGCACCCCCTTGGGCATAGGTCGCGATGCCGCTCGGATCATCGTCTGCCGCCCCGGTGATCAGTCCGGGGCCGAGCACATGCCACAGACGCGGGTTGCTCGGCGAGACCGTGCGTCCAGAGGAATAGCCAGACGCCGTCACAGCCTTGGGCTTGGCGGCGTTTGTCGGTCCTAATCGCCTCCCCGCCGACTTCGCCTGCGCCACCTGTCACCTCGATGGCGCCGCCGGACGCCTCCCCTCGGTGAACAGTAGTCGTCCGCGCCGCCGCCGGCCATTACTCCCGCGCAGCCAGTGCGCGTAGGGATCCTCCTACGAATTCCTACGCTGGCCAGCCAAGGGGGGAGTGTCTAGCGTCCGTCGCGCTCTTTCTGGGCCAGTTTGGGCTGCCGCTTCCCAGGCAGGCGCGCATGGGATCGCCCTTCCTTCTCGGCGGCGGCCATCTCAGCCGCCTCCGCTGCCGATTTTGGCGCCGCCTCGCGGGCGACCTTCTCGACATCAGTGGTCTTGAGGAAATGCTCGGTCCGCTCTCGGTAGCGACGGTCGGCCGCGTGGTCGCCTTCGCCCTGCGCCTCTGGGCCCTGCGTCTTCGGATCTTGGGGAGCCGGCTGGTGGGGCTTTGGCATGGGAATCTCCTCGGATGGTCATTGGAGGGGGTGGGCCCCGAACGTACGCGCCACGCAGGCGGCTCGCAGTGGGCGCCGGAATCCTCCCGGCGTGGGATTTGTCTTGCACAGCGTCATCGCAAGCTGGACGCGCGACCGCGCCATCCCTCAGTGGAGCCCTACAGCAAGTGGTTATGCCCCCGCCTGTTTCCCCTGTCCAGTCGGTAGCACTCTTGCGCACTAACGCACATGCTCCCCCTCCATGGAAATCCCCTTGGCGCCTGACCCCGGCGCGGATGTCCCGGCCGCCACCACCCGCTAGACGCAAGATGCCAATTCACGAAGCCGACCCCTGGCGTGAGCAATATTTCACCGGCGTACCGTGCCCGGGGCACGTGCATGTACCCACCGATGACCCGCTGGCGTACGAGCTGCATCCCCGGCATCGCTGGGTTTACAACAAGCTGCTCATCGCGCAGTCGCAGGGACTGGTCTGCGGAACGAACGAGGTGATGCCGGCGCGCTTCCCGGTGTTCAGTAAGCCGGTCATCAACCTGCGCGGCATGGGCGTGGGAAGCGCTCTGGTGCGTAATGCGCGCGAGTTCCGCGAGCGCCAATCGCCGGATAATTTCTGGACCGAGTATCTCACCGGCTTCCACGTGAGCACCGACTGGGCAGTCGCGGGCGGTGAGCCGGTGTGGTGCCGCCACGCGCGCGGCGTACCCGGTCCGGCGGGCACTTTTGACCACTGGGTAGTGGAAGCGGGCCGGCGCGAGCTCATTGAACACCATTCCCGGAAGTGGATCCGCGCGCACCTGCGCGGCTACACCGGCATGCTGAACCTCGAAACCATCGGCGGTCGCATCATAGAAGTCCATCTGCGCTTCGCCGACCAGTGGCCCGACCTGTACGGTCCGCACTGGACCGAGGCGGTCGTCAACCTCTACGGGCGCCACGAGTGGTCCTTCAAGGACGCGGACCGGCGTGAGGGCTACAGCGTGGCGCTCTTCGGCCCGCACGGGCCGCGCTACGCCCATCCCAACGCGGACCTGTTGAACGAGTACCGCGCGGTGGCGGGCGTGAAGAGCGTGCAGATCACCTTCTTCCAGCACCTGCCGCCGGAAACGCACGCGATGCCACCCGGGGGCTTTCGCCTCGCCGTCATCAACTGCACTCGCCTGAGTGCCGGTCTCGCGCTGCGCGCGCGCATGGCGAAGGAATTCGGCCTGGGCCGGGTCGTGTCTCCGCGCAGCGGGACGCGGCTTTCCTGACAAAGGCGTCGCCAGAGTGCGCGATGCCGCGCAGGCATCGGCCGTTGTATCTCGGGGGCGCATGCGCCCCAAAAGGCGGGCGGCTTCGAACTGGAAGATACCTGCCAACGGCAAGCCCACGCCGTTAGGGTCGGTGAGCGCATTCCCGAGTCTGGCCGGCGAGAGCGACGGACCCGGCGCGTACTGATCACGGCCACTCAGGTCTCTGGATCTTCCTTTCATCGCGGGCGCCTTCCCCATCCTGTCCAGCCGCCGTCCGCTCCGCGCGGGGGCGATCGCGGCGATCGGTCAGGGGCCGCGCGAACCCACGCGCAGCGAGTCCCAGCTGGCATCCGCGGTCCAGCCACCATCGACCGGCAGACATACCCCGTTCACGAAGCCACTGAGCTTCGGATCCGCCAGGTAGGCGATGGCCGAGGCCACATCCTCGGCCCTGGCGAAGCGGGCCATCGGCACCCTGTTGGTGATGTCCGCATCCGAATAAGCACCACTTTTCTGGTCGGCCTCGTCCATCTCGGTCTTGATCCACCCCGGGCAAACCGCGTTCACGCGGACGCCCCGTCCGCCCCACTCCGCGGCGAGCGTACGGGTCAATCCCACGAGTCCGTGCTTGGAGGCGTTGTAGGCGCTGCGCCGGCCGACTCCGGCAAGCCCTGCGATGGAGGCCACGTTGACGATGGCGCCCGCCCGCCGCGCGAGCATCTGCGCGCCCAGGGCCTTGCACAGGAGAAATGGCCCCAGCAGGTTGACGTCCATCACGCGCCGCCACTGCGCCGCGGTCGTCTCCTCGGCCGGGCAGATCAGGCTGATCCCGGCGTTGTTGACGAGCACATCGAGCGCGCCGTGGCGCTGCGCGATGTCCGCGGCGAGGACCTGCGCGAACTCCTCCGAGGTGACGTCCCCGCTGATACCGCGCACGCTGAGCTTCTCGTTCGTAAGCCGCCGCACCGCATCATCCAGCGGCTTGAGGTCGACCAGCCCCACCTCGTAGCCGGAGCGCGCCAGCAGCGCGGCGGTGGCGAACCCGAGTCCCTGGGCGGCTCCCGTGACAAGTGCGGACTTCATTTGCGTGTCTCCCACGGATTTCATGTGGGCATGCCAGCGGGCTGCGCGCGGCGGTGCCGCGCCGACCAGCGCAGCAGCCCGGCGGCGTACATGGCGTAGTAGCCGGCCAGCGCGCCGATGAGCGCAAGCGTGAGCGGGGTGAGGTGCGTGGCGAAAGGACTCGTGCCCGGTCCGCTCGGGGGGACCCCTGCGGTGAAGAGGCGGTACAGGAGCCGACCCACGAGGAGCGTCGACAGCGCGATGCCCAAGGGCGCGCTCGGCACGTAGCACAGCCCGTCGGAGGCGACCTCGAAGCGGGTCTGCCGCAGCCCTAGCACCCCGAGCGCGATCCCGAGCGCGAGGCCACCCCCCAGGGACAGGCCCATGGCGGGGGGCTGGAACCGCAGGCCGAACGCGACGAGCACGACGATCCCGGGTACGAGCGTGACACTCACCCAGCACCGCGCCGGGGCGAAGTGCTGCCGGCCGATGTTGCGGCGGACGCGCATGTATGCCCGCCAGGCGATGAGCGCCAGAATGGCGACTGTCACAAACGAGAAGGGTGCGTGATGTGGGGTCAAAGCGAGCACGCGCCGGGCTCTTGGGTACGGAATGGCCGACGAGGAGGAAATGCGGTGCGATGGCGCCCTGCGTAATCCCACCGCGCGGCTGTCCCGCTCACGCTCGATGAGCCGGTAGCCGAGGCCGCCGCTATCGAGGAGAACCGGCCAGCTGCCGCGCATTCAGCGCGATGAAGCCTGCGCGAGACTTACCTTCCCCATTCTTCCCATGCGCGGCGAGCACCAGGTACCGCAGGGCCATATAGCCCCCGGAACCCGAGCGGCACGCTCCCTGGCGGCGCGACTCGCTCGAGTACAGCGGGCCGGACGATACCATCCCTCCCTCCCCCCTGTGAAGGATGGGGACGGCCCAGGAATGGGGACGCTGGGTGGCGCCGCGACCCCTTAGAATCGCCCTCCCAGCAAAGAAGACCCATGCAAGCAGCCCCGATCCACGCGCCTGCGCGCGCGGAAGACGCCTCGTCCATCCTCACCGTCTCCGGCCTCAGCAAGACCTACAAGGGCGGCCTCACCGCGCTCAGGAAAGTCGACCTCAGCATCCGGCGCGGGGAGATCTTCGCCCTGCTCGGCCCGAACGGTGCCGGCAAGACCACCCTCATCAGCATCATTTGCGGGATCGTCCGCGCGAGCACCGGGTCGGTGGTCGCCGATGGCCACGACATCGTGCGCGACTACCGCGCCGCGCGCGCGAAGATCGGGCTTGTGCCCCAGGAGCTGCACACGGATGCCTTCGAGAGTGTCGGCGCCACCGTGAAGTTCAGCCGCGGCCTGTTTGGCAAGCCAGCCAACCCCGCCTACCTCGAGAAGGTGCTTCGCGACCTGTCGCTGTGGGACCGGCGGGACGCGAAGATCATGACGCTCTCGGGTGGCATGAAGCGCCGTGTGATGATCGCCAAGGCGCTCTCGCACGAGCCGCGCATCCTGTTCCTGGATGAGCCCACCGCGGGCGTCGACGTCGAGCTGCGCCGCGACATGTGGCAGATGGTGCGCGGGCTGCGCGAGAACGGGGTCACCATCATCCTCACGACCCACTACATCGAGGAGGCCGAGGAGATGGCCGATCGCATCGGCGTCATCAGCAAGGGCGAGCTGATCGTCGTCGAGGAGAAGGCCGTGCTGATGCGCAAGCTCGGTAAGAAGCAACTCACGCTGCAACTGCAGAACCGCCTGGCGCGGATCCCGGACGAACTGGGCTCCTATCCGCTGGAACTCAGCGCCGACGGGCAATCCCTGGTATTCACCTTCGACGCGCAGAAAAACACCGGCATTGGCCCGTTGCTCAAGCGCCTGGGGGAGCTCGGCATCGACTTCAAGGACCTGCACTCGAGCGAAAGCTCGCTCGAGGAGATTTTCGTGAACCTGGTCAGGGGCGCGCCTTGAATCTGCCAGCGATCCGCGCGATCTACCGGTTCGAGATGGCGCGCACCTTCCGCACCATCACCCAGAGCATCGCCTCCCCCGTGCTGTCCACCTCGCTCTACTTCGTAGTGTTCGGTTCGGCGATCGGCAGCCGCATGGGCAGCGTCGGCGGGGTGAGCTACGGGGCCTTCATCATCCCCGGGCTGATCATGCTCGCCCTTCTGAACGAGTCGATCTCCAACGCCTCCTTCGGCATCTACCTGCCGAAGTGGTCGGGAACGATCTTCGAGCTGCTGTCCGCGCCGGTGGGTTATGTCGAGGTGTTGCTCGGCTACGTCGGCGCCGCGACCACCAAGTCGCTGCTGCTCGGCGTTCTGATCCTCGCCACCGCGCGGGTGTTCGTGCCCTACGAGATCGCGCATCCGCTGTGGATGGTGGGTTATCTCCTGCTCACCGCCATCACGTTCAGCATGTTCGGCTTCATCATCGGGGTATGGGCGGACGACTTCCAGAAGCTGCAGGTGGTGCCGCTCATGGTGGTGACGCCCCTGACCTTCCTGGGCGGGGCTTTCTATTCCATCAACATGCTGCCGCCGGTCTGGCAGAAGGTCGCCCTGTTCAACCCGGTGGTCTACCTGATCAGTGGCTTTCGCTGGAGTTTCTACGGCGTCGCGGACGTGAACGTTGTGCTCAGCACGCTGGCGACGCTGGGGTTCCTGGCCGCGTGCATGCTGATCGTGGCCTGGATATTCCGCACCGGGTGGAAACTCAAGACCTGAACCGCGCGCCTGTCGCCGCGGCTGGGCGCGCGCTAGCCGCTGACCTTCACCGCCGGGCGATCCGTCCCGGCTGAGACTTCCTTGTGCCAGCGGCCTTCGCTGTCCTCGTACGAGATCAGCGCCGCCTCACCCGGGGCCATCTGCTCGCGCGCCACGCGCTCCGCGGCCTGGTGGGCCGCATCGTGGCTCGAGAAAGACTCGGAATAGGTGCCGCTGGCGCGGTAGGCCCACCCGCCGTCGTGCTTCACGATCTCATAGACGATCCTGGTCACGAGCGGGCTTTCGGACTACTTGACCGGATCCGGGCTGATCTGCTGGGCCACCGACTCGAGCGCCGAGGCGGTGGCATCGCCGACCGAACGACTCGTGCTCTGCACGGACTCAGCGACCGACATCGTGCCCCGGGCCAGTACACGGCGGCCCGCATCGGCGGCCCTTTGAGCCCCCGCCTTGGCGAGCGCGGCCGCCGTACGGCCGGCGCTCATCACCACCCGCTGGGCGGCGGCCCCGACCGTGCGCGCGGGTTTGCGCGCAGCCCGGCGCGTCGTCGCCCGCTTCGCGGATCTGGCGGCCGACTTGGATTTCTTGACCGACTTGCGCGCGCGCTTGGCGGTCTTCTTAACAACGCGGGTCCGCTGGCGCGCGACCTTCTTCGCGGGGCGCCGGGTGACGCGTCTCTTCGCACGCAAAACGCGGCCGCCCTTCTTCGCTGACTTCCGACTCTTCCGTGACGCCATGACCCGCTCCTGTAGTTGAGCACGCACGCGACGCCGACGCCCTATTGGGGGTCGGCGCCGGGCACTGCCTTATACCTTCGGCTTGTAGCTGAACTTCTGGCCGGCGATGGTCGCCTGGTACATGGCGCCGCCCTTGACGATCGTGTAGACAGCCATGCCCTTGTAAAACCCGCCTTCGGTCTTCGCGTCCCTCTTGTCGGCGCTTGCGTTGGCGTTGGCGCCGGTGGTCCCGGCGCTGGCGCCGGCCGCGGCCGTGATAGCCACGGCGCTCGCATCCGCTGAGAACTCGAAGTTGCCGCTGGTGAACTCATCCAGCGACCGCTTGTCCTGGAACAGGATCAGCTGGCTGTAGCCGACGCCACCGGCCTGGAAGCCGATGCTGACCTGGGTCATGGACGTGTCACCCTTGTAGACACCCTTCTCATAGACCCGCCCCTTGCCGAAGGCGCCGCCGACCCCGAGGCCGCCCTTGCCGATGGTCGGGAAGATCGCATAGCCGTACGCGGTCTGGAGCATCGCGTTACTGTCGTGGGCGTTCTTGAACAGCGTCAGCGTGTCTTTGTAGCGGTCCGCATGCGCGGTAGCCGCGAACAGCATCAGCGCCGCGCTGAGCGCGAATCCTAGAATCCGTCTCATAACAACCTCCCGGGAACTGGATAAAGAGGGAAAGCAACCTGTTGCCGCAAGTGTGCCACAGCGGACCAGCCGTTGTGGTGCCGCCCAAGGTCCAGAGCGCGTGTAGGCGGACGCCTGCGTCATGTACGGCGCATGGGCCGGAATCCGGAGGCCGTCGCCCTGTCAGGCACCGAAGTCCCGCGCGGCGCGAGCCCCGGCAAACTGAACGATTTTGAGCCTGCTTTGAACCTGGATTACAGTGGGGCGGCGCCCCCCGCGTCCACCCTTCGCGCGCCCCTGGAGAATCGCAGCCGTGACGATCACCCGTTCAGCAGTCAGACGCGACCCGGGGTATCTCGGGCTCACCAGGAGCATCGCGGCGCTGCCGGCCAGCGATTACTTCGACGCGGCGCAATACGCGCGTGAACTCACCCAGATCTGGTACCGCAACTGGCTGTACGTGTGCCGCTCGAGCGAGCTGCGCGAAGCACGCGCCTTCCGCACCTTCACAGTCGGCAACCAGTCGATCCTGCTGGTGCGTGGCGAGGACCATGTGGCCCGGGCCTTCCACAATACCTGCAGGCACCGGGGTGCCGCCCTGTGCCAGGCCACCGAGGGTCGCCTGCCACCCGCGGGGATCGTCTGCCCGTATCACGCCTGGCGCTACAGCCTGCGCGGGGACCTGCTGCAGACCACGTCGAAGCAGCCTGCGGATGACTTCGACCCGAAAGACCACTCCCTGTACGGCCTGCCGGTGACCGAGTGGAATGGCTGTCTCCTCGTATCCCTCGCCCAGCAGCCACCGGCGTTCGAGAAGGGTTTCGATCTCCCCATTTCACGCCTGGACGCCTGGCGGATGGACACGCTCACGGTCGGGCATCGCTCGCGCAAGACCATCGCCTGCAACTGGAAGGTGTTCTGGGAGAACTACAACGAGTGCCTGCACTGCCCCGGGGTGCACCCCAGGCTTGCGCAGCTGGTGCCGATATTCGGCCGCGCCATCCTGGAACCGAAGGACGATCCGAGCTGGCAGGACCACGCCACCGACCAGGACCCGCGCTACACCGGTGGCCTGCGCGACGGGGCGACTTCCTGGACCATGGATGGGAATCCGGTGGGGGTGCCCTTCCCGGATCTCACCGCCGATGACCACAAGAGCGGTCACATCTACCTGACCGGCCTGCCCTCGATCTTCGTCGTCGGGCACATGGACTACATGCGAATCGTGCGCATCCTGCCGCTGGGGCCCGAGCTCACGGAGATGAGCATCGAGTTCCTGTTCCTGCCCGAGACGCTCGCGCAGCGGCGCGACATCTCAGGGGCGGTCGAGTTCACGCAGATCGTCATGGGCGAGGACGCCCAGATCTGCGAGGTGAACCAGCGCGGGTTGCACGCGCTGCCGCACGAGCGGGGCGTGCTGATGCCCGAGGAATACGTGATCCAGCAGTTCCAGGACTGGGTCAGGGCGGAACTCGCGCGCCCCTGAGACCGGCGCGCCGGCCGACGCGCGCCGCGCTCGCGCTATTTCGGCCCGAGGTCTGAAAGTGGCGTGTCGAGGAAGGCGCGGGTCGCGGCGACGGTTTCCCGCGGTTGCTCCTCCATCAGCCAGTGACCGGCGTTGACGATGACCACCCCGCGCACGTTAGTGGCGACGAAGGCCAGTTCGGTCGCCAGCGCCGCGCCATAGGAATGATCCCCGCCGATGGCGAGCACCGGCATCGTGCGCTTGCCCTTGGCGAGGAAGGCGCGGTTGTCGATGCCATCCTGCGGGAAGGCGCTGAACTGCTCGAAGGCGTCGTGCATCGCATGGGGTTTCGCCAGCAGCGCGGCGTAGTGCGCGCGTGTCTGCGCGTCGATGCCGGCCGGGTTAGCTGACAGCTCGTTGTAGAAGCGATCGAGATAGATGCGCTCTCGACCGGCGACCAGGCGCTCCTCATCGGGACCATGAAAGTTGAAGTGCCAGGTCCTGGGGTCGCTCAGCTGGGCGCTCCAGGTGCCCACGCCCGGCAGCGGCGCATCCATCGCCACCCAGCGGGTCACGCGCGAGGGAAACCGCGCGGCGAAGGCATAGCCGACCATGTTCCCGATGTCGTGCGTCACCAGATCCACGTCGCCGACCTTGAGGGTGTCCAGCACCTGCCGCAGGTCCTCAGCCTGCGTCTTCTTGTCGTAGCCGGTCTGCGGATGGGAGGACAGCCCCATGCCGCGCAGGTCGGGCACGATCACGAGGTGCTTGTTCACCATGAGGACAGCCAGCGGCTGCCACATGTCCCCGCTGTCGCCGAAGCCGTGGATCATCAGGATCGCCGGACCGCTGCCGCCGATGCGCACGTGGATTACCGCGCCGTCGACCCTCACGTCAATCACCTTGAATGACGGGGGGAACGGCTCGACACGCGCCGCGGCGGGCACCGCCGCCGCCAGGACGACGAGGGCGGCGAGAATGATACGGTGCTTCATGCCAGTTCCCTTAAACACAGCGGGGCGAGCGGCGTGACCGCAACCATAACATCCCCGCCATGCGTTCCATCCACCGCGCGGACTGAAACCTCACCTGCGCGCGGCGCAGCCGGCGATCAGCGCGCAGAACGCGCCGAATACCGCGAGATAGCGCTGCACCTGAGCGCTCGTCGTGGCGGGGCAGACGAGCAACATGCCGTGGAACGGGGTGACCAGTACGCCCTGGTTGAGCAGGTGCAGATGGAACAGGCTCTCGAGCGCGGGATCGCGGCCGCGGGCGACCTCGGAGGCATTGCGCGGCGGGCTCGGCGAAAACATGACCTCGATGCGCGCGCCGCTCTGGGCGATGCACCACGGCAGCCCATGCGCGGCCACGAGCTCGCGCGAGCGCTGCGCCATGTGCGAGGCATGGGCGGTCATGCGTGTGAAGGCCTCCTCGGTCAGCACCTCCGCGAGGACCGCGCGCAGGGCGGCGACCTGCAGCGCGCTTCCGGCCAGGGTACCGCCAAAGCCCATGTGGGAGCTCGAGCGGGCGCCCGGTCGCGTGCCCTCGCGCGGCGCCAGGTCCCAAAGCCGCTCGGCTACGGGTGCGCTGAGGCCATAGAGCCCCACGGGCACCCCACCGCTGGCGGCCTTGCCGATAACGAAGAAATCCGGATCGAGGCCGTCGCGCAGGGTGTAGCCCCCGGGACCGGCCGACCAGGTGTGCGTCTCGTCGATCAGAAGGAGCGTGCCGGTGTGACGGGTGAGCTCCCGCAGGGCATCGAGGAATCCGGGCTGCGCCTCGATCATCCCGTAGTTGGTCATGCACGGCTCGGCGAGCACCACCGCCACGTCGCGCGGCGCGAGCGCCACCTCCAGCGCCGCGCGGTCGTTGAACTCGATCACCCGCGAGACGCGGGCGTGGTCGACGGCGTTGGGATGCACGCCGCTGCGCATGACCATCTTGCCGCCAGACAGCCCGACGTGGGCCTCCTCCACCGAGCCGTGGTAACAGCCGTTGAACACCAGGACCACGTCGCGGCCGGAGACCATGCGCGCGATGCGGATCGCGGCGCGGTTGGCATCGGTGGCCGAGGTGGTGAAGCCCCAGTAAGGCACGCGGAAGCGCCGGGCCAGCTCCGCCCCCACCCAGGCGGCATCCTGCGTCGGCAGCAGCAGGGTCGCCCCGCGGTCCATCTGCGCGGCGACCGCGGCGGTGACCGCGGGTGCCGCGTGCCCGCACATGCCGCCGGTGTCACCGAGACAGAAGTCCACGTACTCGATGCCGTCCACGCACCAAAGACTGGCGCCCCGCGCGCGCTCCGCGTACAGCGGGAAGCCACCGGCCCAGCGGCGCATCCAGTGGGAGGGAGCCCCGTAGAGGTAATGCTCGTCACCGGTGTGCGCGAGCGCGCGTGACTTCGGGTGGCCGGCGATGAAGGCGTCCTGCTCGCGCGCGAGCAGGGTCTCGATCGTATTGCTCCGCACAGCGATCCCCGATTGAACGACGCGCAAGGATACGCGAAGCGTGGCGGCGACCGGGGGGTGCGCGGCGATTTCCGGGTGTGGCGCCGCGGATCAAGCCACGCGCCGCGCGCGGCGGCTCAACGAAAGGAACCGGCCCGCGGGGGCCGGTTCCTGATGATCACCGGGTGAGCCGCCTCAGACGCGTCGTCGACCGGCGAGCAGCGCGACGACCGCGCCGATGAGGAACACGAAGAACAGGATCTTGGCGATGCCGGCCGCGCCCGCGGCGACGCCACCGAAGCCCAGGACCGCCGCGATGATCGCGATGACGAAGAACACGACTGCGTAATGAAGCATGGGACCCTCGCTTGCTTTCGACTGTTTTAGTACCAGAGGGCGCGTGCCACCCGTATGCGAAATTCTGTACCGAGCGTGGCGGCGACCGCATTGGGCTTGCGACCGGTTGCGCTGTAGGATTTGGTCTACAGTGCCTAGCCGATACGTGTCCAAACGCATTTAGCCCAGGGGATACCCATGAACGACGAGTTGGTTTGCTGCCAGCCGCACGGCCCGACCGCTCCCGCGCGTCGCCGCCTACTCAAGTGCGCCCTGGGCATCGCCGCCTCAGGCGCCGTGGGCGCATTGGGATCCCTCGCCGTGACGCCGGTCGCCGTGGCCGCCGCCCTGACACAGGAACAGCGCGACAAGCTCACCCCCGACCAGATCCTGGACCTGCTGCGGCGGGGCAACGAGCGCTTCCGCACCGGCAAGATGCACCCGCACGACTTTCTGGCGCAGAAGCGCGCCACCGTCGCCGGCCAGCATCCGGCCGTCGCCCTCCTGAGCTGCATCGACTCGCGCGCCCCGGCGGAGATCATCTTCGACGTGGGCCTGGGAGACACCTTCAACGCGCGTGTCGCCGGCAACATCGCCAATGACGACCTGCTGGGCAGCCTCGAGTTCGCCTGCGCGGCCGCAGGCGCCAAGGTAGTACTGGTCATGGGCCATACCAGCTGCGGTGCGATCAAGGGTGCGATCGACAACGTGCGGCTCGGGCATTTGACGGGGCTGCTCGAGAAGATCAAGCCGGCGGTCGCGGCCACGCCCTACGAAGGCGCGCGCACCAGCGAGAACTACGAGTTCGTCGACGCGGTGGCCAAGACCAATGTGCACAGGACCGTGGCAGCCATCCGCGCGCAGAGCGAGGTTCTGGTGAAGCTCGAGACCGACGGCAAGATCAAGATCGCAGGCTCGATGTACCACTTAAGCGGCGGTCGCGTGGAATTCCTGGACTGAATCGCGGCGACCGTGTCCACCGACCCGCAGCGGGGGTCAGGTCGAGTCGCGGAACTTCACTCGTGCATGCGTACCATCGCAGAACGGCTTGTTCTTCGAGGCCCCGCACCGGCACACCGTCATGCGGTTGCGGACTTCGTAGGCGAAGCCGTCGGCGGCGATCATGGGTATCCCGCCGCGCAGCCACAGCGGGCCGCTGACATCCTGCGCCGGGTCCTGCACCACCCCGATCGAGACGGGCAGCGGTTCCTCCAGCGCCTTGCCGGTGGCGCGGTCCCAGGCGACGAGGCGCCCGGACGGGCACGCATTCACCTGGCGCACGAGGTTTCTGGCGACCTTCGGGTCATCGGTCTGCTCGACCTGGTTCCACACCTGGCCGTTGGGGTCGCAGAAGCGCGCGAACGCGCACAGGGTCTCGGCGTCACTGAGCGCATGGCCCGGGCCCTGCATCACCTGCGCCTGCTCGGTGTAGGGCCTGCGACTCGCGGTCTCGGTACCGTCGAACTTCACCTGGGTGTGCGTGCCGTCGCAGAAGGGCTTGGACTTGGAGCGCCCGCAGCGGCACAAGGCGTAGCTCGCCCGCGCCGGGAAAGACTTCCCTTCCCTCCAGGCCTCGGATTCGCCGCCGCTGCCGGCGACGATGGTCTGCTCGCTCAGCGGTATCGCGCCGGTCACCAGGAATGGCCCGTTCTTGGTGATCACGACTTTGGCTTCCGGCTTCGGATTAATCATGCGCACTTCCCTGAGGGTGACTCGCCCCGCATGGCCCGGGGGCGTTTCAGGCAGCGTGCGCCTTCGGGGGTCCCCGCGACAATCCCCTGCTGGTAGACTCAGCCGATGCCGGCACCTGCCTCGCCCACGAGCCTGGACCTTGACCTGAAGCTCGCGCTCGCGGGCAGTCCCGCCGTGAGCTTCGCGCGGCTGTCGGCGAGCCTGTGGGCGCAACCGTACCTCACCGCGGACCTCCTCGAGTTGTGCCGCCTGACGCTCGCGCGGCTGCACCGGGACGAGATCGAGATCGCCGCCGTCAACCCGCGCGCGCCCCACGGCCAGCCCGGCGCCCAGCGTCGCGCGGCCGTGCTCGCCGGCGCCACTTACAAGAGTCCGGCGTTTTCACCGGGCGAGAAGGCGGTCCTCCTGTTCACCGAGTGTTACGCCCTGGATCCGCAGAGCATCGCGGACGAGGTGGCGCGGGAAGCCAAGGACCATTTGGGGGAGCCCGGGCTGGTGTTCCTCATCGAGGCCCTCGGCTGCCTGGACGCGCGCATCCGCGCCGCGCGCTGCCTGCGGGACATGGCCGCCTACGCACCGGCGAACCGGAGCGCCGCCGATGCCCGCTAAAGCCCGCGCCAGCGCGCCCGCGACCCGCACCGGTAACGTGATCCGGGACAGCGCGCTGGGGCTGGTCCCCGAGACCGTTGACGCGGTCATCGCGCTGAACGGCGCGGTCTGGGGCGACAGCCTGGTCTCGCCAACACTGCTCGAGGTGGTCCGGTTGCGCAACGCGCGCACGGTCAACTGCGTCTTCTGCAAGGCGGTCCGCTATGAGGTGGCGCGCGCGGACGGGCTCACCGAGGAACGCGCGCAGCTCATCGACGCCAATTACCAGGCGAGCGCCCTCACTCCACGCGAGAAGCTCGCGATCTCACTCGCGGACTGCTACCTGGGATTTCCGGCGGGCGTGACCCCGGAGCTCGCCGCGCGGCTGGCCCAGGAGTTCTCCCCCGCCGAGATCGCATCCCTGTTGGTGGCGCTCATGACATTCAACTTCACCTCGCGCACGGCGGTGAGCATCGGCGGCATGCCTGAGGACCCCCTTCCCATCATGCTGCTTCCCGTCGCGGTCACCACGGACTAGCCGGCCGACACGCCCTCAGCGTTCCAGCGACGCGCGTACACCTCGATGTCGGTCTTGCGCCTGAGTCCCGCGGCGTTCATGTAGCGCACGTTGCCGAAGATCGGCCGTTCCGGCCACGGCCTGTCATGCAGGCCGAATACCCAGCCGACATTGGCGAAGGAGCTGGCATCCCGCCCATCGATGAAGTACGTGTTGTTAAGGCGCAGCAGGCTGGCGTAGCCCTGCTGGGGCGAGGCGGACCACTCGAGCACCTTCTTGCCCCAGTACATACGCATGTGGTTCTGCATGTAGCCGGTCGCGAGCATCTCGCGCGTCGCCGCGTTCCAGTAAGGATCGTGCGTCCGGGCGGCGGCGAGCTCCTCGTAGGCGTAGGTCACTGGCCGCGGGTCTCGCGCATGCAGCGCGAGCGTGCGCTGCGCCCATGCCGGGAGGCATTCGTAACGATCGTAGTCACGCGTGTTGTCGACGAAGTTGGCGGCCAGCTCGCGCCGCACGATCAGCTCCTCGAGGTAACTCTCGCGGTCGGCGCGCGGCGCCGCGCAGTCACGCACGGCCAACGCGATCTCCACCGGGGAGATCTGCCCGAAGTGCAGGTACGGCGAGAGCATCGACGCCCGGGGATTGCCCGGCTGAGCGCGGGCCTCCACGTAGTGGGGGAGATCGTTCGCGGTGAACGCCCGCAGCCGCCGCTGCGCCTCCGCGTAGCCGCCGCGCAGGCCCGGCACCGGCGCCACCTCCGGCGAGACACTCAGGCGGCCGATAAGCCCCGCGATGTCATCGAGGCTGATATCGCCTGTAACCTTGAGCCCCGCCGCGGAGACCCGCGGCCGCAGGCGCCGCGCTGGCGCCAGGAACTGGTCGCGCAGCAGCGCGATCTTGGGGCGCAACGTGCGCGCGCCGATCTGCGCGCCGCCGGCGGCCACGCCGACCGGCACGACCACGTCGCCCTCCACACGGACTACGCGCCGGCCGGCCTCCCGCGCCACGCGCGCACGCCACTCCTTCTGGATTCGCAGGTAACCGTGGTCGCACACCACCAGCGCCGCGCGCCGGGCAAGGCTCAGTGCCACCGCATCAGGCGCGCCCCGGCGCAGCGCGAAACCGATGCCGCGCGCGCGCAGGCGCCCGGCGGTCTCCTGTAGGCCCTCGAGCATGAAGCTGTAGTGCCTGGCGTTGGCCTCGGGAAAGTCGTCCATCAGGCCAAAACCCACCAACACCGGCAGCGAGAGGCGGTTCGCCGCGGCGATCGCGACTTCGAGCGCGGGGTTGCAGGACTCACGCTGCGACTGCTGCATCCAGTACAGGACGTACTCGCCGTGGCGCTCCGGCGCGTTGTTCAGCTCGAGAAGTCGCCGCGATTCAACCATCCGTCGCTCCTACACCAAGGCCCACGCGTGCGACGGTATGTGGGCCAAGTCTCACACGCAAGCCCTAGGCTCGCGGCGCGGTGCGTTTCTTTTGTACAATCCACACACTCGATGAGCCGGGCGCGCGCGGCGAGCCTGCGACGACTGGCCAAAACCAATGGGGACTCGATGGCGTACACCGACCTGGGGCTGATTGCGCGGCTGCCACCCGCGGGCGCGGGGCGAGACGACAGGTCCGCGCCGACCGGCCCGGCCATCTCCCGCATCAGCCCGGCGCGGCCGGGATCTTGACGACGGCCGCCGCCGCCGCGCGCCAGCCCCCCTCGGTTGGCGCC
Source organism: Pseudomonadota bacterium (assembly GCA_025360865.1). Taxonomy (GTDB): domain Bacteria; phylum Pseudomonadota; class Gammaproteobacteria; order Steroidobacterales; family Steroidobacteraceae; genus 13-2-20CM-66-19. Next base: position 35,320 of record JANYBG010000165.1, on the reverse strand, counting down.
CAGGTGCTGATGTTCGTGGGCGTCGCGCTGGTGCTGTTCGGCAACTATTACGTCTACGACTGCATCGCACCGATCGCCGAGCTGCTGTCGAGCCAGCTGCGCTTCAGCGATACGCAGATCGGCACGCTGAACGCGATCTACAGCTTCCCCAACATCTTCCTGGTCGTGGTCGGCGGGGTACTCGTCGATCGCTTCACGGCGCGCGTCATGGTCCTCATCACCACGGTCATCTGTCTCGCGGGGGCGATCGTGACCGCCTTCGGCGACCAGTTTCCGGTGATGGCCCTCGGGCGGTTGCTGTTCGGCATCGGCGCGGAGACCCTCGTCGTGGCCGTGATGGTGGCGCTCGCCCAGTGGTTCACGGGCGGCTACTTCGCACTCGTGCTCGCGCTCAATCTGAGCCTTGCGCGCCTGGGGTCCTATCTTGCCGACCGCTCCCCCACCTTCGCGAAGGACCTGTACGCGGGTGGCTGGCAGCCGCCGATGTGGCTCGGAGTGGGGTTCGCCGCGCTATCTCTCGCCGGCGCGCTCATCTACTTCTACGTGGACCGCCGGGAAGCCCCGCGTGGCACCCTCACCCTGCCACCGCCGCCGGACCGGATCCACTGGCGCCAGGTGACCCGCTTCTCCGGGGGCTACTGGCTGCTGGTGGTCACCTGCGTCGCCTTCTACTCGGTCATCTTTCCCTTCCGCAGCACCTTCGCGATCAAGTACCTCCAGGAAGCACAGGGGCTATCGCTGGAGCAGGCGAGCACGCTCAACAGCTATGTGTTCCTCGCCGCGGTCTGGGTGACGCCGGCCTTTGGCCTGCTGCTGGACCGCACCGCTCGCAACAACCTCCTGCTGGTGGCCGGTTCGGTCCTGCTGCCGTTGAGCTTCATCGTTCTGGGACTCGTTCCCTCCGGCGCGGGATTCTCCACCGTGCTGCTGGGACTGAGCTTCTCGCTGCTGCCCGCGGTGCTGTGGCCGACGGTCCCGAACTACTCGACGCCGGCGAACCTGGGCACCGCGTACGGACTGATGACCACATTGCAGAACGCGGGGCTGTTCGCCGCCAACCTCGCCGTCGGCTACCTCAATGACGCGAACGGCGCGAGCGCCGCCAACCCGGGCGGCTATACGCCCATGCTGTGGTTCTTCGGATTCCTGAGCTTCATCGCCTTCGTCTGCATGCTGGCCCTGTGGGTCAGCGGCTGGCGGAAGCCCGCCGTCGCCGCCGGCGCCTAGACCCGCATACCCGCTGAGCTGATACGGAAAGTGGCGGGGTGCGTGCACCTGTGCCGCATGGTGGCGGCGCGCGCCAACGCCGTCGCCGCGCGTCGTATCCGGCACCCGACCGCCCGAACCCCGCGCGCCACGGGCGGGTAAGCCCGCCGGACCCCTGCTGGCGTAGAATTGACGCCATGCAATGGTTGACGCCGCTTTTCATCGTCGCCCTTCTCGGCGCCTCGCTCGTTGAGCTATGGCTCGCGCGCCGCCAGATGGCCGAGGTGGCGCGGCACCGCGCCGAGGTACCTGGCCCCTTCGCCGCCGCCATCACCCTCACCGAGCACACCAAGGCCGCTGACTACACGATCGCGAAGCTGCGCGTCGCAAGAATCGGCACCCTCATCGACACACTCCTGACGCTTGCCCTGACTCTCGGGGGCGGCATCGCCGTGGTGGACGCCCTGTGGCGCCATACGCGGCTCCCGCAGCCCTGGCTTGGGCTGATGGTCATTGCCACGATCGCCGTCGTCATCCAGCTGGTGAGCCTGCCGCTGTCGTTGTGGCGCACCTTCCGCCTGGAGGCGCGCTTCGGGTTCAACCGGACCACCCCGGGGCTGTACGTGATCGATCTGCTCAAGGCGGTCGCGCTCGCCGTGTTCCTCGGCGGCCCGCTCATCCTTGCCACGCTGCTCCTGATGGAGCGCGCCGGAGTCTGGTGGTGGGCCTGGGCGTGGGGCCTGTGGCTGGGGGTCATGTTCTTCATGGCGTGGGCGTGGCCTGCCTTCATCGCGCCTCTGTTCAACAATTTCTCGCCCCTGAAGGACCCGCAGCTGAAGGCGCGCATCGAGGCGCTCCTCACCCGCTGCGGGTTCGCCTCCAAGGGGGTGTTCGTGGTCGACAACTCACGCCGCTCCAGCCACGGCAACGCCTACTTCACCGGCATCGGCCGCCACAAGCGCATCGTGTTCTTCGACACGCTGCTCGAGCGGCTGGCTCACCCGGAAGTGGAAGCCGTGCTCGCGCACGAACTGGGGCACTTCCGCCTGAAGCACGTGCGCCAGCGCCTGCTGCTGTCCATCGCCATGACCTTCGCCGGACTCGCGCTGCTCGGCTGGCTCACCAGCCAGCCCGGCTTCTACGCCGCGCTCGGCGTGCCCACGCCTTCGGCCCACGCGGCGCTCCTGCTGTTCATGCTCGCGCTGCCGGCGTTCACTTTCTTCATCACGCCACTGAGTTCGCTCTGGTCTCGCCGGCACGAGTTCGAGGCGGACGATTTCGCCACACGCAATGCCAGCGCCGGAGAGCTCGCGACCGCGCTCGTGAAGCTGCACCGGGACAACGCGAGCACGCTTACGCCTGATCCTGTGTACGCGGCCTTCTACTATTCACACCCGCCGCCGATGGCGCGCATCTCGCGCCTGCGCGCCAATGCCGCGCCGGCCGGCTAGGCTAGGCCCCCGGTAGGCCCTGGCCGCCCGGCCGCGCCGGCCTTTGGCGCGAGATCAGCCGCCACAGGATGCACGCGGCGGCGGCGATGTTGGCGGCCGCCACGCCGGTGATCACCCGTGGCTGCACCAAACCTGCGACCTGCGAGCGACCGAAGGCCGCCGCGCGAATGAGCGCCTCCTGCACGTCGGGGCTTGCGCATCCGGCGCACCGGATATCCGGCGGCGCGACCTGCGCGAAGACCACAAGATCCGGCGCCAGCGCGAAGTAGATTCCGACCAGGTTCACGCTCACGATCGCGGTGAATATTAGCCAGCGCATGGATTAGTCCGGTTGGTATCGGTGGGGCCGGCGGCGGATCACGCCCAGGCGCACCCTGGCACGCGAGCTGCGCTTCACCGCCCTCGGGGCGAATTCGTTGTTCCGTTCGCGCTCAGGCGCGCATGGATGCAGCGCCACCGAGCTAGAGCTCATGGCTGTAGACGATGAAGCCGTGGTGCCGGCCGACGTTGTCGTAAAGGATCCTGCCGGGCGCGTTCGTGACCTGCGTCTGCCAGTAAACGCGACTGCTCCGCGCGGCCTTCGCCGCCTCGTACACCTTGAGAATGAGCTGTCGGCCGATTCCCCTGCCGCGAAGCCGCGGCGGCGTGAAAAGGTCCTGCAGATAGCAGATGGGATGCAGGCGGGTGGTGCTGCGGTGAAAGATATAGTGCGTGAGACCCACGAGCCGCCCGGATGCCTCGGCGACGAAACAGTACACCGGCTCCGCCTCCTGGAAGAATCGCTCCCAGGTCGCCGCGGTGATCGTCTCCTCGAGCGCGGTATCGCCCTCGCGACCATAGAAGGCGTTGTACCCGTCCCATAAGGGTCGCCACTGGGGGTAGTCCCGGGGCTCGACGCTTCTGACGATGACCGGATCGCTCACGGAACACGCATCTCCTGACCGCCTCTAGCCATGGTGGCGCCACCGCCTCTGGCGGGGTATCCCGTCATGGTCGCGTCCATCTTCACATCCCCGCGGTGTTCGAGGAAGTCCCTGCCCAGCGCACGATGGAATCCGGTAACAGCACGCATGTCCATCACAATCGTACGGGGACTCCCACGCAACCGGCCCGGCTGGCTCTGGCGGTTCGGAGGCGCCCTGCTCAACCGCGGGTGGCGCGACGGCCGACGGGTCCCCGGGTGAGCGGATACATTGAATCGACGCTCCCGGCCGCCAGGCGGATGACGGTTACCGGCTTTTTCGCGGCGGCTTCGGGGCGCCGCGGCTCGCGCGTGCGTGAAGCACGCCTTGGGGAGTTCAGGGAATGTAGTAAAGATCGATCGTCTTGCCCACCCGTTCGAGCGGGCGGTAGGCATCAAGCCAGGCGTAGGCGGGAGGATTGCTCACCCGGGTGAGCGCCGTGATGGCGACCCAGCCGCGCACGGGCGTGCGCGGCATCAACACCTCATGGGGCGGTAGCGATTCACGCGCCAGGTCGACCGTGCCCAGGTAGCCGAGGTTGAGTTTCCGGATCTTAAGTTGCGCGGCCCGGTGCTCCAGCCGGTCGAGGTCCTGCCCCCAGTCGAGGTCCGAGTCCACCAGCACCCGTTCGGGGTGACGGACCGTCTCGTTGAAGTACGGCAGGTAATCCGGGTAGGCGCGAATGAGCGTGCTCAACTGCCACAACACGGCGAATGACAGGAGCGCCGTCAGGGCGAAAGCGAGGCGCCGGTCCCCGAGCGCCCGCGCGCCGCGCCACGCGCGCGCAAGCGTATACGCCGCCCCCAGCGCCAGGAACGGGTAGAGGATCAGGACGTGGCGTATGCCGATGTTGATGCGGCTGAAGGTGCTCGCGAAAGTCAGTATCGTCAGCACCAGCACCAGGGGCGCCTGCGCCCAGCTGTCGCGCGCGCGCCATCCCCGCCACGCCATCCAGCCGATGCCCAGCGGACCTGCCACCAGCAGCGGCAGGGGCGTCTTCACCGCCAGCGCCACGAGATAGAAATACCACCAGCCATCCAGGCTCGTGCGGCCCAGCAGATAGGAGCGGTGGCCGGTGTCGTTGTGCGCCTTCACCGCCATGATGCCGTTGATGAGGTCCTTGATCTCCCGCGGCAGCCACAGGTGCGACATCCACACCCCCACCGCGTGGTCCACCCGGCCCTGCGACAGCAGGTAGTTGATGGCCCAGTCCCAGCGGATCTCCACGCCTGAGACATCGGCCGCGCGCGGGGTATAGACCAGCAGCACCGGCACGAGCGCCGCCAGCGCCGCGAGCACGAGACCGCCCCAGCGCGCGCGCGCGGGGCGAAGCGGCGCGGCTCCCGCGGTCTTACCGCGCCGCCCGACGAGCCACTGCAGCAGCGCGAGCGCCGGCAGCGACAGCCCCAGGAACGGCACGGCCGAGAACTTGGTCGCCACGGCCACCCCGGCTGAGAGTCCCGCGAGCAGCGAGTCGCGGTCGCGACCGCTGGTCATCCACATCTGCATCGCGTAGAGCGCGAGCAGCATCGTGCCCGCGGCCGCGACGTCCAGCGTCGCGAGCGCCGCGTGGCCAAGGATGGGCGGCACGGTGGCGAGGATCGCGACCGCGACCAGCGCGCCGGTCTGCGATGACAGCAGGCGCCGCGCCCACAGCCAGGTCGAGAACAGGAGCAGGACCAGGAATGGCAGCGTCCCGGCGCGCGCGAGCATGAGGTACAGCGCGTAGTGATCCCCTCCGTAGAGGATGTCCTTACCTTCCTGCGTGCCATCCGGTGGCGGTGTCCCATAGGCGCGGGCGCCGGCGAGGAACGGGCCCGCGGCGATGAACAGCCGCGCCAGGGGTGGGTGCTCGGTGTCGTACTCGTAGTGGCCGCGGTCGAGCAGCTCGATGCCGGCGGCCAGGTGCTCCGGCTCGTCCCAGGTGGCCGAGTAGATGAGCCAGCTGCCGGCGGCGGCGAGGCAGGCGATGAGGATGATGAGTCCGAGCGCCCGCCGCGCCGCGGGTGCGGAGCGCGTGGCGCCGGCGGCGGTCAAGTCAGGCCACGAAGGGATGCCGCAGCACGATGGTCTGCTCGCGGTCAGGTCCGGTGGAGATCATGTCGATCGGGACGCTAACGTGCTGCTCCAGGCGTTCAAGGTAACGGCGGGCGCGCTCAGGCAGCGCGGCATGGTCGATGATGCCCACCGTGGACTCACTCCAGCCGGGCAGCTCCTCGTACACCGGCTCGATGTCCGCGTAGCCCTCGATGCTCATCGGCGGCTCGGGAGTGACCTTGCCGTTGACGCGGTAGCCGACGCAGATGCGGATCGTGTCCAGGCCGTCGAGCACGTCGAGCTTGGTGATGCACAGGCTCGAGACGCTCGAGTTCACGATCGCCCGGCGCAGCGCCACCGCGTCGAACCAGCCGCAGCGGCGACGCCGCCCGGTGACCGAGCCGAACTCGTGGCCGACGCGCGAGAGGTGCTCGCCCGCCTCGTCGAACAGCTCGGTCGGGAATGGGCCCGCGCCCACGCGCGTGGTGTACGCCTTGACGATGCCGAGCACGGCATCGAAGGCGCGCGGGCCTAAGCCCGTGCCAGTGCCAGCGAAGCCCGCGGTGGTGTTGGACGAGGTGACGAAGGGGTAGGTGCCGTGGTCGACATCCAGCATCGCGCCCTGCGCGCCCTCGAAGAGCACGTTCGCATCCGTGGCGCGCAGCTGGCTGAGCGCAAGCGTCACGTCCGTCACCAGCGGGGCGATCTTCTCGCCCATCGCCAGCTGCGCGTCCAGGGTTTTCTGGAAGTCCACCGGCGGCAGGCGGTAGTAGTGCTGCAGGACGAAGTTATGGAAGTCGAGCACCTCGCCGAGCTTGGCGGCGAAGCGGTCACGCAGGAACAGGTCCGCCACGCGCACGGCGCGGCGCGCCACCTTGTCCTCGTAGGCCGGCCCGATGCCGCGCCCGGTGGTGCCGATGGCGTTGACGCCGCGCGCGCGCTCGCGCGCCTGGTCGAGCAGGATGTGCGAGGGCAGGATCAGCGGGCAGTACGGCGAGATGCGCAGCCGCTCGAATACCGGCACGCCCTGGCCCATCAGCATGCCGCTCTCAGTGAGCAGGGCCTCGAGCGAGAGCACCACGCCGTTGCCGATGTAGCAGCGCACCTGCTCGCGCAGGATCCCGGAGGGTATCAGCGACAAGATGGTCTTCTTGCCACCGATGACGAGGGTATGGCCGGCGTTGTGGCCGCCCTGGAAGCGCGCCACCGCGGCGGCGTTCTCGGTGAGCAGGTCCACGACCTTGCCCTTGCCTTCATCACCCCACTGGGTGCCGATGATGACGACAAATTTACCCACGGCGGATGACCCCTAACGAACCAGGAAAAGGATGACGATGCCAACCAGCATGCTGCCGAGTCCGGCAATGCGCAACTCGCGGTCGCCGACCTCGGCGAGGCGCGCCATGGCGCGTTTCAGGCCGCCGGGGTTGAGGAAGGGGGCGATCCCCTCCAGCACGAGAAACAGGCCAAGCGCGGCCAGGAGGTCCGCGAGACTGAGCGGCAAGCGCTGAATCCCGCCGGTGGCTCAGCGCCGGGGAGCGGCTGACTTGGCCGAATCCTTCAGGTACCTGAAGAACTCGCCGTCGGGCGTGATCACCAGCAGGTCGCCGTCCTTGCCGAGCGAGCGCTCGTAGGCCTGCATGCTGCGCCAGAACGCGTAAAACTCCGGGTCCTTGCCGTAGGCGCGCGCGTAGGTCTGCGAGGCGATCGCGTCGCCCTCGCCGCGGACCTGCTGCGCATCGCGCTCCGCGTTGGCGATGATCTCGGTGCGCTTGCGGTCGGCTTGCGCCTTGATGCCCGCGCTTGCCTGCTGGCCTTCGGCGCGCAGTCGCATCGCCGTCTTGGCGTAGTTCTGCTTCATGCTCTCGAAGACGCGCGAGGCGACCTCCTCGGGCAGGTCGATGCGCTGCACGCGCACGTCCACCAGCTCGACGCCCAGGTTGGAGGCGTTGGCGCTCGCCTTGCCAAGCATCTCGCTGGTGAAGTCGGCCCGCTCGGCGGAGACCACCTCCTGGAGCGAGCGCTGCGCCACGACGGTCTTGATGCCATCCTTGACGATCGAGGCCAGGCGCTTGCCGGCCTGCTCGATCGGCCCGCCGCCGCCCTGCGAGAAGGTCGTGTAGAAGAGCGTCGGCTCCTTCACGCGCCACTTGACGTAGAAGTCCACGATCAGGCCACGGCCGTCGTTGGTTAGGAAGGTCTCACCGGCGTAGGACTGGGACAGCAGGCGGTTGTCGAAGGTGGTGACCTTGTCCCACGGCCGCTTGAAGCGCAGCCCGGGCTGGTAGCCGGAGCCGATGATCTTGCCGAACTCACCGACGATCGCGTAGTCGGTGGCGTTCACGGTGAACATGCAAAGCCCGGCGACCCATACCGCGAAGATGGCGCCGATGATGCCCGCGACCCAGCGTGTGTCCATCACCGCTCGGCCCGCCCGCGAGCCTCGACCGTGACCTGTTCCTGATCCTTCGGCGCCCCGCTCACCGCGGGCTCGGTGGCCGCCTGCGGCTCAGTCTGCTGGGCGTTGCTCTTCTCCAGCAGCTTATCGATCGGCAGGTACAGCATGTTGCCGCCGGCCTTGCCGTCGATGATGACCTTGTGGGCGCGCCCGAGCACGTTCTCCACGGTCTCCATGTACATGCGTCGCCGCGTGACCTCGGGGGCCTGCGCATAGGCGGTCTCGAGCTGAGTGAAGCGCGCGGCCTGTCCGGTGGCGATGGCGACCACCTGGGCCTTGTAGGCCTGCGCGTCCTGCTGCGTGCGCGCGGCCGTGCCCTGCGCCACGGGCAGGATCCCGTTGGCGTAGGCCTCGGACTCGAGGATGTAGCGCTCCTTGTCCGCCTGGGCCTTGTTCGCATCGCTGCGCGAGGGAATGACCGCCTCTGGCACCGTCACGTCCTCGAGGTTGACGGTGGAGACGGTGATGCCGCTGTTGTAGGCGTCGAGTGTCTTCTGGATCAGCTCCTTGGTGCGGCTCGTGATCTTGGGGCGCGTCGTGCCGACCAGCACCTCGTCCAGGGTGCTGCGGCCGATGATCTCGCGGATCGCGCTCTCGCTCACTTCACTCAGGGTCTGCTCGGGCTCGTACACCTGGAAAAGCTTCTTCACCGGATCGGTGTACTGGTACTGCACCGCGAACTGCACGTCGACCAGGTTCACATCCGAGGTCAGCACGCGGGACTTGAAGTCGTTGGAGTTGTTGTTGCCAACGTTCACCTTGGTGACCGTCTCGATCGGCCAGGGCAGATGCCAGTGCAGGCCGCCGGTTTGCACGCTGGTGAGCGCGCCGAAGCGCTGCACCACGCCGCGTTCCGCCTGGCCGACCTGGTAGGTGCCACTGAGGAGCCAGAACATGAGCAGGACGCCAATGACAACCGCGGGCACCGTCGAGCCCGCCGAGGCCCCGCCCTCGGTACCGCCACCGCCACCGCCACCGCCACCGCCACGGAACAGCGACTCGAGCTTGCGCTGCCAGCTCTTCAGGCGCTCATCCAGGTCCGAGCCCCCCTGGCCCGGGCGGCGTCCCCACGGGTTCTCGTTCTTGCCGCCACTTGGTTGATTCCAGGCCATAAAGGATCTTGGAAAAACGCGCTCGGGCCGCGCTATTTGGTCGCACTCGAAAGGGCGGACGATTGTAGGTAGAGCTCCCCGGGGGCACAAGGCGCGCCACTGCCCTGAACCTCAAGTATCTGCACGCCCGCGGTGCGCGCCAGGGCCAGCAGCTCAAGATCCGGCAGTTCCACGGAAAGCTCCATGGAACCATCGTCCCCCGCGGTCTCCCCGCGCACGACGTGGGCGGCGTAGAGCTTCGAGCGCAGCGCGCCGGCGCTGGCCGGCATGCGCACCCGCGCCTGGCGCGCGAACCGGGCGAGGCGCTCGGCCACCGCGCTCAACAGAAGATCAATGCCAATTCCCCGCTCGGCGGATATCCACACCGCGGTCGCGCGCCCGTGCGGGTCGCGGTCGATGCGCGGCGGCTCATCCAGGCGGTCGATCTTGTTGTACACCAGCAGTTGCGGGATCTCCCGCGCGCCGATCTCGTCAAGTACCGTGTCGACGTGGGAGACCTGTTCGTCGCGCCTGGGGTTGCTGGCATCCACCACGTGCAGCAGCAGCGTCGCCGCGCGCGCCTCTGTCAGGGTTGACTGGAACGCGGCGACGAGTTCATGCGGCAGCTCGCGGATGAAACCCACCGTGTCGGCGACCACCACCGCGGTGCCTCCGGGCAGCATCAGGCGGCGCACCGTCGGATCGAGGGTGGCGAAGAGCTGGTCGGCGATGTACGCATCGTTGCCGGTCAGCGCGCGGAACAGCGTGGACTTGCCCGCGTTGGTGTAGCCGACGAGCGCGAATGAGAGCACGGGAATCTCGGCGCGCATCTGGCGGCCGGTCTCGCGCTGCTGGCGGATCTTCTCCAGGCGCTTGGTGAGCACGCGCACCCGCTGGCCGATGATGCGCCGGTCGCTCTCAAGCTGCGTCTCGCCGGGCCCGCGCAGGCCGATTCCACCCTTCTGGCGTTCAAGGTGGGTCCAGCCGCGCACGAGCCGGCTGGCGATGTGCTTCAGTTGCGCGAGCTCGACCTCGAGCTTGCCCTCGGAACTGCGGGCGCGCTGGGCGAAGATGTCGAGGATCAGGCCGTTGCGGTCGAGCACGCGGCGCTCGATGAGCTTCTCGAGGTTGCGTTCCTGGGAGGGCGAGAGCGCGTGGTCGACGAGCACCACCTCGGCGCCGCTCGCGTGCACGGCCTCCTTCAGTTCCTCCGCCTTGCCACTGCCCATGAAGTAGCGCGGATCGGGTCGCTCGCGGCGACCGGTGATGGTGCCCACGGGAATCGCACCCGCGGAGACCGCCAGTTGCCTGAACTCCAGCAGGTCCTCCGGATCCACCGGTGCGCCCAGCCCCAGGCGCACGAGGACCGCGCGCTCACCGCTGCGTGGACGTTCGAACACTCAGGCCTTCCGCGCGGGGACGCATCTATTCAGCGGGCGTCACCGGTTCGGTGGTCGCTTCCCCACCCTCTTCGCTCGACAGGCGCACGTTGCGCGCCGGCACGACCGTGGAGATGGCGTGTTTGTAGACCATCTGGCTGACGCTGTTCTTCAGGAGCACCACGAACTGGTCAAAGGAATCGATCTGACCCTGCAGCTTGATGCCGTTGACGAGGTAGATGGAGACCGGCACTCGTTCCTTGCGCAGGGCGTTCAGAAACGGGTCTTGCAGGGACTGGCCTTTGGCCATCATGTTCTCCTTATTCTTCGCTCGAGTTGTGCGGCAGGACCCATGGGAGCGCAGCGGAACCATCCGTGTTCCCGCGCTCAGCCAAAAAAATCTGCCTGACGATAGCTGCCCAAGGCAGCGACGCGGACGATATTAACATGCGCCTTCCGTCAGCGCCCAAGCGCGCCCAGCCGCGACCGTATGTCTTTGATCCACGACACTGGACCGCCTCGCGGATCGAGCCAGACACCCTCCGGTTCGCTGCGCATCCAAGTCATTTGCCGCTTGGCCAGCTGCCGGGTGGCGCTGAGCGCCCGGGTTTTCGCCTCGGTGAGGCTTACCTCGCCACTCAGGTGCGACCACAGCTGGCGGTAGCCTACCGCGCGCATTGACGGCAGCGCGGGGGTGAGATCGCCGCGGTCGCGCAGTCCTCTCACCTCACCGAGAAACCCCGCCGCCATCATGGCTTCGAAGCGCGCCTCCAGCCGTTGGTTCAGCGCGGCGCGATCAGGCGGGGCCAGCATCCAGTGACTCACGACCCGACCGTTAAGGAGGCTTCGCGTGGCGCGCTGCAGCTGTGAGATCGGCCTGCCAGCGGTGTAGGACACTTCCAGCGCCCGCTGGATACGCTGGCCGTCAGCGGGGGCGATGCGGGCGGCGGCCTGGGGATCCAGCCGGGCCAGCTCGGCGTGCAGGGCGGGCCAGCCCTCCCGCGCCGCGCGCTCGTCCAGCCGGGCGCGCAACTCTCCCGAGGCCTGCGGCAGTTCCGCGAGCCCGCGCAGCAGCGCGCGTAGATAGAGCATCGTCCCGCCCACCAGCAGGGGTACGCGGCCCCGCGCCTCGATCGCCTCGATCGCGCGCATCGCATCGGTGACGAAGCGGCCCGCCGAGTAGCGCTCGGCCGGATCGCAGATATCAACCAGGTGGTGGGGCACGCGCGCGCGCAAGTCACGGTCGGGCTTGGCCGTTCCGATATCCAGCCCCCGATACACCTGCGCCGAATCGACGCTGACGATCTCCACTGGCGCCACGCCAGCCAGTGCCACCGCCCAGTCGGTCTTCCCGGCCCCGGTGGGACCTGTGAGGATGAAGACCGGCGACCCCGCCGGGCCGGTGTTCCCGCGGGCCGGCGCCATCAGCGCCCCCGCAGGAACAGCTGGTCGAGCTGCCGCAGCGAGAGGCGCGTCCAGGTCGGGCGGCCGTGGTTGCACTGGTTGGCCCGCTCGGTCCCCTCCATCTGGCGCAACAGCGCCTCCATCTCCGGCAGCGTGAGCCGCCGGTTGGCGTGGATCGCGCTGCGACACGCGAGCGTGCCCAGGAACTTGTCCGCCGCGCCTTCCAGGTGATGGGTCTGGGCATCGAGCGTGAGATCGCTGATGAGCGCGGCCACCACGGAGGTGATCTCGCGGGGGTTCAGCACCGCGGGCACCCGGCGCAGCGCAAGCCGGGTGGGACCCAGGGCGTCCACCTCGAACCCGGCCCGTTCCCACTCCTCGCGGTCCGCGAGGATCGAGGCGAGCTCGTGCGCCTTCACCTCGACCACGAGCGGCTCGAGCAGGTGCTGGGATGGGATCCCGGCGCCCGCGCGCTCCGCCTTGAACCTCTCGTACAGCACCCGTTCGTGGGCGGCGTGCATGTCCACCAGCACCAGACCATCGCTGTTCTGCGCGAGGATGTACGCTCCGTGCAGCTGCGCCAGCGCGGTGCCCAGCGGCTGCCCGCCGGCCGGGAACACCGGGGCTTCGCCCGCGCCGAAGGTTTCCTCGTTCACCGCGGTGACGATGGCCCACGGATCGCGCGAAGGGCTGTACAGGGGCAGCGCGCCCGCATCCGACTGCCGCGCCCACAGGCGCGCGGGCGCCGCGGAGCCACCGCCCTCCCCGAGTGAACGCAGCATCGCGGCCGCCGGCGCCAGCGCCTCGGGTCTCGTGTCCGCGAGGACCCGCTCGATGGCGCGGAACACGAACTCATGGATCTGCCGGCTGTCCCGGAAGCGCACTTCGAGCTTCTGCGGATGCGCGTTGACGTCCACGAGTTTCGGATCGAGTGTCAGGTACAGCGCGTAGGCGGCATGCCGCCCGCCGTAGAGCACGTCGCGGTAAGCGACGCGGACCGCGTTCATCAGCAGGCGATCGCGCACACCCCGGCCATTGACGAACCAGTACTGCTGATCGGGGGTGGCCCGCGAGCGTGTCGGCAGGCCCGCCCACCCCGACAACATCACCGGACCCGCGGCATGGCGCACGGTGAGCGCGTTCGGCGGGAAATCCCGTCCCAGCACCGCTTCCAGTCGCGCGGCCTCGTCGCCGGACTCCCCGATGGCCGGGGTATCGAGCAGCACCCGGTTCGCGTGCCGCAGCCGGAAGCGCACGTCGAAGCGCGACAGCGCCACGCGCTCGACCAGGCGTGCGATGTGCGCAAGCTCGGTCGCCTCGCTACGCACGAACTTGCGCCGCGCGGGCACGTTGTGGAAAAGATCCCGGACCTCGACCGTGGTTCCCGGCGGATGCGCCGCCGGGCGCACCTCACCCAGGGCGCCGCCGTCGCAGCTGATCTGCGCCCCCGGGCCGGCGCCGCGCGCGCACGACACGATGCGCACGCGCGCCACCGAACCGATCGAGGGCAGCGCCTCGCCCCGAAAACCCAGCGTCGTCACCGACTCCAGGTCCTCAAGGGAGGCGATCTTGCTGGTCGCGTGGCGATGCAGCGCCAGCGGCAACTCCTCGGCCGTCATGCCCGTGCCGTCGTCGCGGACGCGAATGAGCCCCACCCCGCCGTGCTCAATGTCGATCTCGATGCGGGTCGCGCCGGAATCGAGCGCGTTCTCGAGAACCTCCTTCACGACCGAGGCGGGACGCTCGATCACTTCACCGGCGGCGATCTGGTCGACAAGCTCGCCGGAAAGTACGCGGATGGTCATGCTGCGCGGGAGTTTACACAGCGGCGCGCCGGACCGGGCGCGCGCGGGGGGGGATCAGCGGGTGCCGGAGGCGGATTCCTCGGCCGCATTGGCGAGGGTCTCGCGCCGTTCCCGCTTGAGGCGCGTGCCATCGGGCGGGTTCTGCGTGAAGTAGCCGCGCACGCCGGTGGCGATGGCATCGGCCAGGCGCGTCTGCTGGCTAGCGGAGCGCAGGCGCCGCTCCTCGGTGGGGTTCGAGATGTAGGCGGTCTCGACCAGCATGCTCGGGATGTCGAGGGATTTGAGGACCACGAAGCCGGCGTGCTGGACCTGCGCCTTGCGCACCTCGCCCACACTCTCGAGCGCGCCGACCACCCGTTCCGCGGCGCTCGCGCTCACGCCGATGATCTCCGACTGGGTGGCATCCAGCAGCACCGGGGCCAGGGACCCCTTGTCATCCAGACGCACGCCGCCCATGAGATCCGCCGCGTTCTCACGCTCGGCCAGCCAGCGCGCCGCCTCGTTCGAGGCGCCATGCACGGACAGCACGTAGACCGAGGCGCCCGAGACGCTGTGGTCAGCGATCGAGTCGGCGTGCACGGACACGAACATGTCCGCGCGCGCGACGCGCGCGCGGTGGATGCGGTCGCGCAGCTCGAGGAACTCGTCCCTGTCGCGCGTGAGCACCGCGCGCATGCCAGGCTCGGCGTTGATGCGCTCGGCGAGCGCCCGCGCGATCGCAAGCGTCACGTCCTTCTCACGCGTCCCGCCCGGACCGATCGCGCCCGGATCCTGGCCGCCGTGGCCGGCATCCACCGCGATGATGACATCACGCCCGCCCTCACTCGGGGCATGCGCGGGGGCGATGGTCTGAGGCGCCGCATCCGCGCGCGCCACGGTCGGCGCCGTGCCCGCCCCGCCGCCGGCCGGGGTTCCCAGGTTCACCAGCAGTTGCCGCCCTGACCATGTGCTCCGGGGGGCGAGCGGCGCCTTGAGTTCCAGCACGATCCGCAGCGTGCCGCCGGGCTGGCCGCCGAAGCGCACCGCGCTCACCGCGCCCGTCCCCGCCGGCGCGCGCAGGCCGCTGGCGCGATGGGTGTTGCGCAGGTCGATGACGACACGGTCGGGATGGGAAAGGGTGAAGAGTTTCTGCGGCGCCTTGTCGCTCAAGGCCAGGGCGAGCTGGGCGGAATCGCCGCCCGAGGAAAGGCGCAGGCCGCGCAGTTCAGTGGCCAATGCCGGCCGGCACAGCTCCCAGGCCAACAACGCCCCCGCGAAGCCGAAGCAAAAAACCTTACGTATCATCAAGTTCGCAGCACTTCCTTGGCCGCAATCTACGAGCTTATGACAAATTTTTCAAGGCCGCCGCCGCGGCGCACCCCAGGGATGGCGTCCTAGGGCACCGCCAGCCGCGCGAGCCACGCCTCGCCGAGGCTCGAATGCGCGGCCAGCGCGATCGCATGGCCCGCGTCCCTGATGATGAGCGCCAGGGTGAGATCGGCCGCCGGCAGGCGCCCCGCGGCGCGCTCGGGCCACTCGACCAGCCACACATACCCGTCCTGCGCGTAGTCACGCATCCCCAGAGTCTCAAGTTCCTCCGGATCCCGCAGCCGGTAGAGGTCAGCGTGCAGGACCGTGGAGCCCTCCACCGGATACTGCTCGAGGAGCGTATAGGTGGGGCTTCTCACCGCGGCGGTGACACCGCGGGCCTCGAGATAACCGCGCGCGAGTGTGGTCTTGCCGGCTCCCAGCTCGCCCTCGAGGTAAACGACGGTGAACGCGGATCCGGGCGGCTGGGCGCGGGCCAGCGCGGCGCCGAGTTCCGCGGTGTCAGCCGCGGTGCGTGCGAAGTGGCGCATGGGCTACAGGTTGACGCAGACGTGCAGTTCGCGCGTGAGGTCGCTCGCCAGCACGCCGCGCTCACCGCCGCGCGCGGCGGCATCACCGGCCATGGCATGCACGAGTACCCCGACGCGCGCGGCCCGCCACGGATCGTGGCACTGGGCGAGGATACCGGCGATCGCACCCGTGAGCACGTCGCCGGTGCCAGCGGTCGCCATGCCGGGGTTGCCGCGCTCGCACACCCCTGGCGTGCGGCCGCGCGCGCCCACCAGCGTGCCGGCGCCCTTGAGCACCACGGTGCCGTGGAAGCGCTCGACCAGCTTGTCGAGCGCGGCGAGCCGGTCTTGCTGGACCTGCTGCGCGCTGACCCCGAGTAGGCGCCCGGCCTCACCCGGATGTGGCGTCAGGATCCAGTCCTCGCGTGGCGGCACCGCGCCCTGCTCGGCCAGCAGGTTCAGCGCATCGTCGTCCACCACCGTCGGCTTGCCACTGTCGAGCACGGCCGCGAGCGCCTGCACCGCCCAGGCGCTGCGCCCAAGACCCGGGCCCACGGCGATGAGGTCCGCCCGTCCCATGGCCTCGCGCAAGCCTGCGATCTCGGTGAATCCCACGCAGATCAGCTCGGGCCGCCCGCTGGCGATCGCCGCGACGTTCTCGGGGGCGACGGCGACGGTGGTCAGTCCCGCCCCGACCCGCAGGCACGCCTCGCCCGCCAGGCGCGCGGCCCCCGGCATGCCGGGGCCGCCACCGACGATGAGCACGCGCCCGAAGTCGCCCTTGTTGGAGGAACGCGGCCGCCGGGGCAGCGCCTCGTGGATCTCCGCATCGAGGATGCGCGTGAGCCGCGGGACCGGCTGCGCGGAAGGCGGCGGGGAGACCTCGAGGTCGTCGCAGAACACGGTGCCGGCGAACTCGGGCCCGTCGCCGACCAGCAGACCGGTCTTAAGTCCGATGAAGGTGACGGTGGCCTCGGCGCGGATCGCCTCCTCGCCCAGCACCGTGCCGGAATCGCCGTCCAGCCCGGAGGGCACGTCCAGCGCGAAGACGGGCCTGCCGCTGTGGTTGATCGCGCGGATGACCGAGACCTGCTCGGGGCGCAAGGGGCCACGCAGCCCGGTGCCCACCAGCGCATCGATGATCACATCGCCTGAGCTCAGCAGTCCCACGTCGAAGGGGTGCACCGTGGCGCCGCTGTCCCTGTAGTCGCTGTACGCGGTACGCGCATCGCCTTTTAGCTTCTCAGGGGAGCTCGCGCTTAAGACCGTGACGGTCAGTCCCGCGGCCTGGGCGAAGCGCGCGAGCACGTAGCCGTCGCCGCCATTGTTGCCGCCGCCGCAGACGATGACGATGCGGTGCGACATCGGCCAGCGCGTGCGCAGGTAGCGCAGCGCCGCCTCGCCGGCCCGCTTCATCAGGGTGTAGCCGGAGACCCCCATCGACTCGATCGCGTGGGCATCCAGCTCACGCACCTGGGCGGTGGAGTACAGGGCGACGGGCAGCGGCATGGGGTCAGTATACTGCCGGGCGTGGGACCGCCATGACACCACCCGCCGCCACCGATCTCGCCGCGCTCAAGCAGGAACTGCGCGCGCAGGCCCGCATGCTTGGCTTCGCGGCCCTGGGGGTCGCCAACATCCAGGTCCCGCGGGACCAGCGGCACCTCATCAGCTGGCTCGATGCGGGCTTCCACGGCGAGATGCGCTACATGCGAGCCCACGGGACCATGCGCGGGCGGCCGGAAGAGCTCGCCCCGGGGACGGTGCGGGTGTTAAGCGCGCGCATGGACTATTGGCCCGGGGAATCCGCCGATGCCCGGGCGGTGCTGGATGACGCCGGCCTCGCTTACGTCTCGCGCTACGCCCTGGGGCGTGACTACCACAAGGTGCTGCGGCAGTCGCTGGCGCGGTTGGCGTCCCAGCTGGCCGCCCGCATCGGTCCGTTCGGTTACCGGGTATGCGTGGACTCAGCACCGGTGCTCGAGCGCGCGCACGCGCGCGATGCGGGCCTGGGGTGGATCGGCAAGCACACCAACCTCATCGCAAGCGATGCGGGCTCCTGGTTCTTCCTCGGCGAGATCCTCACCGACCTGCCGCTGCCGGTGGATGAGGCGGCGAGCGCGCACTGCGGCACCTGCCAGGCTTGCATCCCGGCCTGCCCGACCGCGGCGATCGTCGCGCCCTATCGCCTGGATGCGCGCCGCTGCATCTCCTACCTCACCATCGAGCATCACAGCGCGATCCCCGTGGAATTGCGGGCGGCGATCGGCAACCGCATCTACGGCTGCGATGACTGCCAGCTGGTGTGCCCGTGGAACAAGTTCGCGAAGAGCGCCGCCCATCCTGACTTCAAGGTGCGCCACGGTCTTGATGCCGCGTCACTCCCGGAGCTGTTCGGCTGGACGGCCGGCCAGTTCCAGGAGCGCATGCGCGGCTCGGCCATCCACCGGATCGGCTACCAGCGCTGGTCGCGCAACATCGCCGTCGCGCTGGGCAACGCGCCGCGCACGGCGGCGGTGATGAGCGCGCTCAGGGCGCGGTCAGAGGATGGTTCGGAACTGGTGCGTGAGCACGTGCGCTGGGCGCTCGCGCGGCACGAGGCCGCGGGTCCTTAGCTCGCACGATCCGGTCCCCACTCAGGCGCGCTCGATGCGGATGTTGTCGATGAGGCGCGCCTTTCCCAGCCGCGCCGCGGTGAGGACGACCAGGGCCCCGGAAGGCCCCGGGGCGTTCAGGTCGACCGCCTGGCGCACCGAGAAATAGTCGACACGGAACCCCACGGCCTCGAGCGCCTTGAAGCCGGCATGCTCGATGCTCGCGTACTCGGTGTCGCCCGCGGCCAGGCGCCGCGCCGCGGCCTGCAGCGTCGAATAGATGGCGGGCGCGAGCGCGCGCTCGGCCTCGTTCAGGTACTGGTTGCGCGAGCTCTTGGCGAAGCCGTCCGCATCGCGCACGGTCGGGGCGGCGATGATCTCCACCGGCATGCAAAGATCGGCGACCATGCGGCGGATGACCGTGAGCTGCTGGAAGTCCTTCTCGCCGAACACCGCGATGTCAGGTTCGACGATGTGGAGGAGCTTGGCGACGATCGTGGCCACGCCCTCGAAGTGCCCGGGTCGTACTTCCCCTTCGAGGATGCGCGACAGGCCCGGAACCTCCACGCGCGTGGCGCGCTCGGGGCCGTTCGCGTAGATCTCCGCGCCTTCCGGCATGAACATGAGGTCGCAGCCGGCCGCGGCGAGCATGCGCCCATCCTCGGTCGGGGTACGCGGGTAGTGGGCGAAGTCCTCGTTGGGGCCGAACTGCATCGGGTTCACGAAGATGCTGGCGACGAAGCGATCCCCGTGGCGGCGCGCCGCCTCGATGAGGCTCACGTGCCCGGCGTGCAGGTTCCCCATGGTGGGCACGAAGGCCACACGGTGCCCATGCTTGCGCCAGCCGCGCACCATCGCGCGCACGGCGGCGATCGTTACGACCGTTTCCATCCCTAGAAGCTGTGCTCGGGGGC
The DNA here is from genome assembly GCA_025360865.1 of Pseudomonadota bacterium. GTDB lineage: Bacteria > Pseudomonadota > Gammaproteobacteria > Steroidobacterales > Steroidobacteraceae > 13-2-20CM-66-19. The sequence continues at coordinate 16,202 of JANYBG010000165.1, read as the reverse complement.
GGGGTATTCGCGCTGCTTCACCGCCCGCACGTAGGCCGCGAGCGCCTCCTGGTTGTTGCGCGCCGCGCCGTCCATGAAGTTGCGCACGAAGCGCGGCTTGCGCCCCGTGGTGATATCCAGCATGTCGTAGGTGACCAGGATCTGGCCGTCGGTGTCAGGTCCCGCCCCGATGCCGATCACCGGCACACGCAGCGCCTGAGTGATGGTCGCGCCCAGTGCCGCCGGGATGCACTCGAGCAGCACGATGTCGGCGCCGGCGGCCTCCAGCTGCTTGGCCTCGTTCACAAGGCGGGTCGCCGTGTCCTGCTCGCGTCCCTGCACGCGGAATCCGCCGGTCTTGTGCACCGACTGGGGCTTGAGTCCCACGTGCGCGCACACGGCGATGTCGTGGCCCGTGAGGAACTCGACGATCTCGGTCTGCTTGCCGCCGCTTTCCAGCTTGATCATCTTCGCCCCGCCTTCCTGCATCAGGCGCACCGAGTGCGCGAGCGCGAGATCCTTGGACGGATAGCTCATGAACGGCAGGTCGGCGATCTGGAAGGGCCGGTGTAGGCCACGCGCCACCGCGGCGCTGTGGTACACGACCTGGTCCATGGTGACGGGCACGGTGGTGTCGTGGCCCTGGATCACCATGCCGAGCGAGTCACCCACCAGGACCACGTCCACCCCCGCCTGGTCGAGCAGCACGGCGAAGCTCGCGTCATAACAGGTGAGGCTCGCGATCCTCTCGCCGTCGGCCTTCATGCGCGCCAGGGTCGCCAGAGTGACCGGCGGCCGGCTCACGTCCCGCTGCAGGTGCGTGTACATAGGCTTGCGAGTGTAGCTAGATCGCGCGACTGCGCAACGGGTTGTAGTACAGGCGTCCGCGCGTCATGCGCTTGATCGCCGCCAGCAGCTCGTCGTAGTCGCCCTGGTTGCTCAAAGGGTCGATCGAGGCGGCGTTGACGATCAGCAGCGGCGCCGTCTCGAACTCGTGGAAGAACTTCGCGTAGGCCTCGTTCAGGCGCTCCAGGTACTGCCGATCGATGTGCTGTTCGTAGTCGACGCCGCGCTTGGCGATGCGCTCCAGCAGCACATCCACCGGGGCCTGCAGGTAGATCACGAGATCCGGCTTCGGCGCCTGGATGTCGAGCTTGGAATACAGCTGCTCGTACAGCGCGTACTCGGCGTCATCGAGGGTGACGCGCGCGAACAGGCGATCCTTCTCCAGCAGGTAATCAGCGACCCGGACCGGGGCGAACAGGTCCGCCTGCTTGAGCGCCGCCAGCTGCTGCGCGCGCTGCAGGAGGAAGTACAGCTGCGTGGGGAGCGCCCCGGCGCGCGGGTTCTTGTAGAACCGCTCGAGGAAGGGGTTATCGGTGGCCTGCTCGAGCACGCCCTGCGCCGCCAGGCTCACGCACAGGCGCTTGGCGAGGCTGGTCTTGCCGACGCCAATCGGGCCTTCCACGACGAGGTACTTGTGCGCAGGTTCGCTGGGCATGTTGTTACAGGGCGGTGAGCCCCGCGCGGGTAACGCGCGCCTTGAGCTCGGTCACGCGACCAAGCCCTGGCAGCTCGAGATCCGGGGCGATATCGCACAGAGGATACAGAACGAAGTTGCGCTCCACTATCCCAGGATGCGGCAGGGTGAGCGTCGCATCAGAGGAGCGCACGCAACCGTAGGACAACAGATCGAGGTCCAGGATCCGCGGGCCCCAGCGTTCGCGCTCCGCCGGCCGGCCGAACTCAGTCTCGATGGCGCGCAAGCCATCCAGGAGTTCGCGCGCGGACAACTGGGTGAGAAGGCCCGCGGCGCCGTTGACGAAATCCGGCTGGGCGACGGGCCCCATGGGCCGTGAGACGTACACCGGGGACATGCGCACACAGCAGGTGCGCGGCAGCTCGGCGAGTTCGCGGGCGGCGGCGAGCACCTGGCGCTCCGGATCGGACAGGTTGCTCCCCAGCCCGATGTAGGCCGGCTGCCAGCGTTCCATCATCCGCGCCTTCAGGTCGAACGCGGGCCGGAACGGCGCCGCCGCCGGCGACCGCTGCGCGGGCGAGGTGCCCCGGAACCGCCCGCGGAGCCCGGGCCCCGGGAGCCGTCGCCGGCGCGCGCATCAGCCATCTCGCCGCGCTGCTCGGGGGATACTTCCTGCAGGCGTGTCCACCAGTCCGCGGTCTCCTGGGAGGCAAGCCCGAGCTGAGCGCGCAGTAACAAGAGGTCGTACGCGGCGCGGAAGCGCGGGTGCTCGAGCGAGCGCAGCGCGCGCCGGCCACGCGGGTGCTCCAGCCGCGGCTGCAGCGCGAACATCTCGCGCACACCGAGCGAGAAGCGCTTGGGGATCGAGATCCGCGCCTGGGCTTCGCGCACCGCCTGGTCGCAGGCATCAAGAATCGTGGCGAGCTCGTGCCAGTGCTCCGGCGGGGTGCCCTCGATGATGCCGGCGATCGGTCCATACAACAGCAGCGCGAACAGGAACGTCGGGGTGACCGGCTTGTCCGCCCGCACGCGCGCATCGGTGTTCTCGAGACCCTGCAGCAGGAGCTTCTCGACCGTGCTGCCGGGGTGGCTGGCGAGGTAGGCATCCACGGTCGGCAGGATCGAGGCCAGCAGGCCGCGCGCGCGCAGTACCCGGAAGCTGCTCGCGCCATGGCCGCCGAGGAAGAGCTTGAGCGTCTCGTCAAACAGGCGCGCCTGCGGCACGCCTGCCAGCGATTCGCGCAGCTCACCAATCGGGGCGGCGGTGTTGGGCTCGATGCTGAAGCCGAGCTTCGCCTCGAAGCGCGCGGCGCGCAGCATGCGCACCGGGTCCTCGCGGAAGCGCGTCTCGGGATCCCCGATCATGCGCAGCGTGCGCGCGGCGACGTCCTGGGCGCCGTTCACGTAGTCCCAGATCGAGAAGTCGGCGATGTTGTAGTAGAGCGAGTTGCAGGTGAAGTCGCGCCGCCACACGTCCGCGTCGATCGTGCCGTAGACGTTATCGCGCAGGATGCGGCCGGTCTCATCGACCGCGCGCTCTGAGGAATCGCTCTCGAACGGCGTGCGCGCCTCGCGCACCGGTTCGTAGGCCTCGAGTTCCCGCTCCGACTCCTCCAGCTCCACCGCCTCACCGTCCTCGGAATCCACGTCCGGCACGGGCTCCTCGCCAGGCGATGGGGCGGACGCGGCGCGGAAGGTCGCGACCTCAATGATCTCGCGTCCGAAGAAGACATGAGCCAGGCGGAAGCGGCGACCGATCAGGCGGCAATTGCGGAACAGGCGCTTGATCTGCTCGGGCAGCGCGTCGGTGGCGACGTCGAAGTCCTTCGGCTCCATACCCAACAGCAGGTCGCGCACGCAACCGCCGACGAGGAATGCCTGGAACCCCCCGTCACGCAGGCGATACAGGACCCGCAGCGCGTTGGGTGATATGTGGGCGCGGGAGACGTTGTGCTCGGATCTTGTGATGATCCGGGGCGTGGCGGAGGGCGTCGCGACGGACACGGCAGGTGAGTTCAATGAATTTGGCTTTCGGCTTGAGCAATCGGGTTAGCTCTCTATAATACCGCGCTCTTGCTCAAGGCCCCGAAGTCGCTCCCTTCGTCTAGAGGCCCAGGACATAGCCCTCTCAAGGCTGTAACACGAGTTCGAATCTCGTAGGGAGCGCCACTAAAACAATGACTTACGAGTGGACGCGGCCTGGGGAAAGTGGCACGGGCAGGTTTCAGGAACGTTCGACACACGCCGGCGGCTACGTTTCGTCCGGGGTCGGGGAATGGACTACCGCCTAACGGCGCTCGGGACGGTAGCGAGGCCATCGTTGCCGTTTTCGTGGCTTTCACATGGCAGCGCATCTGCGCAAGGAGACGACGCATAACCCCGCAGTGGAAGTGCTGGAGCAAGCGGCGCTTTCGACGCCCGCCATCCCCTGCGCATCGCCGGGGAGTTTCCGGCCGAGTACTACGAAAGGGAGCGTGAAACCTTCGGAAGCCCAGTCGGCGAACAAATGCTCGTGGTCGCGAAGCCGCGCGCCCCGGTCCGGAGTCTCGATGAGGCCCTCGCGAAAAAAGGGGCGTCAGCCCCGTGGGTATTTCGTAAACGTGGTCGACCAATGCCGCGACGACCCTCGAACTGGTGCCTCAGCGGGCAAACCAAGAGTGGGAGCGGCTGGTGAAAACGCCGTAAGGCCGACCCGGAGGAAAGCTTCCCGAGACGATACGTACTGGTTCGAATTCGAGGAGAAGTACCGGGACTTGGAGGCAACCGTCCGGCCACTTATATGACAGCCCGCCGTCAATCGCTGGACGCAGCCGCCGGGCTGCTGCCGGCTGCGGCGTCGGGCTCAGGGTCCTAACGGAGGGCCTGCCCCGCAGCCCACGCGGCGCCAATGAGCCCTGCGCGATCGCCAAGCTGGCTGGGTGCGATGGCAATGGGTCGTGAGACGAGGGCCGGTAGATCGCGTTGGACCCGCTCATACAGTTCCGAACGCACGCCGATGCTTCCCCCGAACACGATGAGTTCCAGATCGAGCAGCGATTGCAGAGTCACTACCGCGAGGGCTACCCAGCGCGCGGTCGTGTCGAGGACCGATGCCGCCACTTCGTCTCCTTGCTCGAGCAGCCTGAAAATGTCACGGACCGTGGCGGCCGCGGTTCCACCCTGGCGCCGATATCGATCCACGATGGCAAATGAGCCCACCTCGAGCTCGAATGAGCCGCCGGACGCGGGAATCTGCGAAGTCGGGTCGCGCCCGATGGGCAGGTCCGCTATTTCCCCCGCCATGCCACGCGCCCCCCGAAACAGCTTGTCATCGATGAGCAGTCCGAGACCTGCCCCTGTTCCTAAGCTTAAGAACGCCGCGTTGCGGCAGCGACTCGCGCAGCCGAACGCATGCTCGCCCAGCATCGCCAGATTCACGTCGTTCTCGATCGCGACATCCGGTCCGAAGCGGCCGCGCAGAAACCCGAGGATATCGAAGTCTTCCAACCCCGCGATGTTGGGAATCAGGGAAATCCGGCCCGTGCGAGGCTCGATCGCTCCGGGAATTCCCACCATGACATGACGCGGCTGCGTGACGTCGATACCGACGGTTTGGCCCAGTTTGTCGGCGCAAGCGGCAATCTGTTCGGCCACATACGCCGCACCGCGCGGGTCGGTGGGCTCGGTCAATTCCGCCACTATTGACCCACGCGCATCGGCAATCGCCGCGGCGAGCTTCGTGCCGCCCAGGTCGGCTGCGAAACAATAGGCAGTTTCGCCCGTCATTGTCGGGCGCTGCGGCGCGCAGGGGGCGGAAGAGGAAGAGCCGCCGCGAGCTCAGCGACTCCGAAGAATTCATCATGGAGACGGCGCAAGGCGACCGACAAGGCGCCGACGACCCCTGCCCGCCTGCCCAGGCTACTGGTGCGAATCTCCACCGGGCGCGGCGAGAGTTGCAGCAGTATCCTTGCAACCGTGTCCGCGAAGTCGGCACGCGCTCCGACCGAGCCACCCAGAACGAGCAGCTGCGGATTCACGGTGGCGATCACCGCCGTGGCCGCAAGGGCAGTCAGCCGCGCCGTCTCGGCGACCACCTCCACGGCATGCGGATCGCCCTCCTGCGCTCGCTCAAATACCTGTCTTACCGAATCAACATTGGAGCCGCCGGCCTCCCGATACCGTCGCATGACACCAGTCGCGCCAACCTGGTACTCAAGGCAGCCCTGCAGGCGGGACCCGGCTTGCAGCGGGTCGCCACCGATAGGCAGATAGCCGATCTCACCGGCGGCGCCGTTCTCGCCGCGCACGAGCCGGCCGTTCACGTAGAGTCCCAGTCCCACGCCGCTGCCGAGCGCGAGAAAAGCTACGTTTTCCACGTTCTGCGCGCAGCCATGCCATATTTCCCCGAGCAGGGCGAGATTGATGTCATTTTCAAGGACGACGGGAGTGCCCAGTCTCTCACCGAGCAGGCCCACGACGTTGAGATTGCCCAGCCCGGCGATGTTGGGCGACATCTCGATGGCTCCGCTCTTGGGGTTCACCACCCCGGGGGTGGCCAGGACGATGCAGCGAATCCGGCTGGGATGGGTGTGGTTGTCGCGCGCCAGACGGTCCGATAGCCGGGCGATCTGGTCGATCGCCCAGACCCCGCCGCGGCTGTCGGTGGGCTCATCGGCTTCGGCGAGCACCCTGCCCGCGATGTCCGCCAGGGCGACCGTCAGTCGCTGCGCGCCGAGGTCGATACCCAGTACGTGCCCGCCCTCCGGGCTCAATTCATACAACACGGCTGTCCGCCCGACGTTACCGCTCGTGCGCCCGATCGGGCGCACGAGCCCCTGCTGCTCGAACGCGTCGATGACTTCCGAGGTGGTCTGCTTCGACAGACCGGTCACCTTGGCAAGCTCCGCCCGGGAGATCGGGCTGCCGTGTAGCAGGGCCTCGAAGACGCTCCGCTGCGATAGCTGGCGAGTCCCGCTGTTCGTCGGCCGGGAGGGCATCAAATATCCACTTAATTCGTTTTATCTCCGAACTATCATAACTACATTAGCCGGCAAATCCAGCTTCGCTTGACCATTTCTGGCTTCGGGGGCAGTATTGATTCGTTCTGCGACCGAATCAATCAACGATGTAAGCACACATGAACAGTGCAATCGGTCATCGGGGGCGACAAGCCGGGTCCTCAAAGGCGCCAAATCGGTCGGCTGCGGCTGGTCGTGCGCCTGCTTGCGCCCGGTCGGAACGGCCGTGCACCGCACGCGTCATGGCCACGATGCGTACGCGTGGCTGGCGACGAGGGCGAGCGTCTGCGCCGCAGCGGCCCGGGGAGTGCGGCGGCAACGCTCAAACCGCGAGTTTCAACGTCGAGGCTGAATGCCGCCAGGGCACTGCGCATTTTCGCCAAGGCCGGCCACGCGATCGCCGATGGGTGCTGGCGCGGGTTGCTCGCGAAACGGCGAGCATGCCAACCACGGGCCGCGGGGCATCGGAATTCACAGAATAACGATCTAGAGGTAAAGCCTGTGTCAAACGCACATCGCCAGCACCCCGTGGCAATTGCCGTATCCGTAGCATTGCTCGCCGCCGCCGCGACATCGGCGCGCGCGGGCGCGCCCGCGGAGAACGTGGACTCGCAAACGGTGCAGCCGGCCGTGCCGCCTGCGAAAGCCAAGTCTGGGGCGACGGCGTCGGACAGCGGAGCGCTGCAGACGGTCATCGTCACCGGCGTACGTGAGTCGCAGATAAAAGCCATCGAAGTGAAGCGCTCAGCACCGAGTATCCAGGACAGCATCTCGGCTGAGAGCATCGGCCAGTTGCCGGACGTAACCATCACGGACGCGCTCCAGCGCATCACGGGCGTTCAGATCAACCGTGACGCCGGCGTCGGAACCTCCGTGGCCGTCCGCGGCCTGCCTCAAGTCGGAACGATGCTGAACGGCGAAGTATTCATCTCGCCAGATCAGATCGACTCGCAGCAACCGGACTTCACCTCGTTGCCGGCCACGATGTTCAATCAGGTGGACGTCATCAAGTCGCCCACCGCGGCCCAGACCGCCGGCGGCATCAGCGGTTCGCTTGATCTGCATACCTTTCGGCCATGGGACCTGCCGCACGGATTCACGTACAGCTACTCCGCCAATGCGGAGCGGGGCAGTACCTCTCGAAAAACCGGGCCGGAGGCAAACGGCCTGATCTCATTCAACGGGGATGGCCGCTGGGGCCTGCTGGTTTCCGCGGATTACTCCGACACCACGCGGTCCGGCACGGCGGGCGCGGCGAATGCGGGTGGCAACGCGACGGAAAGCCTCGACCAGTATGGCGTCATTTTCCATGGCGAGAACGCCGCGAGCGCGGGCGCCTACAACGGATTTATCGGAGCCTGGAACGGCGCGCCGATTCCCCCGCAGATCCACCAGAATCCGGACGGGAGCGTCGACGTGAACGGCGATGGGACGTCCAACGGCGTATTCATGGGCAGCCAGAACTTCGGCCTCTACGACTCCACCGTTCAGCGCAAGCGTCAGTCGGGCAATGCCTCATTCCAGGCGGACCTCAGCCACGGATTCACGCTGACGAGCGACTTCTTTTACACGCGTCAGACACAGCACGAGCGCAGTGTCGGGCTTCAGTTCAATTCCACGAACTGGCAGGGAGCCACCTATGTGCCCTTGCAGTCGCGAAACACGGGCGCTACGGCCCTTAGCCAGTACAACGCACCGCCGCCCGATCCCTCCTGGGCAGGATCGCAGATCTATACCACCCAGGTATACGAAAAATGGCCGGGCGATGTTGAATCGTTCTCGCAGGTCATCCGCAGGCAATCCACCGCTAAAAACCTCAACCTGCAGGTTGATTTCGACAATGGCGGCCCCTTCAAGGCCAGTGTGCGCGGCGTCCGCGAAACGGCCACGCAGGACTTCATCGAGACCGACATCAACATCTCCGATTCCGACGGCTGCCTGTGGGCGGATCCCAACACCAGTCTACCCTGCGGCACCTTCGTCTACCCGGCCCAACTGGGCGGCAATCGCGTATTCAATGCCAACGGCATTCCCCAGAATACGCAGCCCATCATCGCGAACACGACGGGCCGCAATCTCTCCATCAGCATGCCGGCATCGCTCGCCAGTGCCTTCGCCAACCCGAACGCCTGGACGATGAAGACGCTCGAATCCAACGATGACTACAACCGCGCAACCGCGATCACCGCGCTGCGCTTCGACGGACACTACAAATCCAACGACAGCTTCAATCTGAACTTCGGAATCCGCAACAGTATCCGCGGCGCCAGCAACGACGGGTACACCCTGGTGACCCCCGTATACGGGGGAATGGGTGCCAGCGACCCGGGCGGATGTCTGGTCCGTTATGTGGGCTCAGACGTCATCCTGAGCGGTAACGCCACCGCCACCACGCCCAGCACCTGGTGTACCGCCGGCAACTCGCAAGGCGCGTTCCGTGCAGGCCCGTTGTCCTCACAGCCGCTGTCGAAGACTCCGCCGCCGCTCGCCAATAACTTCCAGCAATACACCAACCTGCTTGGAACGGGGATCACCTTCTGGGCGGTCAATCCACACGCTCTGGACGATCCGCTGGCGTACTGGAAGTCGCTTTACCCCGATACCACGACTCAGGCGGCGCCTGGAATCACCTGGGCGGTGTCGATGCACGAACTGGCCACCTATCTGCAAGCCGATTTTCACGGCCAGCTGGGCAGCATGCCTTTCAGCGGCAATGTCGGGGCGCGTCTGATCCACACCAACCTCAGTGTCACCCAGCACCTGACTGGCGCGCCGGGCCAATACGGAACCGAACCGGCGGATGCGGGCCCCGCCACCACGCAGCGCAGCTACAACGACGTCCTGCCGGCGATCAACCTCGCGCTGAACGTGACCGACAAGCTGATGGTTCGACTTTCGGCCTCCAAGAACATGCAGCCTCTCGATCTGAGCACGTGGGGCGGCGGACTGCAGCTGAATTACTCGCTGCAGGAGACTAAGACCGGCCCTATCTATGCGGTCGCGACCGGCAGTTCCGGGGGCAACCCGAACCTCAACCCATGGCGCTCCACGAACTACGGCGCTTCGTTCGAGTACTACATGAACCCCACGAGCTTGATCAACCTCGAGCTGTTCCACATCGACGTGAAGAGCTTCATCGTCAACGGCTCCGTCACCAATTGCAATTTGCCGGACGAGGATGGCGTGGTCCGCGGCCATTGCATCGCGATAACCGAGCCGCTGCAGGGCTCCGGCAGCAGCATCCAGGGAGCTGAGTTTGACTATCGCCAGGGATTCACATTTCTTCCCGGGCTGCTGGCCAATACCGGGATGGAGTTCAACTTCACATACGCACCCAGTAAGACCGGACAGAAGGATCTGGCCGGGAACGAGATTCCGTTCCAGGACCACTCCACCAAGTCGGGCAACCTGATCCTGTGGTACGACGACCAGCACTTCGAGGTCCGTGTCGCGTACAACTACCGCTCGAAACGGGCGTTCGCGGAGAACGTGGGTGGCATCTTGGGCCTGGAAGAGTACCAGGCGCCGCAAAAGTACCTCGACGCATCGGCCGCTTACAGGTTCAGCAAGTACGCCCAGGTGTTCGTCGACGCAACCAACCTGACCAACGAGTATCAGCGCTTCTACCTCGTGTGGCCCGACCAGTGGGGACACTCGAACTTCTCCGAACGCATGTTCACGCTCGGCGTTCGCGGACAGTGGTGACCCGCTGCGGGGAATCGCTGACATGAGAGTAGCCCCGCGCGTGCCCGCACTCCATGCAACGGCCGCGTTGGCTGCGCTGGCGAGCGTGTCACTCGCCTGCGCCGCCGGCGCCTTCGCACCCACCCGAGTCGAGGGTGAGGCCGGGTCCACGACGGCCATAGGCCAGTGGCAGATCCAGTCGAGTGCCAAGGCACAGCAGGGCGGCACCGAAGTCTCATCCGCGGGCTATTCGACCCGCGGCTGGTACCCGGTGACCGGCCGCGCGACAGCGATGGCGGGCCTGCTGGAGAACGACACATACAAGAACGTGTTCTACAGCGACAACCTCCGCTCGGTCGAGGAGCCCGATTCCAGCGGCAACGTGTTCATCATTCCCTGGTGGTACCGCACCGAGTTCACGCTGACCAAAGACGCGCAGGCAACACGGACGTTGTTGCGCATCAACGGCATCATCGCCAGCGCGGATGTCTGGCTGAACGGGAACCTCCTCGCGGACCACGCGGACGTCGCTGGCGCGTATCCCGCGCACGAGTTCGACGTGACCCGCTGGGTGCGTGCGGGAACGAACATCCTGGCATTACGCGTATACCCGGAAGACCCGAGGAAGAGCCTCTCTATCGGGTGGGTCGACTGGAACCCGACGCCACCGGACAACAACATGGGCCCCTGGCGGGGGGTGGACATCGTTAGGGTCGGGCCGGTGCAGATCCGTTTTCCGCAGGTGACCTCGACGCTGTCGCTTCCCGATCTTACGCGCGCTGCGCTGACCGTGAAGGTTGAGGCGCGAAACCTCGATACCTCGCCACACGATGCGACGATCACAGGCGTCGCGGCTGGCGTCCCGCTGCGGCGTACGATTCACCTCGCTGCCGGTGAGACGCGGACGGTGGCATTCTCCCCCAAGAGCGATCCGGGTCTCGACCTCGGCCATCCACAGATCTGGTGGCCAGTCGGCATGGGCGCGCACCCCCTTTACAGCCTGCAGATGTCCGCTACCGTTGACAGCGTGGTCTCCGATTCCGTCAGCACGACGTTCGGCGTACGCAGCGTCAGCTCCCGCCTCACCCGGCACGGTTATCGACAGTTTGTTGTCAACGGCAAGCCTGTCCTGATTCGCGGCGCCGGGTGGGCGCCTGACCTGTTCCTGCGGGACGACCCCAAGCGCATGCGGACCGAGTTCAGCTACGTCATCAACCTTGGGCTGAACACCATTCGCAGCGAGGGCAAGCTGGAGGACGCGCGCTTCTATGAGCTGGCCGACCGCGAGGGGATCATGATCCTCGCCGGGTGGGAGTGCTGCGACAAGTGGGAATCGTGGGCCAAGACCGGTGGCGAACCGTGGGACTCCGCGGACGAGAAGGTGGCCGCGGCCTCGATGGCGAGCACGGCGCGCATGCTGCGAAACCACCCGTCCGTGATCGGATTTCTGATCGGCAGCGACAACGCGCCGCCGGCCGGGATCTCAAAGATATACGTCGACGCCTTGCGGAAGGAAGACTGGTCGCTGCCGGTCATCGCGGCGGCAGCGGATCAGGCCACGGCCGAGACCGGACCGTCCGGTATGAAGATGCCCGGGCCCTACGCCTGGGTCCCCCCGGCGTACTGGTATGCCGACAAGCTGGGTGGCGCCTTCGGCTTCAACTCCGAGGCCAGCGCGGGCGCCTCGATCCCACTGCTGGACGACCTGACGCGGATGCTCGCGCCGCAGGAACTGGAGGCACTGTGGAAGGACCCGCAGGCGCGGCAGTTCCACGCTGCGGCCGCCTGGTCGCCGCTTGCGACGCTGGCACCGTTCGACATCGCGCTGGCCAAGCGCTACGGCCCTCCCAAGAGCCTTGCGGACTACGTCGCCAAGTCCCAGCTGGAAAACTACGACAACGTTCGGGCGCAGTTCGAGGCGTTCAACGCGCGGATGGATGCCACCAAGCCCTCTACCGGGGTGATCTATTGGATGCTGAACAACGCGTGGCCCTCGCTGCATTGGCATCTGTACGATTATTACCTGAATCCGGCCGGCGCCTATTTCGGCGCCAGGCTCGCCAACGAGCCGGTTCACATCCAGTACTCATACGATAAGCGCGCGATCATCCTGGTCAATCACACGCTCAGCGGTGAGCATAGATTGCGGGCCACCATCCGCGTGCGCGACTTGGATGGCGGAGTGCCGTTCGAAAGGCGCCTGCGGGACATCGATATCGCCGGGAACGCTACGCGAGAGTTGGCGACCCTGCCAGCGGTGGCCGGCCTGTCGCGTGTCTACTTCATCGAGCTCGAGCTTGTTCATGCCGACGGCAAACCGGTTAGCCGCAATGTCTATTGGCTCTCCACCCAGACCGACGAACTCGACTGGGCGCAGTCGAACGAGTACATCACGCCGGCGACGCGATACGCGGATCTGACCCCGTTGCAGACATTGCCGACCGCGACTAGCGAGGTCCGGGCAACGATGCGACAGGAGGGAGCCGAGAACATCGTCTCAGTCACGCTGACGGTACCCTCATCCTCCAAAGCCGCGGCGTTGTTCCAGCACGTGTCGATCAAGCGATCCGCGGGCGGCGAGGTGGTGTTGCCTGTCCTATGGAGTGACAATGACGTCACGCTGTGGCCTGGCGAATCACAGACCCTTACCGCTCGTTTCGCGACGCCAGCCGCGGCGACGCCGATCGTCGAAGTGGGCGGGTGGAACGTTCCGATCGAGCGTGTCCCAATTGGCGCCGAGAGTCAGGCAGCCGTGTCGCAACAGAGGAACCCATGACTCCGGCCGGGCTTTCCTGACGAGAGCGCCCGCGCCATAGCCCGGACCGGGTTACCATCCGCCGCACACCAGGTTGCGGCGCTTCTGTACAATCTACTTGGCGATCCACCGGAGAGGACCAACATGCCAGCGGCACGCGACATCGCGAAGTCAGCCCGGAAGTTCCACTTCATTTCCGGCCTGCCGCGCGCCGGCAGCACCCTCCTGGCCGCCCTCCTCAACCAGAACCCGCGCTTCCGTTCGGGCATGACCAGCCCGCTTGCCGACATCATGGGGGTGGTGATGGCGGAGACGAGCAGCAAGAACGATTTTTCGTTCGACGTCTCCGACGAACAACGCGTTGCCATGCTGCGCGGCCTGGTCGAGAACTTCTACGAGGGACAGGCGGACGCCGGCGTCGTGTTCGACAACAGCCGGCTGTGGTGCAGCCGGATGCAGTTGCTCGAGACACTGTTTCCGGAAGCCAAGGTCATTGCGTGCGTCCGCCAGTTGCCTTGGGTGTTGGACAGCATGGAGCGGTTGGTTCGTCGGCAAAAGGTCGGCGTCAGCAAGGTGTTCCGGTTCGACACCAACACCACGGTGTACTCGCGGGTCGAGGCGTTGACCGATCCGCGCGGCATGGTCGGGTTCGCGTTCCAGGCCACCAAGGATGCGTTCTATGGTCAATATTCCCCTGGGCACTTGCTGCTGCTGACCTACGAAAGCCTGGCACGCAATCCGTCGGCGGCCATGCGAGCGGTTTACCAGTTCATCGGCGAACCCTGGTTCGAACATGACTTCGAGCGCATTTCCTACAACGCGGATGAGTTCGACGCCCGCGTCGGCATGCCGGGGCTGCATACCGTGCGCCCGAAGGTGGAGCCGATCGAGCGCGCTTCCATCCTGCCGCGCGAAATCTTCGCCCGCTTCGCGAACGAATCGTTTTGGATGGACCCGAAGAACAACATCAGTCAAGTGCCGGTCGTGTAGTGACCCGAAGGTCGATCGAATGACAATGACATCCCCGCCGCGCGCCCCAACTCAAGGTAGAAGCCGCTTTCTAGTCGCGGTCGTGTTCTTCGTGTTTTTCGTGATCTCCTTTCTCACGAATATTCTCGGGCCACTGATTCCTGACATCATCGCCGACTTCCACGTATCGCTCACGATGGCCGCGATCCTGCCGTTCGCGTTTTTCATTGCGTACGGCGTGATGTCGATCCCCGCGGGCTTCGCGGTGCAGCGCTGGGGAGAGAAGAAACCCATGGTCGCTTCCTTCGTTGCGGCGAGCATAGGCGCGACCAGTTTCGCCGCCTCCCCCACTTATTCAATGGCCGTGACTTCGCTCTTCTTGATCGGCTCGGGGATGGCCGTACTGCAGGTTGCGATCAATCCCCTGTTGCGAGTAGCTGGCGGAGAGGAGCACTTCGCATTCAACTCGGCGTTCGCGCAGCTCATCTTCGGCTCCGCTTCCTTCTTAAGTCCTCTAGTCTATTCCGATCTCGTGAAGCACCTCGATCCGGCGCATCGCGATCTCACGGGCCTCTACGCAGTCCTGGGCCGCATTACAACTCCTGCGCTTCCATGGGTATCGATTTATTGGATATTCGCCGTGGTCTCTGGCGCTTGCGTGGTGCTGATCACGCTGCTGCGCTTACCCAAGGTAGAGCGCACGGCGGAGGAATCGGCGGGGACGCTTTCCATGTACCGGCAGCTGCTGCGCAATCGATACGTCTGGCTCTATTTTCTCGCGATAATCGCCTACGTCGGCTGCGAGCAGGGCACGGCGGATTGGATGTCCCCGTTTCTCGAACGCTATCACAATGTCGATCCCCACAAAGGAGGTGCGGATGCAGTGGCCTACTACTGGGGACTCATGACCGCCGGCTGTCTTCTAGGGATGGGCTTGCTGAAGCTCTTCGACAGCCGCCGCGTATTGATCGGATTTTCGCTCGGTGCGCTGTGCATGCTGTCGGCGGCCCTGTTTGGCCCGGCCGACGTATCCCGAGTGGCCTTTCCCTGCATCGGTTTTTTCGCTTCGATCATGTGGCCCACACTGGTGTCGCTGGGCCTGAACTCGGTACCTCAGCACCACGGGCCTTTCGCCGGGATCCTGTGCTCGGGGATCATGGGGGGTGCGCTCGTGCCCTTTGTTATTGGCTGGCTCGGAGATCGGTACGGCTTGCGATTCGGAATGCTGTTTTTGTATCTCACCTTCGGGTTCGTGTTGAGTGTCGGTGTTTGGGCGCGCCCACTGATTCGCAACGCAACCATGGGAGCGCGCACTGAACCCAGGTCGAGGGCCATAAATGCATAGATACATTGCAAGTCCGCTGATGGCGATATTAGCGGCCACTGCGCGGATCGGCGGGGCCCAAGCGCCACCAGGACCGGTCGATGTACCGCCGGCGGCCGCCGCCGCCTCGGCACGCCACGAGAGTGACCCTTACGAATTCGCCGCGGGAGACAGTGTTACCCAAGTCGTCAGACTTTCGAGAATTGACGGCGGCGTGCGCTTCACCTGGCCACGCACAGTCACTCAGTGGGACACCGCTTTACTCGCTGTCCGCAGCTCGGGCGCAGAGCAAGATCCTTGGGTTGAAATGTCAGTCGGCGATGTCCACATTCAACAGTATCTCGATTCCCACGCGGTGGGCGTGCGCTGGTTGAACTTGGCGGGCTTGCGTGAGCGACTTGCCGGTGGTGAAGAAGTGATCGTTCGCACTCATTCAGTGACGCTCGAAGCCGAAGCGGCCACGCTACGCCTATTCGACAATCATGTTAACTTGCAACAGCGCATTTTGGTGATCGCACCTCATCCCGACGACGCGGAAATCGCCGCGTTTGGCCTGTATGCCGGTCGGCAAGCCAGCGTGGTCACAGTTACCGCCGGCAATGCCGGCGACATGAACTATCGTGCCAGCGTCAGTGATCCGGCGGAGCATTACGCCCTTAAAGGCTACTTGCGTGCGGTCGATAGCGTGACTATCCCCTGGCAGGGCAATATTCCTCCGGAGCGCACCGCCAATCTTGGTTACTTCGATGGGCGACTGGATGCGATGTATCTGGCGCCTAAGCAAACGATACCCGAAGTCTATGGGGCCAACACCGATGTGGCGCGGTATCGGCGCGCCAATTTGAGCAAATTGGTATCAAGCGGAGCGCGCAGCAATGCCTGGCAACACTTAGTGGAGGATTTGGCGGAGGTGCTGCGCAAGGTGAACCCAGGGGTTGTGGTGATGCCCGATCCACGACTTGACACTCATCTGGATCATGAATTCACCAGCGTGGCTCTCGACCAAGCACTTGA
>JANYBG010000163.1 GCA_025360865.1 Pseudomonadota bacterium | reverse complement strand
CGCTCTCACTGCGCGGCATGTCGCAACGTATCCTGGGGTCACGCGATCTCTCGTACGGCCTATACATCTATCACGCGCCGGTCATCCTCGCGCTGGTGCGTTCTGGCGTCCCCGCCGGGTGGTTGTCCGTGGCCGCCGCGGTCCTGCTCAGCCTCGCCTGCGCGGCCCTTTCCTGGAGCTGCGTGGAGAGGCCTTTCCTGGAGCGCAAGCGCATCGCCCTGCACCCGGTGGGCGGCGACCCCGGCGGAGCGGACGGGGCTGAGCCGGCGGAGGGCTGAGTGCCCGCGGGGTTGCAAGGTCGCCCCGCCGGTTCTTGTGATCCGGCCGGCGGGCTGGTATAAAGCCCGGCCCGGGAATTCGCGTAGAAGTCTCTACTCGCTCCCAAGTTACTGAAAATCTTAAGGTTGTTCGTATGTCCCGCGTATGCGAAGTCACCGGTAAGCGTCCCGCGGTGGGTAACCGCGTTTCCCACGCCAATAACAAGAAGCGGCGCCGCTTCCTGCCGAACCTGCACACGCAGCGTTTCTGGGTGGAGACACAAAAGCGCTGGGTTACCCTGCGCCTGACCGCCAACGGCATGCGGACCGTGGAGAAGAAGGGGATCGACAAGGTCCTCGTGGAGCTGCGCGCCAAGGGCCACAAGGCCTGACGCGAGCTATCAGGAGTTACCCCCATGCGCGAGAAGATCAAGCTGCTGTCCACCGCCGGTACCGGCCATTTCTACGTCACGACGAAGAACAAGCGCCTGCACACCGACAAGATGGAAGTGCGCAAGTACGACCCCAGGGCGCGCAAGCACGTCGCCTACAAAGAGTCGAAGATCAAGTAATTCCCGCGCGCAGTTTGAGCGCGCGTGCCTGAACTTCCCGAAGTCGAGACGACGCGGCGCGGCATCGCCCCGCACGCGCGCAAGCGTCGCGTAACTAAACTCACCGTCTACGAACCGCGGCTGCGCTGGCCCGTCGCCCGCGAACTGCCGCGGCTGGTGGCTGGCCGGCGCATCGAGCGCATCGGGCGCCGCGCGAAGTACCTGCTCATCGGACTCCAAGGCGGCGGCACCCTCCTCATCCACCTAGGGATGTCCGGCAACCTGCGCGCCGTGCCCGCCGGCACCCCGCGCCTTAAGCACGATCATTTCGACCTGCTGCTGGACTCAGGAGTCGCGCTGCGCTTCAACGACCCGCGGCGGTTCGGCAGCCTCCTGTACGCGACCGGCGACCCGGGCCTCCATCCGCTGCTGAAGGACCTCGCCCCCGAACCGCTGAGCCCGGCATTCAGCGACGAATACCTGTGGCGGGTCACCCGCGGGCGCCGTGTGTCGATCAAGTCACTGCTGATGAACAGTCACCTGGTGGTGGGCGTCGGCAACATCTACGCGAGCGAAGCCTTGTTCCGCGCGCGGATCCGGCCGCGGCGTCAGGCCCGGGCGCTCAAGCGCGCGGAAGTGGGCTGCCTGGTGCGCGCGGTGCGCACCGTCCTGAAACTTGCCATCAGGGCCGGTGGCACGACCCTGCGCGACTACCGCGGCGCCGACGGCGCGCCAGGTTACTTCCGCCAGCGTCTCTATGTGTACGAGCGCAAGGGGCAGCCCTGCCGCCGATGCCGCACGGCCGTGCGCATGCTCACCCAGGGCCAGCGCTCAACTTACTATTGCCCGAGCTGCCAGAGCTGACGTCGCGAGGCGCGCGCATGACGAAGATGATCATCAGGCACCTGTCCGCGTCCGACCCGGTGATGGCGGCCCTCATCCGCGTGGTCGGCCCGTACGTGCTCGAGGCGGACGAGAACCCGCACCCGTTCCAGGCCCTCGCGCAGGCCATCGCGCACCAGCAGCTCAATGGCACCGCCGCCAAGACGATCCTCGGGCGACTCATCCTCAACTGCGAATCCGGTTCCTTCCCGACGCCGCTCGAGATCATCCGCGCCCCCGCGGACAGCCTGCGCGCGGCTGGCTTCTCATATTCCAAGGTGGCGGCACTGAAGGACCTGGCCGAGAAGACCCTCACCAACGTCGTGCCCGATGGGGCGACGCTCGCGGCTCTGGGCGACGATGAGATCATCGAGCGACTCACCCAGGTGCGCGGCATCGGGCGCTGGACGGTCGAGATGCTGCTCATGTTCCGCCTGGGGCGGCCGGACGTGCTGCCCGTGGATGACTTCGGGGTGCGTGCGGGCTTCCAGGCGGCCTACGGACTGACATCGATGCCGCACCCGAAGGCGCTGCTGGCATTCGGCGAGCGATGGCGGCCGCATCGCTCGGCGGCGGCGTGGTACCTGTGGCGCGCGCTGGACCTGAAACGCGAAAAGAAGCTTCCGGCGCCTCCGCGGAAGACGCTCATGCCGCGGGTGCGGCGGCGGCGCAAGAAGGCCGCGAAGAAGCCCGCGCGCAAGGCCGCGGTCACGGTCGCGCGCAAGCCGGCCCGCAAGAAGATCGCGAGGAAAGCGGCGCGCCGCTAGAGAGCGTCGGCAGCACCCCACGTGTGTACGTGATGCGCAGCTGTGGCTGGTCCTTTGACGGCGCGAGGCTCGGCGGGCGCGCACGCCCCTCGAGATCGTAGGCGAGAGTGAGTTCATCGCCCCTGAGCTCGAATACGGCGAGCACCGAACGCCCAGCGCCTGGGCCGTGCTCACCAATCATGTCCATCGTCGCCGGCGCAAGCATCTGGTTAACGTGGAAGTGGCCCGCGTCGACGACCTGGTTGCCGCGGTCGATGATGCGGTAGGTGCCCGCCCCGAGGAGCAGGTAGCGCACCCCCAGGTCCGCCACCTCCAGTTCGCTCGCGCCCACGCGCGCCGCGATCCGCACCCAAGCCCCCTCGAGTCCTTCGTGAGCGCTGGTTTTCGCCGACGTGCCCATGGCGGGTCGCTCCTTAGTCGCGGCGCCGCTTCTTCAGCTCCGCCTCGACGATAGGGTGCACGAATTCATGGACGTCCCCGCCCAGCACCGCGATCTCGCGCACCAGGGTGGAGGAGATGAAGGTGAACTGTTCCTGCGGGGTGAGGAACACAGTCTCGAAGTCGCGGTCCAGGTGGCGCGACATGTTGGCGAGCTGGAACTCGAACTCGAAGTCCGACAGCGCGCGCAGGCCGCGCACCACCACGGCCCCGGCATGCTCGCGCGCGAAGTCGACGGTGAGCCCGGCATAGCCCTCGACCGTGACGTTCGGCAGCTCGCCGAGCACGCGACGCGCCAGGTCAACCCGCACCTGCAGCGAGAACATGGGCGTCTTGTTCGGATTGGCGGCGATCGCGACGATCACCGAATCGAAAATGCCCGCCGCGCGACGCACCAGGTCGGTGTGCCCGTTGGTGATCGGGTCGAACGTGCCAGGATAGACCGCGTTGCGTTTCATGCCGCCTTCGCAGGAACCACGCCGGAGAGCGCGTATAGATAATACCCGACCTCGCCGGCGCGCTTCGCCTTCAACCCCCGCCAGGCCGCCGGAAACGCGGGCAGTGGCTGCGCGGCCGCGCATTCGACATAGATCAGCGCCCCAGGCTTGAGCCAGTCCTGTTGGGTCAGTCGCGCCGCGACCTGCGCGAGCAGCCCCGCGGTGAAGGGCGGATCGAGGAAGACTATGTCGAAGGGCTGCGCGCGCCCCGCCAGGAACGCGAGCGCGTCGGCCCGCTGCGCGCTGGCATCACCGGCCTGCCACTCGGCCAGCCGCAGGCGCAGCTCCCGCACGGCGCTTTCCGCGCTGTCGATGAAGCTCACGTGGGCGGCGCCCCTTGAAAGCGCCTCAAGTCCCAGCGCGCCGCTGCCGGCGAAGAGATCCAGGCAGCGCGCTCCCTGCGTGCGCACCCCCAGCCAGTTAAAGAGCGTCTCACGCACCCGGTCGGGAGTCGGGCGGATATCGCACCCGTCGGGGAAGCGCCACTTCCTGCCGCGCCACGTGCCGCCGATGATGCGCAGCACGCGCGCCTGGCCGCCCCGCCGGGCGGCGGGACTGGGGCGGGTACCTGACTTGCCAGCGGAGCCCAAGCCGATCTGTCTCCTGCGCGCCGCGCGGCGCACCTTGCCACTGTTCTTCCCCTAAGCGTACCCTAGCTCGCAGTCTCCAGAAGCACGGCGCTTCTGGCGGAAACCGGCACGAGGGATCAGGCCGGCAAGCCACGGCACAAGAATTCCAGTGGCTCGCGACGAAAAGCGACGAACATGTGATCGGCACCGCGCGCCCTGATCAGCCGCGCGAACGGTCTGCTGGGGGAGTTGTACGGCTATGAAGAGAATCAGTGCTGCCTTGACCGCGGCGGTCGCCCTGCTCGTCGCCGCCTGCTCCAGCGGCGGCTACGGCACGGTGGGTCCCCCCAACACCACCGGCGGCAACGGCTCAGGTGGCGGCACGCCGCCGGCGAACACCAGCAGCACCGCCCTGTTCCAGCCCTCCGCGGGCGTGCTGCCCTACCCGACGGATCTTTATTTCGCCGGCTCCACCGATGGCACCATCAACATCCAGCCGCCAAACGCGGCGATGCCCAATCAGGCTGCGATCAACGCGCTCGACGGTTTCTCCACCACCGCGGTGATCCGCGAGAACTTCGGCGGCGCGCTGGATCCCGCGAGCTTCACGGCGACCTCGGTGATCATTCTCCCGGTGGTCACTGACAACACGACCAAGGCGACTATCACGGTGCTCGGCCCGCCGCTCACGCCGGGTGTGGACTACACCGCGGCCCTGGGCACCGAGCAGGGAGTCGGGGCGAGTGTGCTCGAGATCACCCCGCTGCATCCCTTGATGCCCAGCACCTGCCTAAAGAATGGCGCGTTCCTGGGTGCCAACTGCAAGACCGGCACCGGCTACCTGGTGTTCCTCACCAATGGCATCAAGGATGCGACCGGCCATCCCGCGGTGCCTTCGGCCAACTACGCCACGATCCTGACCGCGCTCGGCGCCGGGGACCCGAAGTGCCCGAGCATCACCGACCCCACACTCAACGCAATCTGCCAGCTGACCGGCGCGCATCTGCAGATCGCCGCCGGCCTGGGAATGAATCCGGCTAACCTCGTGCTGTCGTTCAGCTTCACCACGCAGTCGACACTCGACACGCTGGAACTGATCTCGGCCACGACTACCGCGCCGGTGCCGCTGATGGTGCATCCGATAGGAATCACCACCGCGCAGCTGGGACTGGGCCTGCCGGGGCATGCGGACGTCTACGTCGGCACGCTGACCATCCCCTACTACTCGAGCAAGACCGCGCCGCTCACCGATTTCTGGCACGCGCCGCCCTTCCCGCTGGATCCGACCAGCACCTTCGTGACGCGCTACAACCCGTTGCCCGTGCCCACGCAGAACCTGCAGATCCCGGTGCTGGTCACCGTGCCCAACGCCGCCTCGGCGTACGCCTTGGCAAACGGCGTCGCGCCCCCGCCCGGCGGCTGGCCGGTGCTGATCTTCCAGCACGGCATTACGCGCAACCGCGAGGACGCCTTCGCGGTCGCTGATTCCTTCGGCGACTCAGGCGTCGTCGTGGTGGCGATCGACCTGCCGCTGCACGGCATTACCAACCCGGCCGACCCGTTATATGCCGCCGGCGCCAACCCGGCGTACGCCGGTCTCGGCCTGCCGGCCACCGGTTCCATCGAGCGCACCTTCGACCTGGACGTCGCGAACAACACGACCGGGGCCGCCGGTGCCGACGGCAAAATCGACCCCTCCGGCTCGCACTTCATCAACCTCACGAGCCTGCTCACCTCGCGCGACAACCTGCGCGAGGGGGTCGCTGACCTGCGCGCGCTCACCGTCTCGCTGCCGGCCTTGAACCTCGGCGCCGCGGGTACGATCAACGCGGGCGCCATCCACTTCCTCGGCCACTCGCTGGGAGCGATCGAGGGCGGCACCTTCCTCGGCGCCGACATCCCGCCGAGCAAGATCGTCACCGCCACGCTCGCCATGCCCGGTGGCGGCATCGCGAACCTGCTGCGGGAGTCGCCCGCCTTCGCGCCCCAGATCAACGCGGGGCTCGCAGCGCAGGGGGTCACCCAGGGCACGACGCTGTACGAGCAGTTCTTCCGCGACGCCCAGACCGTGGTCGATGCCGGGGATCCGGTGAACTTCATCGCGCAGGCCACCGCGCTGCACCCCGTGCACATGATCCAGGTGGTCGGCGGCGCGACCTCGCTCCCCGACCAGGTCGTGCCGAACTCCGCGACGCAGCGGCTGATCGTTGCCGCAAGCTACGGGCCGGCCCCGCTCACGCGCATCCCGGCGCCGGCGGCTCCGGGACCGGTGCAGGCCGCGGGCGGCTTCCGCGCGTACGTGAACTTCGTGGTCGGCGACCACGGCTCGATCATCGACCCGACGGCGAGTCCCGCGGCGACCCAGGAGATGCAGGCCGAGTCCATCACCTTCACGGGCCAGCCGATCTTCGGGGCTTTCCCGGCGACGCCACCGGGCACGACGATCCTCATCGCCAACCCGACGGTGATCCAGCCCTAGGCCGCCGAAGCCGCGCGCCACGGACGGACAAAGGGCGGCCGATGGGCCGCCCTTCTGCTTTGCCCGGTACAATCCCGCCCCTATGTTCCGCAGAGCCCCAGAACCCGCCGCCGCGAACGATGAGAAGCCCGGCTTCTTCCGGCGCCTGCGCGCCCGGCTGAACCGCGGCGACTCCTGGCTCACCACTGATCTTGCGGACCTGGTGCGGGGCCGGGAGATCGATGCCGCGATCCTCGAGGAGCTCGAGACGCGGCTGATCACCGCCGACGTCGGCCTCGAGGCGACCACCCGCATCCTCGATGACCTGCGCAAGCGCGTCGCCCGCAAGGAACTCACGGACGTGAATGCGCTCATCGCCGCCCTGCGCGAGAGCATCACGCGCATCCTCGCTCCCTGTGCGGTGCCGCTGGTGATCGACCCGGCGCGGCACCCGTTCGTCATCCTGGTGGTCGGTGTCAACGGCGCGGGCAAGACCACGACGATCGGCAAGCTGGCGCGCCGCTGCGCGGATGAGGGCCACAGCGTCCTGCTGGCCGCCGGCGACACCTTCAGGGCCGCGGCCATCGAGCAGCTGAAGGTCTGGGCGGACCGTTCGGGCTCGGCCTTCGCCGCCCAGGGAGCGGGGGCTGATCCAGGCGCTGTGGTCTTCGATGCGCTGCAGTCAGCGCGCGCGCGCGGCACCGACGTGCTGCTCGCCGACACCGCCGGACGCCTGCACAGCCAGTCGCATTTGATGGAGGAACTCAAGAAGGTCAAGCGGGTCCTGCAGCGCGTGGACGCCAGCGCGCCGCACGAGGTGCTCCTGGTGCTGGATGCCAACCAGGGACAGAACGCGCTCGCCCAGGCCCAGCAGTTCCGCGAGGCGGTCGGGGTCACCGGACTGGTGCTCACTAAGCTCGACGGCAGCGCGCGCGGCGGCATTGTCATCGCCATCGCGCAGCGGCTTAAGATCCCGATCCGCTACATCGGGGTGGGCGAGGCGGCCGAGGACTTCGGCGAGTTTGATGCCGCGGCCTTCGCCGCGGCGCTCGTCGAGGGCGCGCATGGCGGTCCCGGCCAGGCGGGCGCCGCCCCATGATCGTCTTCGACAAGGTCTCCAAGCGCTACGCCAACGGCCGCGAAGCCCTCGCCAACGTCAGCTTCAACGTGAACAACGGCGAGATGGTGTTCCTCACCGGCCGCTCGGGGGCGGGCAAGAGCACGGTACTCAAACTGATGGCGCTGCTCGAGCGCCCCTCGCGCGGGGCGGTACTGGTGGGCGGCCGCAACACCCAGACCCTCAAGGCGCGGCACATCGCGGCCTTCCGGCGCCAGGTCGGGGTCGTGTTCCAGGACCACAAGCTGCTCGCCGACCGGCCGGTGTTCGACAACGTGGCGCTGCCGCTGGCCGTCGCCCACACCCCGCTCAAGGACATCGACAAGCGCGTGCGCGCCGCACTCGACCAGGTGGGATTGCTCGGCAAGGAGCGCCTGCTGCCGCAGGAGCTGTCCGTGGGCGAGCAGCAGCGCGTCGGCATCGCCCGCGCGGTGGTGAGCAAGCCGCCGCTCTTGATCGCCGATGAGCCCACGGGGAACCTGGACCCCGACCTGTCGATGGAAGTGATGCGCCTGTTCCGGCGCTTCGCCGATGTGGGAGTCACGGTGGTTATCGCCACCCACGACATGCACATCGTGAAGGAGTTCGGCGAGCGGGTGATCACGCTCGAGGACGGTAGGGTGCACGGGGATGCCTCCGACTCGCTGCCGCGCGTGGTGGCCACGCGATGACCCGCCACCTGCAGGCGCTGCTGGGCTCGCTCGGCCGCCTCGCGCGCAGCCCGCTGGCGACGCTCCTCACCGTGTTCGTGATCGCGCTCGCGCTCGCGCTGCCGGCGGCCCTCAAGGTCTTCGTGAGCAATTCGCAGCTCGCCACCGGCGACTTCGCGGGCGCGGTGGACGTATCGGTGTATCTGAAGACCGACGTGCCGCTGGGCAAGGCACAGCAGCTCGCGCAGGCGGCGCGGCGGCGCGCCGACGTCGCGGACGTCACCCTCATCCCCGCGGACAAGGGGCTCGAGGACTTCCGCACCTACTCAGGGTTCGGCGATGCGCTCGCCGCGCTCAAGGAGAACCCGCTGCCGCACGTGCTGCACGTACGCCCAAAGGCCCAGGAAGGCTCGCCGGCGAGCCTCGAGTCGCTGCGCCGCTATTTCGGCGCCTGGCCGGAGGTGGAAGTCGTGCAGGTGGACACCGAGTGGGTGAACCGCTTCAACGCGATGCTCGATGTGCTGCGGCGGCTGCTGTTGATCGCCGCGGCGCTGCTGGGGATCGGGGTGCTCGCGGTGATCGGCAACACCATCCGGCTTGAGATCCAGAGTCGCCGCGCCGAGATCGAGGTGACGAAGCTCGTGGGTGGCTCCAACGCCTACGTGCGCCGGCCGTTCCTCTATACGGGGGTCCTCTATGGCCTGGCCGGCGCGCTCCTGGCCTGGGCCATCGTCGCCATCGCGGTGGTGGTGCTGGCGAGCTCCGTGGCGAAGCTCGCCCACCTGTACGGCAGCCAGTTCACGCTGCGGGGACTGGAACTCGCCGACGTCGGGATGCTGCTCGGGGCGGGAATCGTCCTGGGGTGGCTTGGCGCCTGGATCTCGGCCGCGCGCCACCTGCGCAGCATCGAGCCGCGCGCTTGAGAGCGCCGGCGGTTGGCCGCCTAGGTATGGGTGGCGGAGGCGTGCGCGAACAGGGTCGACTCGACCCACTTGCGCACGCGGCCCGCATCGGCGACGCGGGTGCGCTTGCCGAAGGAGTTCAGGAGCACGATGACGACCGTGCGCCCCTCGATGATCGTCTGCATCACCAGGCACCGTCCGGCCTCGGCGATGTAGCCGGTCTTCTGCACCACGATGTCCCAGTCCGGCTTGCTCACCAGCGAGTCGGTGTTCCGGAAGCGCATCGTGCGCTGGCCGACCTGCACGTCGTGCTCGCTGTCGGTGGAGTACTCACGGATCGTCGGCACCTTAGCCGCGGCCATCACAAGCTTGGAGAGGTCTTGCGGGCTGGCGACGTTCTCATCTGACAGGCCCGTCGGCTCCACGAAATGGGTGCTGGTCATGCCCAGCTCGCGCGCCTTGGCGTTCATGGCGCGCACGCACTCGGTGACACCGCCCGGGTAGTTGCGACCCAGGGCGTGCGCGGCGCGGTTCTCGGAGGACATGAGCGCCAAGTGCATGAGGTCCCCGCGCGTGAGGCGGGTCCCGGGCATCAGGCGCGAGACCGAGCCCTTGCCGACGCTGATGTCCTCGCCGGTCACCATGAGCGGCTCGTCGAGGGGCTGCGCCGCCTCATTGACCACGAGGGCTGTCATGAGCTTGGTGATTGAGGCGATCGGCATGGCCATGCCGGAATTGCGCGAGTAGAGCACGGTCGAATGGGTGGTATCGACCACGAGCGCGGCGCTGGAGCGCAGCGCCGGGCCGGAGCCGCGCGAGTGGTCGGCGTACTTGAGGTGCGCGGGTACCAGGGTGGCCCGCGGGGCGGCCTGGGTCAGCGAGGTGATCGCGACCAGCAGGCAGGTAACCGCCGACAGGCCGATACAACGTCCGGAATTCATCGAAATCACCTGCGCCTTATCATCCAAGTGCTTGATGAGTCTATCAGAGCATGCCTTATGTCGTTCTTACGTGACGCACTTTTAAGTTTTCGATGGTGTTGGATCGATGCGCCTTCGAGCCTGCGGGCATAACACGATTCCCGTGTGATGTAGTCGAGTCCGAACTCATCGGAGCCGTGCTGGCGGGCCACGATCCCGACCATTGATCGTGGAGGCAAGCGCACGCGAGCGCCGTGCCTGCGCCACGAGCCGCGCACGGCCGCGCCCTGCGGATGACCGATGGAGGGACAAGGACGAATTCGGCGCTTGCACGGCAGGCCACTCGGTGCCCTCCGGTCGCGGATACCTGGCGCGCCATTTTCTCCGCGCCCAGCGCCAAAAGATGGCACGGAACCAACCCTCCCGGACTTAGTCCAAACCACTGTTCACCCGTTTCGCGCCGGCGCCCCGCTCTCCGATAAGGCTCCGTTCACGCTTAAGGCATTGAGCGGCACGGCTCCCCCAAGGGAGATATGAATTCCCTTCATTGTGGGGATTCCCGAGGCCCTCGGGTAGCGCGCAAGCTCTTGTTTGAAAACGCCATCCAGTTCCCGCCTCGGAACTGGACCGGGATTTAGCACTCTGAGGGTGTGACTGCTAGAATAGCCACCCAAGCCAAGGGAGATCTGATGAACGCAGGTAGCGCTCTTGTAGCCCGCATGGGCGATCACGCATTGGCCGGCCCGCTGGGAAGTCTCGATGCGTACCTCGAGCGGGTCAGCCGAATTCCCGTCCTCACCCGCGATGAGGAGCGCGCCCTCGCGGAACGCTTCCGCAGCGAGGAAGACCTGGCCGCCGCCCGGCAGCTGGTGCTCTCGCACCTGCGCTTCGTGGTGCACATCGCGCGCGGCTACTCAGGCTATGGGCTGCCGGTCGGAGATCTTATTCAGGAAGGCAACGTCGGCCTCATGAAGGCGGTCAAGCGCTTCGACCCCACCGTGAACGTGCGCCTGGTGTCATTCGCCGTGCACTGGATCCGCGCGGAGATCCACGAGTACGTGCTGCGCAACTGGCGCCTGGTGAAGATCGCCACGACCAAGGCGCAGCGCAAGCTCTTCTTCAACCTGCGGCGCATGAAGAAGAACCTGGCCTGGCTCACGGCCGAGGAGACGGCTGCGGTCGCGCGCGACCTGGGCGTGACCCCCGCCGAAGTCACCGAGATGGAGAAGCGCCTTTCGGCGCGCGACATGTCCTTCGACCCGACCCCCGAGGCGGAAGAGGAAGAGGTGTACAGCCCGGCCGCGTACCTGCCGGCCCCGAATGCGGATCCGGCGTTCCAGGTCGAGGAGGCCGAGACCAGCGACGATGACTCAGACCGGCTGCGGGGCGCGATGGACCGCCTGGATGAGCGGGCGCGCGACATCGTGCAGCGCCGCTGGATGTCCGAGGATAAGTCCACGCTGCACGAGCTGGCCGACAAGTACGGCATCTCGGCCGAGCGCATCCGCCAGATCGAGGCGAGCGCCCTGGGCAAGCTGCGCGGCATGATGGTGCCCGCCTGACCGAAACGGCGCGGACGCCGGGCAACCACCCCGGTTGCCCGGCAGCCCGCGCAATTTAGCTAGCGTGGCGCCATGCGAACCGTGAACGACTGGCTGGGCGACCACGCCCTCAGCCACCAGCACCCCACCAACAAGCTCCTGCACTGGATCTGCGTGCCGGCGATCGTGTTCGCCGTCATGGGCTTCTTCTGGGCGGCACCGGTGCCGGCGGCCTTCGCCGCGGTGTCCCACTGGCTCAACTGGGCAACCCTCGTGGCCGCGGCCACCATCGCCTAATACCTGGTGCTGTCGCCGCCCCTCGCCGTCGGGATCACTCTGGCCTTCGTGGGACTGCTGCTGGTCCGCACGCGCTAAGCCTGCTGCCATGGCCGGTGTGGCAGACCTCGCTCGCGATCTTCGGGTTCGCCTGGATCGGCCAGTCATCGGCCGTCTCGCCGAGGGCCGCCGCCCCTCCTTGTTCAAGGACCTGCGGTTCCTGCTCATCGGGCCGCTGTGGCTGCTCGCGGCGGCGTACCGCCGGCTTGGGCTGCGCTATTAACCCGCCTGCGCCGCCTGGCGCACCGCGGCGGCCACCTGCTCGTGCACCTGCGTGTCCAGCGGGTCCGGAACCAGTTCATCCCCCTGCGCCAGCCTCGCGATCGTGTTGGCCGCGGCCATCAACATCGCGTCAGAGAAGTGGCGGGCATCCGCCTCCAGGGCTCCCTTGAAGAGGCCGGGGAAGGCGAGCACGTTGTTGATGCCCTTGCCGTCGGCGGCGAAGGCCGCTCCGCGCTCGCGCGCCATCAGCGGCTCGATCTCAGGGTCCGGGTTCGACAACGCGAGGATCACCTGTCCCGGACGGATCCACTCCGGCGGGATGAGCCCCTTCTTCCCGGTCGTGGCGATGACCACGTCGCAGCGCCGCATCAGCTGCTCGAGCGTCACACCCTCCCCGCCCTGAGCCTCCAGGCGCGCGATGGCCTGGGCGTTGCGGTCGGTGCCCAGGATCTTCCGCACGCCGAAGGCGCGCAGCAGGCGCACGATGCCAGTGCCCGCGGCCCCGAGTCCCAACTGGCCCACGGTGCTCGCCGTGAGGTCGTGTCCTGAGAAACGCGCGGCGTTGATGAGCGCGGCGAGGGCCACCACGGCCGTGCCATGCTGGTCGTCGTGCAGCACCGGCTTCCTCAGGCGCGCCCGCAGCGTGCGCTCGATCTCGAAGCATTCGGGCGCGGCGAAATCCTCCAGCTGGATCGCCCCGAACGAGGACTCGATGGCCACCACCGCGGCGCACACGCGCGCCGGGTCCTTCTCGTTCAGGAGTATCGGCACGCCGTTGATGCCGACCATCTCGGCGAACAGCGCGGCCTTGCCCTCCATGACCGGCAGTCCCGCGAGCGCGCCGATGTCGCCGAGGCCCAGGACCGCGGTGCCATTGGTGACCACCGCGACGGTGCGGGCGAGCGCGGTGAACTCGCGCGCCGTGCGCGGGTCCTTCTGGATCGCAAGGCACACCCGCGCGACGCCGGGCGTGTAGACGTCGCGCAGGATCTGCTGCGTGTTGATCGCAAGACTCGCCACGGTGCGTATCTTGCCGCCGCGATGCCGGTTGAAGACGCGGTCGGACTTGCCGACGAAGCGCGCGGTCGTCAGCTTCCCGATGCGTTCGTACAGGGAACGGTCCGCCTCCTCGTCCATCTCCAGGGTGATCTCCCAGAGCGTGCGGCCCTGGTCGCGCCGCAGCGCGGAGAGGTGCTCGATCGCAAGCCCCGCGTCGGCGATCACCTGCAGCACGCGGGCGAGGCTGCCGGGCTGGTGGAGCGTCTCGACGATGAGGATCTCGGGGATTTTCATGGGCCTGAGGGTGCCCGAAGCGCTGCCGGCACGCCACCCGCGGGCACAAGCCGGATATCCGCCCCAGCGCGATTCCCGCTATCATGCTCGCCCCACCCGGGGAACCCCTTTCGCCTTTTTTAGGAGAGCGCCGTGGCCGAAGCCGCCGCCAAGCCACACGCCCAGACGGCCGCCGCCGCGATCGATCCGCTGGACCTGTTCGATGTCCGCGCCGCGCTCACCGACGAGGAGCGCCTGGTGCAGGACTCCGTCGCGCGCCTGGTCGATGGCGAGGTGCTGCCGATCATCCAGAAAGCCTTTGAGGAACACCGCTTCCCCAAGCAGATCGTGCCGAAGCTCGCGGAACTCGGGCTGCTCGGCTCATCGCTGCACGGGTACGACTGCGCGGGGCTCAACGCCATCTGCTACGGACTGATCTGCCAGGAGCTGGAGCGCGGCGACTCGGGGATTCGCAGCTTCGTCTCGGTGCAGTCCTCGCTGTGCATGTACCCGATCTGGGCCTTCGGCTCCGAGGAGCAGAAGCTCAGATACCTGTCGCGCATGGCGCGCGGGGAGCTGATCGGCTGCTTCGGCCTGACCGAGCCGCACGGCGGCTCGGACCCTGCCAACATGAAGACCCACGCCAAGCAGCGCGGCACCGACTGGGTGCTCAACGGCGCCAAGATGTGGATCACCAACGGGGCGATCGCGGATCTGGGCGTCATCTGGGCGATGACCCCGGGGGGCATCCGCGGCTTCATCGTGGAAAAGGGCACACCCGGGTTCTCGGCTCCTGAGATCGAGAACAAGTTCTCGCTGCGCGCCTCGGTGACCTCGGCGCTGTTTTTCGACAACGTCGTGGTTCCCAAGGAACGCGTGCTGCCGGGTGTCGTGGGGCTCAAGGGTCCGTTGTCGTGCCTCACGCAGGCGCGCTACGGCATCGCATGGGGAGTCATCGGGGCGGCGCAGGCGTGCCTCAAGCAGATGATCGACTACACCGCCACGCGCTCAACCTTCGGCCGCCCGCTGGCGCAGAACCAGACGATCCAGGTGCGCCTCGCCGACATGGCGCGGCGCATCACCACCGCCCAGCTGCTCGCCCTGCAGCTCGGGCGCATGAAGGACGCCGGCACTATGCAGCCCGCGCACGTCTCACTGGCCAAGTGGAACAACTGCCGCATGGCCCTGGACGTGGCGCGCGATTGCCGTGACATGCTCGGCGGCGCGGGCATCTCAGCGGAGTTCGCGCCCATCCGCCACATGCTCAACCTGGAGAGCGTGATCACCTACGAGGGCACCGAGACCATTCACCAGCTCACCATCGGGCGCACGCTCACCGGACTCAGCGCCTTCTGAACCCGTGCCACCGCCGGCGCGCGCGCGGCCGGCGGTGCGGTCCGGGCATCCGCGATGACACCCCAGCGCGACGGACCGCCGGGATCCGGCGCATCGCACGGGTGGCAGGTCACAAGCGTCAGCCGCGGCGCTGCGCTGTCCAGCGCGATTCGCTTCGCGCGGCTGTCCACACGCGCGTCTCGCCCGCCGTGATCCACCGTGTTGCCTGCCCGCGCGTCGCCACCCGCGGGGCGGCCAGCGGCCGCGCGTCCGCGGCGCCTTCCCACATCAGGGCGCCGAAGCCTGCCTCCGGCGCCGCGGCGCGCGCGGGGACCGCGCAGACGCCGAGCGCCACCAGAGCCAGCAGCGCCAGCCAGTTGAGCAGGGCCGCGAGGCGACTCTCGCATGCGCGTGAGGCACAGGGCCGGGGGATCATGGAGCGCTCCCTTGTGTTGCAACGAGAGCATTTCGCGACCGCCGCGAGCGCGGACGCGGGCGCGATGATGGCGATCCGCGCAGCAATTGTGGCGCATTGTGGCGCGACGCCGAGTGCTTTCACCGGGTGCTGGCAGGCTGTAGCCTAGGAAGCATGAAGCGACTCGTGGCCATTGTTGAGGATGAACCGGCGATCCGCGAGAACTACGCGGCCGCATTCGCGCGCGAGGGTTACGCGGTGCGCACCTTCGCGAACCGCCTCGAGGCGATGGCCGCCTTCGCCGTGCGCCTGCCCGAACTCGCGGTCATCGACATCTCCCTGCAGGACGAACCGGAGGGCGGCTTCGAGCTGTGCCGCCAGCTGCGCGCGCTGTCCCAGGAGCTGCCGATCATCTTTCTAACAGCGCGCGACAGCGAGCTCGACGCGGTCTCCGGGCTGCGCCTCGGCGCCGATGATTTCCTGACCAAGGATCTGAGCCTGCCGCACCTGATCGCGCGCGTGAACGCGCTGTTCCGGCGCGTCGAGGCGCTGCGGCGGCCCAATGTCCCGACCGACGTGCTGCGACGCGGGCCGCTCACGCTCGACACCGAGCGCATGCAGGCGCAGTGGGACGGGCACGTGGTGCTGCTGTCACTCACCGAGTTCTGGATCGTGCACGCGCTGGCGCGCCATCCCGGGCACGTCCGCAACCGCCAGCAGTTGATGGACGCCGCGAGCGTGGTGCTCGATGACAACACGATCACCTCGCAGGTGAAACGCATCCGCCGCAAGTTCCAGGCGATCGATGCGAACTTCGACGCGCTGCAGACCGTGTACGGCATGGGCTATCGCTGGGTCGAGTAGCGGCAGGCCGCGATGTCGCTACGCCTCAAACTGTTGTTGCTCGGGCTCGCCACGCTGGTCCTGCCTTGGGGCGGCTGTCGCTACGCGCGCGAGATGGAATCGGCGCTGCGCGACGGCGAAGTCGAATCCCTGCGGGGCGTGTCGCAGACCGTCGCCGCCTCGCTTCAGGGTCGCACCGATCTCTTGTATCGGCAGGCGCCGCCGAGGCCGCCCGCCGCAGGCGCTGAAAGCGGCGCCGATGCGCCCCCGGCGTCGGGAACCGATAAGCCCACGGACCCGGATGACTTCGTGCGCGGCCCGTACGACCTTGAGCCAATGACGCTCTCCGCGGCGCCGCTGCTGGATGGCTACGCGGCTGACTGGCCGGGGGACGCCGGTGACGGGCTGTCATTCGGGCGTGACGAGAAGCACAAGTTCTCGATCCGCACCGGGGTACGCGAGCGGATGCTCTACGTGCTGCTGAACGTGCACGACGAGCACCCGGTGTTCGACGCGGGTGGCAACAACACCCTGACCACCGCCACCTTCGGCGATCGTGTCTGGCTGGGCTTCGAGGATGCGCGCGGCGAGCAGCAGCGCGTCCTGCTCACCGCCTCGGGGCCCGGGCCGATCATCGCGCGGCGCATCGTCACCGGGGAGTACGGTCAGCGGAGTGTCGTTCTGGAGCCGCGCATCCGCGGGGGGTGGCAGCCTGGCGGGGACGGTTATCGCGTGGAGGCACGAGTGCCACTGTCGATGCTCGGCGGTGGGTTCGGTGTGCTCGTCGATGACCGTGACGTGCGGGGAGGGGCACCGGTGAGCTACGGCACCCTGCGCAGCGATGACCTGCACACGATGGGGCGCCTGATCCTCGCCTCACCGGAACTGGAGGGCTACCTCACTCAGTTCCTGCAGGCGGGAACCAAGCTCACAGTGACCACGCCGGCCGGCCGGCCGCTGGCGCACGCCGATGCGCTCGGCCAGAGCGCGAACCTGGGCTCCGGACCCCCACTGCTCGCGCGCCTCTATCGGCGCTTCGTCGATCGCCCCGGCGAGCGGCAGGTCATACAGGCGCGGGCGCCGATCTACGACCGGGACCATCGCGTGGTGATTGGAGAACTTGAGGTCACGCAGACCGCGGACCGCTGGATCCGGCTGCGCGACCGGGCGTTGACGCGCATGCTCAATCTCACCTTGTTCACCAGCCTCGTCGTGGTGACGGCCATGCTGACCTTCGCCGCCTGGCTCGCGCTGCGCCTCTCGAGGCTGCGCCGCGCCAGTGAGTCCGCGCTGACCCGCAGCGGGCTGGTGACGAGCTTCCCCGAGACGCAGGCTCGGGATGAACTCGGCGATGTGGCGCGCAGCTTCGCGACCCTGCTCTCGCGGCTGGACGAGTACACCCAGTACCTGCGCACCCTGGCCGGCAAGCTCGCCCACGAGATCCGCACCCCGCTCACGATCGTTCGCTCCTCGCTCGATAACCTGGAATCAGAGCAGGTTTCGCCCGCGGCGCGGGCGTATCTGGACCGCGCGCGCCAGGGAAGCGAGCGGCTGGGTGCCATCCTGCTCGCCATGGGAGCGGCCAGCCGCGTCGAGGAGAGTATCGGGGGGGCCGAAAGGCTGCGTTTCGACCTGGTAGCCGTGCTCGCCTCGGCCGTGGCGGCCTACCGGGGGGCGTTCGCCGATCGCACCTTCCTGTTCGAGAGCGCGGCCGGAGCGCTGACCCTGGAGGGATCCCCGGACCTGATCGTGCAGATGCTGGATAAGCTCATCGACAACGCGGTGGACTTCAGCCCCACCGGATCGGCCATCACGGTGCGGCTGCGCGCCGAGGCGGATGCAACGATTATCGAGGTCGATAACCCCGGCCCCCCTCTGCCCCCGCACATCGAGGGCCGCCTGTTCGAGTCCCTGTGGCAATCGCGGGCCGGCACCGACCGTCGCCCGCACTTCGGATTGGGGCTGTACATCGTGCGGCTGATCGCCGCATTTCACGGCGGTGAGGCCACTGCGGCGAACCTGCCGGATGGCGGCGGCGCCCGCATCGCCGTCCGCCTCCCCCGCTGACGCGTTCGCGCCAGGCGACTGTCCCATAAGCGCCGCGGAAGCCTTCCCGATCAGTGTTATGTAAAGCCGTGGATTATGTCGTTTGTGTGTACCTGGGGATCGCGACCCGATTTCATGTCTCAAAATCACGACATCGCTTTTTGCGCTGGAATCAGTACAATCTCGATCCAAGACACCGTCGCTAAACGATTTTCTCTTCCAGGCTAGATTCGCGAATAGACGGTGATGCGCGAAAGCCATTGGTTCGAAAGTTTAAAGAACAGAAAACTCGGGGATCGACGCGGGCACGGAAAACGACAGCCGCTAACTTGTTGTGGTTGTCACGGAACGACACAACGCATGGAAGAACATGCGGGACTTCGCGATAGAAGCCGGAGCGACAGCTCCAAGCGTTTCAGCCGGAAATTTTAGATGCTCGTGATGATGCGACGTGCCATTGGCGAACCGGACCGGATGTCCGCGACGCTTGCGGGAATTAGCTGACGGCGAGCCACCGAGTCAGACGACGTGATGAAGACTGAAGAACCCCGCGGATGCGGGGTTTTTTTTGCGCGTCATCTTCGGGTGTTTGGTTCCACGCCAGTGTCCAATCCTCCCGCGACCGAGGCCGCCGCCTGGCGCGCATCATGGGGCGGATTCGTTGCACCGACCGATGTTGGTATCGCTGGCCCTGCACGTCATGCGAGTGCGCGCCACTACGATCTAGCAAGTAGACCGCGGGGTCGGCAATGCGCAGGATCACGGAATGACACTCGCATCGTTTGAGTTGCCCCAGGTGTTATACGAAAATTCGGTCGTCGAGATTTAGTTAGCAGGCGCGATGCGCTAAGTACCTCATGTGCTAAGGATTCAGTGCAATGCCGAACGGTAGGCCTGGAGACCATCCATATACCGACGTCGTGATGCATGGGGCACGACGTCTATTCACCCCGTGCGTCCTCCTTGATACGGGAAATTGCCAAAACTCGGTGATGAGACGAGATGTCGAGAACTCGCGAATCGGCTCCTGTCTCAGTACAACACCCATTTAAAAACCGACGTTTCCGCTCTCGAGCGCGAGTTGCTGCGATTGCGCGACAAGTTGCTTCAACACGCGCATGACGCAGGCTGGGAGGTATCTGAAGAATGAGCGCCGCGACTGCTAACAAACTTGAAGCGTCCATGATCCAGCAGACCAACAGCGACGCGAGTGCGGAGACATTGTCGCTCACGGCGCTTATGATGCGGTTGCGGTTGGCCGCTGAAACGCACCGTTAGACGGAGTGTGCCGTGTCGATTTCGTCGCTAGCTGCAATCCCGCCGCGATCTGCGCTTTTGTTCGTCGCCATTGGTACATTGGTCGGGTGGAACACGATAGCTGGCATCAGGTCCGGATCCGTTGCTGTTCGCGGTGGCATTTTCTCTCGGCGGAAGAACCGCAGCTCGTTTTGGCTTAGCGTGAGTCTCGGCTTCGCTTTCTCCGCAGCGGCACTTCTGTTGGGGCTATTCAATCTGGCACGTGTGCTAGCGGCGAAGTGACAACTGAGAGGCCGCCTAGCCAACGCTCGGAGCCGCCATGACACGAGTAATTAGCCGCGCCGCAGGCAGTGAATTATTCAGCCTGCGGCGCTTATGATCCGGCACCGTAGCGCCGCTCCAGCCCAGCGTTAGATGCATAGCAGCCGAGGAGGCCACATGACATCGCCAGTGGTTCTTGAGTCCATCCTCACATGTCCGCGGTGCGGGGCCTCCACCGTTGAGACCATGCCGACCGACGCCTGCGTGTACTTTCACGACTGCGCTGGCTGCCGGACGTTACTGCGGCCGAAGCCCGGCGATTGCTGTGTCTTCTGTTCGTATGGATCTGTTAAGTGCCCGCCCGTTCAGAGTGCGGGAGCTTGTTGCGGCACGGCGAGCGCACCGTCCTCAGCGGCGTAGAGGGGATTGCGTATGCGCCTTCGCCAACCGCCGGCTCGCAACGGTGGGATGGGCATGAATCTTCCGCGGCTCGCCACGCGGATGCTGGCTCGTGCCTAGTGAGGAAGGGGGGTCGCCCCGTATCAATCAACCCTCGTGAGCACCTCACTTCGGGTGCACAGCGCGCTGAAGGAACCTATCGAAGCCCTCCAGGCGATACGCCGGCGGACGCGCGGGGCCCCGCATTCGGTCGCACTCGGATCAGGCCTATCAAGCCTCGAACT
Organism: Pseudomonadota bacterium; assembly: GCA_025360865.1. GTDB lineage: Bacteria > Pseudomonadota > Gammaproteobacteria > Steroidobacterales > Steroidobacteraceae > 13-2-20CM-66-19. Next base: position 6,051 of record JANYBG010000163.1, on the reverse strand, counting down.
CAGCCGACGCCGAGGTAGTCGAGCATCCCGCGAGCCGCCTCGCGCCCCTCGAACACCGCGGTGACCACGAGATCCGAGCCGCGCACCATGTCGCCGCCGGCGAATACCCGGGGGTTGGTGGTCTGGAAGGGCCGCGCCTGCGCGGCCGAGACGCGTACCCGGCCGTTGTCGTGCAGCCTGACTTCGTGATCGGCGAACCAGGTGGGGGGGCTGGGCAGGAAGCCGAACGCGATGATCACCGCGTCGGCCGGGATGATCTCCTCGGAGCCGGGCACCGCCTGCGGCACCCGGCGGCCACGCGCATCGGGCGCCCCCAGTTGGGTGGTGACAAGCTTCACCCCCTCGACCTGCCGCGCGCCGACGATCTCGATCGGCTGCCGGTTAAAGAGAAACTCCACGCCCTCCTCGCGGCTGTTCTTGTAGTCGCGGCGCGAGCCAGGCATGTTCGCCTCGTCGCGGCGGTAGGTGCAGGTTACCGACTCGGCACCCTGGCGGATCGCGGTGCGGTTGGCATCCATCGCCGTATCCCCGCCACCCAGGACCACCACGCGCTCGCCCCGCATGCTCACCGGCGGCCCACCCGCCGTGGGCAATCCCAGTTCCTCGCGGATGTTGGAAATCAGGTACGGCAGCGCCGCGTGCACGCCGGGCAGGTCCTCGCCGGCGAAGCCCCCGCGCACCGCGCGGTAGGTGCCCATGCCGAGGAAGACCGCGTCGTAGTCCCCGAGCAGGCTCTCGAACGGCAGGTCGGCGCCGATGTCGACGCCCAGGCGGAACTCGACCCCCATTCCTTCCATGATGCCGCGACGCGTCTCGACCACTTCCTTCTCGAGCTTGAAGGGGGGAATGCCGAAGGTGAGCAGGCCGCCGATGCGCTCGTGCCGGTCGAACACCACCGGGGCGACACCGTTGCGCACCAGGATGTCCGCGCACGCCAGCCCCGCGGGACCCGCGCCGACGATCGCCACCCGCCGCCCGGTGGGGCGCACGTGGGACATGTCAGGCTTCCAGCCCGCCTTGAGCGCCTCGTCGGTGATGTACTTCTCGATCGAGCCGATCGTGACCGCGCCCAGCCCGTCGTTGAGCGTGCAGGCGCCCTCGCACAGCCGGTCCTGCGGGCAGATGCGCCCGCAGACCTCGGGCAGCGAGTTGGTCTTGTGGGACAGTTCCGCGGCCTCGAAGAGGTTGCCCTCCTCGATCAGCTTCAGCCAGTTGGGGATGTAGTTGTGGACCGGGCACTTCCACTCGCAGAACGGATTGCCGCAGGCAAGGCAGCGGCCCGCCTGCTGGGCGGCGCCTGCCGGGTCGAACGGCGCGTAGATCTCGCGGAAGTCGCGTATGCGCGCCTCGACGGGAGTCTTCGCCGGGTCGGCGCGGGGGATGTCGAGGAACTGCAGGTTCTTGTCGGCCATGTCAGTGTGCGTTCCTCAGGCCGCGCGCCGCAGGTTGTCGATGAGTGAGTCGATCGAGGCCGCCTTCGGCTTCACCAGCCAGAACTTGGGCAGGAACGAGCGCAGGTCGTTCACGATCTCCTGCGCCCACTCGCTGCGGGTCTCGATGAAGTGTCGCTCCAGAAGCCCCTCCAGGTGCTGCACGTGCGACTGCATGGCCTCGGGGTGAAAGCGGCTGATGTCGATCAGTTCGTGGTTGTAGCGGTCGACGAAGTTGCGCTCCAGGTCCAGCACGTAAGCGAAGCCGCCGGTGAAGCCGGCGCCGAAGTTGACGCCAGTGCGGCCGAGCACACACACCGCGCCACCGGTCATGTACTCGCAGCAGTGATCCCCGGCTGCCTCGATGACGGCGACCGCGCCGGAGTTGCGCACCGCGAAGCGCTCGCCCGCGACGCCTGCCGCGTACAGCTCCCCGCCGGTCGCGCCATACAGGCAAGTGTTGCCCATGATGACCGTCTCCTTCGCGACGAAGTTCGCGTTGCGCGGGTGGCGCAGGACGATGCGACCGCCCGCCATGCCCTTGCCAACGTAGTCGTTGGCGTCGCCCTCGAGGTAGAGCTGGAGGCCGCCGGCATTCCACACCCCGAAACTCTGGCCGGCGTCGCCGGTGCAGCGCATGGTGACCGGACTGTCCGCCATGCCGTGGTTGCCCCAGCGCCGCGCGATCTCGCCCGAGATGCGCGCCCCGATGGAGCGGTTGAAGTTCTTGAGCGTGTAGTGCCACTCGCCACCGGCGCGCCCGTGGATGGCCGGCAGCATCTCGCGCACCATGCGCTCGGCGAGCTCGCCCTTGTCGAAGGGCGTGTTGGACGGGGTGCCGCAGAGCCGCGGCGCCTCCGCCGGCACGCCGGCGCTGGAGAGGATGGGCGTGAGGTCGAGCTTGCGCTGCCGGGGCGTGGCGCCCTCAAGCACCGTCAGCAGCTCGGTGCGGCCGATGATGTCCGCGAGACTTCGCGCGCCGAGTGAGGCGAGGATCTCGCGCACTTCCTCGGCCACGAAGCGGAAATAGTTCATCACCATTTCCGGCAGCCCGGTGAAGTACTTAGAGCGCAGCAGGTTGTGCTGCGTGGCGACGCCCGTGGCGCAGTTGTTGAGATGGCAGATGCGCAGGTACTTGCAGCCCAGCGCCACCATCGGCGCGGTGCCGAAGCCGAAGCTCTCGGCGCCGATGATCGCCGCCTTCACCACGTCAAGACCGGTCTTGAGACCGCCGTCGGCCTGCAGCCGCACGCGGTGGCGCAGGTCATTCACCCGCAGCGACTGGTGCGTCTCGGCGAGTCCGAGTTCCCAGGGCGAGCCCGCGTACTTGATCGATGACAGCGGGCTCGCGCCAGTGCCGCCGTCATACCCTGAGATGGTGATCAGGTCCGCGTAGGCCTTGGCGACGCCCGCGGCCACCGTGCCCACGCCGGGTTCCGCGACCAGCTTCACGGACACCAGCGCCTGCGGATTCACCTGCTTGAGGTCGAAGATCAGCTGCGCCAGGTCCTCGATGGAATAGATGTCATGGTGCGGTGGCGGGGAGATGAGCCCGACGCCCGCGCGCGCGAAGCGCAGCGAGGCGATCATCTCGTTCACCTTGTGGCCGGGGAGCTGTCCACCCTCGCCAGGCTTCGCCCCCTGGGCGATCTTGATCTGCAGGACTTCGGCGTTGATCAGGTACTCGGGCGTCACGCCGAAGCGACCGGAGGCGACCTGCTTGATCTTCGAGTTCTTCGCGGTGCGATAGCGCGCCGGATCCTCCCCACCCTCGCCTGAGTTGGAGCGCGCGCCCAGTCGGTTCATGGCGATCGCCAGCGCCTCGTGCGCCTCGGGGGAAAGGGCCCCGAGTGACATGCCGGCGCTGTCGAAGCGCGCGAGCACCGCCGCCACCGGCTCCACCTCGCTGAGCGCGATCGCCGCGGCGCCCGGCTTGAGTCCCAGCAGGTCGCGGAACGTGGACGCCGGGCGCGCGTTCACCAGCTGCGCGTAGCGCCGGTACATCGCCGTGTCGCCGGAGATGACCGCGGCCTGCAGGGCGGCGATCACGTCCGGGTTGTACATGTGGTACTCCCCGCCGTGCACGTACTTGAGCAGGCCACCCTGCGGGATCGGCACGCGTGGATCGCGCGCGCGCGCGGCCAGCTGCAGCGTGTCGGACTCGAGGTCGTCGAAGTCGGCGCCCTGCACGCGCGACTCGGTGCCCGTGAAGCAGCTCTCGACCACCTCGTCCGCAAGTCCCACGATCTCGAACAGCTGCGAGCTGCGGTAGCTTGAGATCGTGGATATGCCCATCTTCGACATGATCTTGAACAGGCCCTTGCGCAGGCCCGCGCGGTAACTGCGCCCGAGTTCCAGCCGCGCGGCGAAGTCCAGCTTGACGCGTCCCTTGCGCATCATCTCGAACAGGACCTGGTAGGCCATGTACGGATAGACCGCGGTCGCTCCGTAGCCGATGAGGCAGGCGAAGTGGTGCGGCTCGCGGGCGGTGCCGGTCTCGATCAGGAGGTTGCACTTGCAGCGCAGCCCCGTGTTCACCAGGTGGTGGTGCACCGCCCCCGTGGCCAGCAGCGCGTGCATCGGCACGCGGTCGTCGACGAGGTAGCGATCTGACAGGAGCAGCACGAGCTTGCCCGCGCGCACCGCGCCTTCCGCCTGCTGGCGCAAGCGCCCGATCGCCGCGCGCAGGCCCTCCGCGGGATCGTACTGCAGGTCAAGAAATTCATGCGTGACCGTCTCGATCGCCAGGATCTGGCGCAGCTTGCGCTGCGAGAGGATGGGCGAGCCGAGCACGACCTGGCGCGCGTGTTCCGGGGCCGGCGCGAAGATGTTCGCCTCGGGGCCGATCTGCGTCTGCAGGGACATCACGATCGACTCGCGCAACGGGTCGATTGGCGGGTTCGTCACCTGCGCGAACTGCTGGCGGAAGTAATCGTAGAGCGAGCGCACGCGGTGCGAGAGCACCGGCATGGGGGTGTCGTCCCCCATCGAGCCCACCGCCTCGTTCTCATCCTGCGCCAGCACGCGGATGACGTCGTCACGCTCCTCTTGAGAGACGTTGAACATCTTCTGGTAAAGCGCAAGCGTGCCGCGATCCATGGGCTCGGCGGCCAGGCGTGGGTCGACCAGGTCGCTCTCGAGGTAGCGCACGCCCTGCTTGAGCCACGCCTTGTACGGATGCCGGCTCTTGAGCAACTGGTCAATGTCGGCGGAGTTCAGCAGCGCGCCGGTTTTGGTGTCCAGCGCGATCATGTCGCCGGGCCCGAGCTTGCCCTTGCGCACCACGTCCTCGGGCGCGTAGTCCCACACACCCGTCTCCGAGGCGACGGTGAGGACGCGGTTGCGGGTGATGCAGAAGCGCGCGGGACGCAGCCCGTTGCGGTCAAGCGTGCACAGCGCGTAGCGCCCGTCGGTCAGCACGACCCCGGCGGGACCGTCCCATGGCTCCATGTGCACCGAGTAGTACTCGTAGAAGGCGCGCAGGTCCGGGTCGAGGGTGTCGAGCCCGTGCCAGGCCGGCGGAATCAGCAGGCGCATCGCATGCAGTGGGTCGAGCCCACCCAGCAGCAGCGCCTCGAGCATGTTGTCCAGGCTCTGCGAGTCCGAGCCGCCGGAGCTCACCAGCGGGAGCGCCTCGGCCAGGTCCGGCAGCAGCGCGGAGCTCAGCAGTGGCCCGCGGGCGATAGCCCAGTTGCGGTTGCCCTGCACGGTGTTGATCTCGCCGTTGTGGGCGAGGTAGCGGTACGGGTGGGCCAGGCGCCACTGCGGCAGCGTGTTGGTGGAGAAGCGCTGGTGGAACACAGCCACGGAGGCCTCGAGGCGCGGGTCGGCGAGATCAGGGTAGAACTGCGCCAGGTACTGGGGCATCACCATGCCCTTGAACACGATGGTGCTGGCGGACAGGCTCGGGATGTAGAACACCGGGTCCGCGCTGAGCGCCTTCTCCACGAGGCGCCGCGCGATATAGAGGCGGCGGTTGAAAGCCGCCTCGTCCATGCCCGGCACGCGGCAGCTCACGAATAACTGCTCGATGACCGGCAGCGAGCGCAGCGCCTGCTCGCCGCAGGCCTCGCGCCCCAGCGGCACGATCCGCCAGCCGGCTACCTCGAGTCCCTGGCGCGCGAGCTGCGCGACGAGGCTGGCGCGGGCGTTCGCCGCGTGCGCGGGCTCGGGCGACAGGAACACGAGACCCGAGGCGAACAGCGGGGCGAGCTCGATGCCCGCCTCCGCGGCGACCGCGCGCAGGAATCCGCCGGGCGCCTTCAGCAGGAGGCCACAACCATCCCCGGTCTTGCCATCGGCGGCGATCGCGCCGCGGTGAGTCAGGCGCGCGAGGGAGTCCATGGCGGTCCGCACCAGCCAGTGGCTTGCCACATCGTCCAGGCTCGCGATTAGGCCGAAGCCGCAGCTGTCGCGTTCGTAAGCGTCTTTGTGGAGTCCGCGGTTTTGAGCGTGCATGCTTGGAGGCCCTTGGCGTTGTCGTCAGCGGCAGGCAGACCCCTCCCGCGGGCGGCGGGTCCCGCGGGTTCAGGCAACCGGCGATTCATGCGCTCAGGAGCCGCGGCGCCAGGAGGCCCGCGAAGGAGCAGTCACGACCGGGTGCGGGCAGGGCTGCCACGGC
>JANYBG010000162.1 GCA_025360865.1 Pseudomonadota bacterium | reverse complement strand
AGAAGGCGCTCGACGGGCTGTTCAGTCGTGTCGCCGAAGAGGAGCACGCGATTCGCAAGGATCCCATGGGTCAGGCGAGCGCGATCCTCAAGAAGGTCTTCGGACCACTGTGAAGTCAGGCTGAGTCGACAGCCGAGGCTTCGCCGGCGCGTACCGGAGGGCGCACCGAGTGCGTTCGCGCGGCGGCAGCCGCCACGGAAGTCGATGGGGGGGCATCCCGGCTACCGTGGCTCAACCACGCCTGCCACAGCAACGTGAATGTCATGACCGACCTGTTCAATGGTCAGGGTCACCGGTAAGGCGACAGAGCGGGGCGCGCACCGTTCCACCCCTGGCGCGCTCCTGCGTCGGGCCCCGGCCACGGAAGGTCGGGGCCCGATTTTTTACCACCCCGGCGCACTCCCCCGCGCGCGCCGCCGGCGCGCCACCCCGGCCGCCTTCGTGAAATTGCGGCCCGCGCGGAATCTCTGGCACACTGCGGCAACGGGATGTCGGACGTTCCCACCATAACTCCATGAATCTCCTGGTCCGAATCAACCTCGCGCTGGCGCTGGCCTTCGCCCTCGCCGCCCTGGCGGTCGGCTGGGCGTGCTCGGCCATGCTCCAGGGGAACGCGAAGCAGGAAACGCTACGCGAGGCGGGCCTGATGATGGACAGCGCGCTGGCCATGCGCGCCTACACGGCGACCGAGATCGTCCCCCTCCTGAACGCGCAGATGGAGCAGACGTTCCTGCCGCAGAGCGTGCCCTCATACGCGGCCACGCGGAACTTCCTGCACCTGCGTGGGAAGCACCCCGAGTACGCCTACAAGGAGGCGACACTCAACCCGACCAACCTTCAGGACCGGGCCATGGACTGGGAATCGGACCTCATCCAGCAGTTCAGGAACGACGAGCACCACGCTGAGATCGTTGGCGAGCGCGATACCCCCACCGGCAGGTCCTTGTACCTCGCGCGTCCGATACACGCGGAGGCCAAGTGCCTGGTGTGCCACAGCCTGCCAGCGGCGGCCCCCGTGACGCTGATACGTCGGTACGGGAGCAACAACGGCTTTGGTTGGCAGGACCACGAGATCATCGGCGCCCAGGTGGTATCGGTGCCGCTTGCGACCGCGACCGCCAACGCCAGCCGGATATTGCGCAGCGTCATGAGCTCCATCGCCGCCATCCTTGCCGGGACGCTCCTGATCGTCAACGTGGTGCTGTATTTTCTAGTGGTGCGCCCCGTGCGGCGCATGGTCGCCGTCGCCGATGAAGTCAGTCTCGGCGACATGTCGGCCGGGGAATTCCCCGCGCGCGGCAGCACCGAACTCACCGATCTCGGGCGCGCGTTCAATCGCATGCGCACCAGCCTGGCCAAGGCGCTGAAGATGCTGGAGGGCTGATGGCGCGCAGCGTCTTCGTCAGCTACTCACTGCCGGATCGTGACTGCGCATTCGAGCTGGTGGCGCGCTTGGAGGCGCGCGGCGTGAGCGCTTGGATCGCCCCGCGCGACATCTCTCCCGCGGCCGACTGGGCCGAGGAGATCATCGAGGCGATATCCGGCGCCCGGCTGATGGTGCTGGTGTTCTCCTCCCACAGTAACGCCTCGCCGCAGGTGCGCCGCGAAGTGGAGCGCGCGGTTCACAAGGAATTGCCAGTGCTGCCATTTCGCATCGAGGACATCACCCCGTCCAAGAGCCTGGAGTATTTCCTCAGCTCCCAGCACTGGCTTGACGCCTTCCCGCCACCGCTAGCGCCGCACTATGAGAGGCTATGCGCACACGTCGCGACGCTGCTCAGCGCCACGCCCCATGCCCCGGCCCCGGCGTCCGCGCGAGTCGCGGCTGCCGCCGCCGCGCCGCCTCCCGCGGCCCCCCCGTTCGACCCCTTGCGGCTACGGTCGCTGGAGAGGGCCCTCGCCCACCACATCGGCCCGGTGGCGCAGCATCTGGTGCGGCGGACCGCGCCCGGGGTCGCCGGCTGGGAACAACTCGTCACGCGGCTCGCGGAGGAAATAGACCCCGTGCCGGAGCGCGAGCGATTCATCGCGGCCGGTCGTGCGCTCGGGCGGCAGAGCCCTTGAACGTAACCCATCGGCAGCCTGACGCCGAGGGTACCGTGCCCCTGGTCATCGGCGTGACCGGTCACCGGAACCTCGATCCGCGGGACTACCCGCAATATCGCGCACGCATCGCCGAGCTGATCGGCTACCTGAACACGCGCTATCCGGCGACGCCGTTGCGCATGGTCTCGGCGCTCGCGGAGGGCGCCGACCGGCTCGCCGCGGAAGTCGGCCTGGAGCACGGCTGTGAGCTGCTCGTATGCCTGCCGATGGAAGCGGCTGAGTACGAACGTGACTTCCCCGCGTCTGTCGAGGAGTTCCGCTCCCTGCTGAACCGCACCGCGGCGGCCAACATCTTCGTGCTCGAGCCGGAAGTACCCCCGGACACCACGCCCGCGGACGTGCGCGAGTTGTGCTACCGCGAGGTTGGGCTGTTCGTCTCGGGCCGGTGCCACATCCTGCTGGCGCTGTGGGATGGTACCCACAACGAGTCCTTCGCCGGTACCGCCGAAGTCGTGCGCTTGAAGCTGGAGGGGCGCGTCCAGGTCGCCACGCGCGGGCTGGATTTCGACTACGACGGACCGGTCTATTGGGTACCCGCGCGCCGGGTGGACGGTGGTCCGTTGGTCGATCTTCCCGGCAAGTGGCTCTACCCGAAGGAGGCCAACGCCGAGTTGCTGCGCACGGTGTGCCTGCGCATCGACCGGTTCAACGCCGAGGCGGCGCGCGTGCGCGGTTCGCCCGCGGTGACCGCATCCGGAGAGTCCCTGATCCCGGGACTGAGCGAAAGGCCCGCCGCGGATCGCGCGCTCGCCGCCACCTTCGCCTGCGCCGATGTGCTCGCGCGCCGCTACCAGAAGATGACGCACGCCATCCTGCGCGTGGTCATCAGTCTCGCGGTGGGGCTCGCCCTGACCTTCGAGGTGTACGCGGAGATCATGCCGGTGCGCGAGCTGCCGGAGCTGTACTTGGGCATCTTCACCGCCATCGTGTTCCTATATCTGTGGCAAAAGCGGCAGGACACGCAGGGCCGCTACCTCGACTACCGCGCGCTCGCCGAAGGCTTGCGCGTGCAGTTCTACTGGCGACTCGCGGGACTCGCCGATAACGCCTCGGCGAGCTACCTGCGCAAGCAGCTGGACGAGCTGCGCTGGATCCGCGAGGCGCTGCGCGGCACCAACGTGCTGCCGCCCCCCACGCAGCCGCGCGCTGATCTGGTACTCGCCCACTGGGTTAGTGGCCAGGCGGCCTATTTCCGCAGTCGCGCAAAGCTGCAGATGTCGCGCATACACCACGTGGAGCTGCTGTCGGCCATCTCACTGTGCGCGGGCCTTACCGCGACGGCGAGCCTGGTCGTGTTCTGGCACCAGCTGGAGGGCATGGGGAGATGGCGCCACTGGGTCGTCCTGGTCATGGGTTTCGCGCCCATCGCCGCGGCGCTCTGGGAAACCTACGGTGAGCGGTTCGGCCTGCGCTCGCAGGCCCACCAGTACGCGAGATTCGCCACGGTCTTCGGCCGCGCGGAGAAAGTGGTCACGAAGCTGGAGGCGGCGCCCGACTCTCCCCACCGCGTCCACCACGAGCGCGCCCTCATCCGCGAACTTGGGCGCGAGGCGCTCATGGAGAATGGCGACTGGGTCTTACTGCTGCGCGAACGTCCCATCGTGCTGCCCAAGGGTTGAATACGCGCGCACGCCGCGCGGTCACGGCGGCGAAAGCCTGGGTTCTCCCATGGCGCTGAGCGTTACGATGTACGTCTTCGAGGTCGAGCTGGCGGACTCGGATCGCAATGTCTACGAGAGGCTGGAACTGCGCCTCGCCCGCCACCCGTCGGAGACCAGCGAGTATCTCCTAACCCGGCTGCTCGCCTACTGCCTCGAATACAGCGAAGGCATCGCCTTCTCGAAGGGACTGTCCGCTCCTGACGAGCCTGCCATCGCGGTGCGCGACCTAACCGGCGCGCTGCGCGCATGGATCGAGGTAGGCGCGCCGGAGGCCGCCCGACTTCACCGCGCCAGCAAGGCCGCCCCGCGCGTGGCCGTCTACGCGCACCGAAACGCCGGCCAGCTCGCCGCGCGCTACGCCACCGAACATATCCATCGCAGTGAGCATCTGGAGCTCTACGCGTTCCAGAGCGAGTGGCTCTCGGCGTGCGCGGCCCAGCTCACGCGGCGGATGAAGATCTCCGTCACGGTCGCGGCGCAACACCTGTACCTGTCACTCGGGAGCGAAAGCTCCTCCAGCCCGATCGAGCGACTGTCGATCGCAGGCCCCACGTGAACGGAAATGAGACTAAGCGCGCCGCTCGGTCCTGCGACCCGCATTGGGTTTTCGTGGGAATCGCGATACCTTAGACGGGCATCAACCTCGAATAACAGGCGACGGACTCCACCGACTGCGATGCTCCGCGGGGGCTGGCTCTGGCGACCGCGATCTTCCGATTCACAGGGGATTTTCACATGGCCAAGAACGTCGACGCCGCTCGCACCGACAGCGGCATGGAGCACTTCGGATATAAGGAGTCGCTCGACCGCGGCATCGGCAAGTTCGGCAGCTTCGCCGCCGGCGTGAGCTACATCTCGATCCTCACCGGCACCTTCCAGCTGTTCTACTTCGGCTTTGGCACCGCCGGGCCGGCCTACCTGTGGTCATGGCCTATCGTCCTCATCGGCCAGCTCGCCGTCGCGCTGTGTTTCATGGAGCTGGCCGCCAAATATCCGGTCGCCGGATCGGTCTACAACTGGTCCAAGCAGCTGGGCAGCCGGATCGTGGGATGGTCCGCGGGCTGGCTGATGCTCGCCGCCTCGATCGTGACGCTGTCGGCGGTGGTGCTGGCACTGCAATTGAACCTGCCGCGTCTGTGGCGCGGATTTCAGTTCGTCGGCGACGGCACGGGCCCCTACGACTCCGCCACCAACGCGGTGATCCTCGGAACCGCCTTGATCCTCTTCACCACCGTGGTGAACGCGCTCGGTGTGCGCCTGATGGCGATGATCAACAGCGCGGGAGTCTTCATCGAGCTGATCGCGGCCGTGCTTATCGCCATCATCCTCGCGCTGCACAGCGTTCGCGGACCCGCGGTGTTCTTCGCAATGAATGGCTACGGCGCTGGCGAGAGCGGCGGCTTCCTGGGCGCGTTCCTGGTGGCCTCGCTCGCCTCAGGCTATGTGATGTACGGTTTCGACACCGCCAGCTCCTTGGGCGAGGAAACCGTCGAGCCGCGGCGCACCGCGCCCAAGGCGATTCTGCGCGCCATCCTCGCCTCATTCGTCATCGGCGGCGCGATCCTCGTGTTCGCGGTCATGGCGGCGCCGAACCTGCAGGACCCGCAGATCGCCAGCGTCAGCGGCGGCCTGCAGTACATCGTCGAGCAGGTGATGTGGGGCCCGCTGGGCAAGATCTTCCTCACCTGTATTGTGATCGCGGTGACGGTGTGCGCGCTGGCCGTGCACACCGCCGCCATCCGCCTGACCTTCGCGATGGCGCGCGACAACGCGCTGCCGTTCGGGGAGAGACTTGCCCGGGTGAATCCGGACACTCAGACGCCAATTCTTCCCGCCGTCGTGATCGGGGTGATCGCCGCGCTGATTCTGGTGGTAAACATCGGTCAGCCAAAGATCTTCACCGTGCTGACCTCGATCGCGATCATCATGATTTACCTCGCGTACCTGGCGGTTACCGGGCCGATGCTGAAGAGGCGTCTGGCCGGGCAGTGGCCGCCGTCGGATCTGGCCGCAGGCGGCTACTTCACCATGGGCAGGTGGGGAATGCTGGTCAACGTAGTCGCGGTTATATGGGGCGCCGGCATGGCGCTCAACCTGGCGTGGCCGCGCGAAGCCATCTACGGCACGCCCTGGTACAACACGTGGGGCGCGTTCGCTTACACGGGGGTCATCCTGGGATCAGGCCTCTTGTGGTACGCCCTCAAGGGCCGCCACCACATCGGCACGCTGGCCTCGCATACCCTGGCCCGCACTGCCGACGCGGGGCGCGCGGAAACCTGAGGCGCCAGGTCCTCGGGCCTGGCCGCTGGCCGATGTCGCGCTGCGACTGTACGGGACACCACCTGCGGTACCCGCTGGGATTCTTGGCGAGCTACGGCTGGTGTTGGTCGGCAGCGAAGCGGTTGCCCGCACGGGAACCCACGCATTTACGGCGCGGTAGCGCAGCGACCGGTAGACTTTCCTTAGGGGTCGACGTCGCTCCGCCGCCAGACCAACTAAAACCACTGTGAATCCCGATCGCTCGGCTACCCTACTCAAACCCCGACATCAGGTGCAGATCGAGATCAACGACGCCTAACGTCATCGTCCAGTCTCGATACATCCGGTTCGCAAATGCGATTCCGCCGACGCCAGTCTCGGGGTTAAAGAAGCCCGCCATTGCGGCACCACAGTCCTCGCCGTCGTCGCCCGGGGACTAAAACAGCCCAATCACGCGTCCGCGCTCGTCGATGTCGATGTGCGCCGATGACGGCACCTTTGGCAGACCGGGCATGGTCATGATGTCGCCGCAGATCATCAGGATGAACCCAGCCCCCGCTCTGAGCCGCACCTCGCGGATATTGACCGTATGGCCGGACGGCGCACCTCTGAGGTGGGGGTCGGTCGAGAACGAGTACTGCGTCTTCGCCACGCACACCGGATAGCGCGCATAGCCGCTGTCCTCCAGGCGTTTGATCTGCGCGCGCACGTCGCGCTCCGCGGTGATTTCGCTCGCGCCATAGATCTTGGTCGCTATGGCCTTCATCTTTTCCCAAAGCGGCATCGCATCGTCATAGACGAAGCGGAACTTCCCATCGCCGCCCTCAGCGACGTCGACGATCGCGCGCGCGACCGCCTCCGCCCCGGCGCCGCCTTCGGCCCAGTGCCGCGCCGAAATCACCGGTGCCTCGAGGTGCGCCATCTTCGACTGAAGAAGGTTGAACTCCCTCGCCGTGTCAAAAGTGAAGTGGTTGACGGCGACGACACACGGCAGGCCATAGTGGTTTCGCACGTTATGGACGTGCCGCTCGAGGTTGGCAAGGCCCCTCTCGAGAGCCGGCAGATTCTCCTTGTCCAAGTCCGGGACCTCGCAGCCTCCGTGGTACTTGAGCGCACGGATCGTGGCCACCAGCACGACGGCCGCCGGTTCGAGCCCCGCCTCGCGGCACTTGATGTCAATAAATTTCTCGGCGCCAAGGTCGGCGCCGAAGCCGGCCTCGGTAACGGCGTAGTCGGCGAGCTTGAGCGCGGTTTGCGTTGCCAGCACGGAATTGCAGCCGTGCGCGATGTTCGCGAACGGGCCGCCGTGGATGAAAGCTGGGTTGTTCTCCAGGGTCTGCACGAGGTTGGGCTTGAGCGCGTCGCGCAGCAGTACCGACATCGCGCCCTCTGCCTTCAGGTCGCGCGCGCACACGGGATTTTGGTCGCGGGTGTAGCCAACGACGATGTTGCCAAGGCGCTTCTTGAGATCCGCGAGCGTGGTTGCGAGACAGAAGATAGCCATGACTTCGGAGGCCACGACGATGTCGAAGCCGTCCTGGCGCGGGTAGCCGTTACCGGGGCCGCCGAGGCCGACAGTGATGTCCCGCAGCGCGCGGTCGTTCATATCCATGACCCGCTTCCAAGCGATGCGTCGCACGTCGAGACCCAGCGCGTTGCCGTGGTGGATATGGTTATCAATCAGTGCCGCGAGCAGGTTGTTGGCGAGTGCGATGGCGTTGAAGTCGCCGGTGAAATGCAGATTGATATCCTCCATCGGCACGACCTGCGCCATGCCGCCGCCGGCGGCGCCACCCTTCATGCCGAACACGGGCCCCAGGCTTGGCTCGCGCAGGCAGATGACGGTGCGCTTGCCGATGCGGTTCAGCGCATCGCCGAGGCCGACGGTTGTCGTTGTCTTTCCCTCACCTGCCGGCGTCGGGCTCATCGCCGAAACGAGGATCAGCCGGCCATTCGGTCGCGATTTCAAGCTCTCGATGTAATCGAGCGAAACTTTGGCCTTGTAGCGACCATAAGTGTCGTACGCGTCCTCCGGAATGCCGAGCCTTGCCGCTATCTCCGCAATCGGCTTGAGTTTCGCGGCTTGCGCAATCTCGATGTCTGAACGCAAGAGTCTCTCCTGTCTGGATACCGTGATTCTGGGCGCTCTTCCCATCACTTACTCGGTTCGTCTGCGCGGCCCGTCTGCCCAGGTCTACAACCCGGAACGCCGCGCGTCGCTTGGCAAGTTTGTGGTCGTTTGGAAGAAGCAGAAAGGATGGTGTTTGGAAGATCGAGTACGACATTTTCAATACCGGTAGGGTAACGGACGACGTTGAGCGCTGTCAGCCGAGCCAGTGGGCGCTTCGCGCGCGTTAGCCGCTTAGTCCACGGTCTTCCGGTAGACATCAGCGTCGAACACTCGCCTCATTTTTCTGCAGAAGCACGCGGGGTCTCGACCAACAGGCCAGGCAATCCCTTGTCTCTCCGCGGAATGCAGGGTCATGCCAGTGACTACGCCTTCGCCCTCACCCGTAACTCCGCGATTTAAAGGGGAACCACACCCTCCTATCCCGCAGTACCCGTTCGGATTCTTCGTCAGATACTGCTGGTGATAGTCGGCGCTGAAGCTATGTTGCGCACGGAAATCACTCAACAACCGCGCCATGGTACAGGGCCCAGTAAACTTCCGGTAGACGTTGACGTTGATCCAGCGGTTAACTATCCCCTATTCCAAGTTTTGCGCACGAACTTCGTTTCCGCGGCCACTCGCGAGAGCGCGCCTACGCGTAGCGCTCGCCTGGTTGGCGTTCAGGTGCAGCAGCAGTTCGGTCCAGCGCCGATCACTTTCGAGCGCGGGATCGCCATGGAGAAGCGTCAGCAGATAGAAGACGACGAATTGCGGCATGTCGTGCAACAGCGCGATACCCTCATCGATCCGCCCTAAACGGATCAGCGCGTAGCCGGCGTTGTAGTGGCGGTCTGATGGGCCCGCCAGGATGTGCTCCACCAACTCCTCGGCGCCGTCGCGCACTCCAGCGACGGCCAGTGCCAACGCCACGCTGCCATCGCACACTGTGTTGAAACTGTCCTGCCAGCCCCGTCTGGCCTCGGCACACAGCGCTAACCTCGCTTCAGCAACGGCTTCATCGAACCGACCCAGTTGCGCCAGCACGTTGGCGCGATTAGCGCGCACTATCGGCGGCGCGGCCATCGGCTGAGCACGCGCGAACTCTGCGGCAGCCTCGTCAAGGCGACCCAGACTCCACAGGGCAAGTCCGCAGAGATCGATGGGTGCCCAGGCGAATGGGTTTAGTGCGTGCGCTTTCTTGGCCGCGTCCAGCGCCAGATCCGGGCGGCCACTGCGCAACTGGAAGAAGCCCAGAATGTCGAGACCAGTCTCGGAGTTGGGGCTGAGTGCGAGGCCGCGGTCCAATGCTTGCTCGGCGGCCGCAAGATCCCCGCGGAGCAGCGCCAGGGACCCGAGCATGATTTCGGCTTCGCCCATTGTCGGATCCACCGCCAGCGCGCGCCGTGCGCACTGCTCGGCACTGGCGAGTTCGGTCGGCGCAAATGCGGCCGCCACGTGCCGCATTCGCGCGCGCATGTGCCATACGTAAGCGAGGCCGGCCCAGGCTGCCGCCGTATCGGGATCGATCTCGATCGCGCGATTGAATGAACTCTCCGCAGCGCGCAGCGATTCGTCGGCGGCGCCGATCGCGAGCTGCCTGCCGGCGAGACAGAGACGGTACACTTCGGGATCAACAGGGCGTAGAGCGGCGGACTTGGCCTTGAGCTCAAGCTGCAGACTCCGCGCAACTAGGCCTGCGATTTCGTCCTGCACCGAGAAGATGTCCTGCAGTTCGCGATCGAAAGTATCGGACCAGATTTGGAAACCATCGGCTGCGTTGATGAGCTGCACTGCGATTCGCACACGGTGGCCTGACTTGCGCACGCTGCCCTCGATCACGTACGCGACGCCGAGCTGGCGTGCGATCTCCGGCACCGGCACGTTCTTGTTCTTGAAGAAAAACGACGAGGTGCGCGCCGTTACACGCATGCCGGGAATTTTTGCCAGGATGTTGAGAAGCTCCTCGCTGATGCCATCGGAGAAGTATTCGTTTTCAGGATCGCGGCTCATGTTCGCGAACGCGAGCACCGCCATGGACCTTGGGTCCGGCCGCGCGTTATTAAGCGGTGGCTTTGCGACCGCCAGTGGAGCCGGATTGAGCAGGCCGCTGACGTGTCGTGCGAACTGCGAGGCTCCCGCGCTGCCTGTGACCCGTGTCCACTGCACGTCGATGAACGAGTTCGGCACGCGCGCACCGTCCTCGGCGGTATCGTCCGTGACCACCGGCACCAGGAACGGCTTCCCCTGCGCCATCAGTTGGGTGCGCTGATCGGCGAGCCGCCATTCGAGCCGGAAGTAGCCTTCAAGCCGCCGCTCCGTGTTCGCAGAGATCAGCGGCACGAACAAGGCACATTCTTTGATCCGCCTGCGAATTTCGCCGTCCCAGACGTCTCCGCCCACGAGCTCATTCTGATCGAGCCAGACCTCGACACCGGCGTCGCGCAACGCTTCACTGATGCGTCGCGCGGCCTCCGCATCCTGCGACGCGTAGCTCAAAAAGACGGCACCCACTGATTGGCCTGACATGGCGCAGGAAGATTAACATCTGTCCGGTGTGTCCAGCAGGGAGAGCCTGCACAGTCACTGGCAGACCAGACGCTAATCGAGGTAGTTTGCGACCGGTGCGTTGCCTGATGCTCTCAATCTCATAACGAGGTTCGTAGTTAACCGAAGCGCTGTTTTCCAGCGGGTCGACGAAGGGCTGGCTGGTTGTTTTGAAACGCCGCAATCCGAGCGCTCGAGGCTTTTTGAAAAGGCGGATGCGCTCCGCAACGCTCTTGATATGCGCGAAGGTTTGGCGACACGGATCAGGCGGTGCCTTGTGCGTGACCCTGGGCGCGAATGCTCAGCAGCGGACTGTCCTCGAGCCGAACCACCGGGAGACTTTCGGTAGACGTTGCGGGCAAAACGGCTGGCATGTAGCCGCCGAAATATCGCCTTCCAACTGTAAGCGACGGGTTTTACGGAGGAACTCTTTTGGCGCCAGGACTTTCCTAAGTGGCCGCCTCTGAAACCGCTGATTTATAAGCGATTCCGCAACCTCCTATGCCGCAGTACCCATTTGGATTCTTCGCCAGATACTGCTGGTGGTAGTCCTCGGCGTAGAAGAACTCCGGGGCCGCCCGAATCTCGGTCGTGATCGTGCCGCGCCCGGCCGCCGACAGCTGCCCCTGGTATGAGTCCCTGGACTCCGCGGCGGCCGCGGCCTGGTCCTTGTCGGTGGTGTAGATCGCCGAGCGGTACTGCGTACCGACATCATTTCCCTGGCGCATGCCCTGGGTCGGGTCGTGGGACTCCCAAAAGAGCTTCAGCAGGTCCTCGTAGGCGACCTTTTCCGGGTCGTAGATCACGCGCACGATCTCGGTGTGTCCGGTGCGTCCCGAGCACACCTCTTCATAGGTCGGGTTCGGCGTGAAACCCCCCGCGTAACCCACCGCGCTCGAGTACACCCCCGGCTGCTGCCAGAAGATCCGCTCCGCACCCCAGAAGCAGCCAAGGGCGAAGTAGGCATCGCGCATTCCGGCCGGAAACGGCGCGGTGATCCGGTGACCGTTCACGAAGTGGGTCGCCGGCACCTGCATGGCGGCGCTGCGCCCCGAAAGGGCCTCTTCCTTCGCAGGCATCGTCGGGCTCTTACGGAACAGTGCCATGGCGCAACTCCTTCCCTCGGGTGTGCCAGTGTGGGGATTCGTCAGGTCCGACTCAAGGGCTGACCAAGATACGCGTAAGTCTTTGTTACCGCTGGGCTGCTTGCCGCGCCGGCGCCCGGCGCCGTAAGCTTTCGCCCGATGAGCATCAGCCAGCCCCAGAACCTGCGTGTCCCGCCGATCGAGAAGCTGCGTCCCTACGGAATCCGCGTGAGCCTGCCCGCGGGGGATCCGTTCAGGAAACTCCTGGGACCTGAGTGGCAACGGCTGCACTGGTACGCGAGCCCGGATGAGCGCGACGCGGCGATCGCGGAGATGAGCCGGCGTCACGAGTACTCGCCCGCCACCGATCGCCCGGCGCTGGTGTTCCAGAAGATTGAGAAACTCGCCGAGAGCCGCGGGCTCTGACGGGTCCCGCCCCGCGCGAAACATCAGGGAAACTCGCATGAGTGAGCCCAGCTATCCCTACGCCACGCACCTCGACGTGAAGTTCCCGGCCCTGACAGTGGTCGACGCAGCCGGCCTCATCGGGCAGAACAAGCACCCCTGGTACAACCAGACCCTGTGCAGGGTGAATGACTCGGTCATTCGACTGGGAGTGCTCCAGGGCGAATACCACTGGCACAAACACGACAACGACGACGAGTTCTTCTTCGTCCTCGAGGGCACGTTCTTCGTCGACCTCGAGGAGCGCTCGGTGGAGCTTCGGCCGCTGGAGGGATTCGTGGTGCCCCGGGGTGTCGTGCACCGCACGCGCGCGCCGCGACGAGCGGTCATCCTGATGGCTGAGACCGCGGCGATCGTCCCCACAGGCGACGTTTGAAGCCGGCGCGTCGCGCCTAGAAGCTGCGACCGAGGAACAGGTAAAAGGCCTGGTGGCCGTGCTCGTCGAAGCCACTCGCCAGGTACAGCGGCCCCAGTAGCGTATCCATGCCGATGAAGATGCTGGCGTCCTTGCGCGTGTTGCGGAAGCTCGCCTCGCCGCGTGTCTGCCAGACATCGCCCGCCTCCAGCGAGGCGCCCAGGTAGGTCGGCACGTCGAGCCAGCCCGGGCCGCCCCGGCCGATCTGCCGGTAGTAGATGAGCCGCGCAATGCCGAAGTTGGGTCCGGTGATCGAGTCGGCGCGCAGGCCCGACAGATTGAAGAAGCCCCCCAGCGGGAACAGCAGGTTGATGTCGGTGACGTTGGCCTGCATCGTCTCGCCACCGGAGGCGGAGAGCACGAAGGTGTTGCGGCCCAAGGTGCGGGCACCGGTGTAGTTCAGCGTCAGCTGGTCGGAGGCCTGCGCGGGACCGGAGGTATTGCGCACGCCGCTCCACTGGAGGATCGCCCGCTGGCCGCGATGCGGGAAGTTGATGTCATCGAGCTGGTCGTAGGTGAAGCGCACGAAATAATTCGTCGTGTCGAACGGGTCGTGCGAGAGGTCCGGCACATTCGGGTCATTCGGATCGCCGACCTTCAGGCGGTAATGCCCCTCCTCGCGCGAGACACCCGTGCGCATCTCGCCCCAGTTGCCGAACTGGCGCCCGAAATCCAGTCCGTAGTCGAAGGTGCCGACGCGGTACTCGGCCCGGACGTCCTGGTGCTGCACCACGTCGATGTCGCGCGAGCGCGTCGCCAGGTGCGGCATCACGAACCAGCCGGAGAACTGCGCCAGTGGCAGGAACAATTCGGTGGACGCCTGCGAGGCGTTGCCGATCTGCAGGTCCGTCACCCACTCCCCGGCGTTGCGCGTGATGTCGGAGACCACGAAGCGGACGGCCGCGTTGTAGGTCGATCCACCCTGCAGGTCATCCTGCAAGCTCAGGCCAAAGCGCATGTAGTCCGGTCCGTGCCAGGTGGGCCGGGCGTCGAGGGCGAGTCCATAGCGATCGTCCGCGCCGATGACCCGATAGTCGAGCATGTCCAGACTGCCCCGTCCGTAGATCGCCCTGACCGCGTTCTGGGCGGCGTCGGCGTCCAGGGGCTTGCCTTCCAGATCCTTGAACAAGTTCTGCGCCGCGTGCGGGATGTAGGCCTGGGACTCCGGGTCCACCCGCACGAAGTCGATCACGGGCGGGCTCTGGCGCAGCGCCTCGCGGCGCTGCGCGTACCGCTGCATCTCGGGCGCGCTCACGGCGAGGCTCGCCAGCTGCCCGCCCCGCGCCCGCGCGGCCACCTCCCCGGTGGCCAGGGCCTTGGAAACGGCGCCGAAGTCGAATGATGACATGCTGCCCAGGGGCGGCTGGATCAGCACGTCCTGCGGCGTGAGCGTGGCCAGCTGCGCCTGCGAACTGCGCTGGATGAGAATCGCCAGCATCTGGTTGGAGATCAGCGGCGCGCTCGAGAGCTGCTTGAGCCGCAGCAGCGGGAAGCCAACGTCAACCACGATGAGGATATCGACGCCCATGGCGCGGGCGATGTCGACCGGGACGTTGTCGACGAGACCCCCGTCGACGAGCGCGCGGCCGTCGCGCTCGAACGGGGCGAACACCCCAGGGGCGGAGACGCTGGCGCGCATCGCGCTCGTCAGGTCCCCGGAATCCATGATGACCGCGGCGCCGTTCTCGAGGTCCGTGGCGACCGCGCGGAAGCGCGTCGGCAACTGGTCGAAACGGGTGATGCGCGCCACGGGCAGGGTGAGCCGCCGTAGCGTCTCGGTCAGTTTCTGTCCTTGGATCAGCCCCTTGGGCAGCACGACGTGCCCGCCGCGCAGGCCAAGCGGAAACTTCACGAGGAAGGTCTCGTCCTCCTGCTTGCGCCGCAACGCCAGGTCCTCGCGGGCGGGCCAGCCCCGGAAGGCCTCCTGCCAGTCGGCGGACCTCATGAGCTTCTCGATATCGCGCGCGCTGAGTCCGCTGGCGTACAGCCCTCCCACCACCGCTCCCATGCTGGTGCCGGCGATGGCATCGATCGGCACGCGCATCTCCTCGAGCACCTTGAGCACGCCAACATGGGCGGCCCCGCGCGCGCCGCCGCCGGAGAGGACCAGGCCGATGCGCGGTCGCTGACCGGTGGTGGCGGCGTCAATCGGGTTCTCAGGCGAAGGAGTCTGCGCGCGGATGGACGCCGAGCACGCGAGCCAGAGTACCGCGAGGAAGAATGCTCGAACCCCGCGACGGGGCGTGACCGCCCGTGAAGAACTCACCGGCGGAGAATAGCACGCGGCCGCGGGGGCACAGGGCTCGCGGGCGGTGCTTGGGATCGCGGATAATGCGCGCCATGGGCCCTTGCGGTAATGATTATTCCTCGCGCGCTCGTCGCCCGCGGGCGGGCGCGCTCGCGCTCCTGGGGCTGCTGTGCGCCCCGGGTCCGGCCGATGCGCAACTGCGCTCGGCGAGTGACTGGGGTTACTACGGCGGGGATGGTTTCGGGCGGCGCTTCTCGAGCCTCGACCAGATCAACCGCGCCAACGTCGGCAAGCTCACGGTGGCGTGGACCTACCGCACCGGCGAACTGGGCGCCGGCTTCGCGAAGGCGGGGAAGCTCACTTTCGAATCGACGCCCGTGCTCGCCTTCGGCCTGCTGTACTTGGAGACCGGCACGAACATCGTGGTGGCGCTCGATCCGCGGACCGGTGCCCAGCGCTGGCGCTTCGACCCCCACGTCGATCGCGCCCGCTCGTACTCCGAGGCCAGCTCCCGCGGCGTGAGCCTGTGGGAGGAGCCCAACCCGCGGCCCGCCGGGCCCTGCCACCACCGAGTCTTCACCGGCACGCTGGACGCGCGCCTGCTGGCGCTGGATGGGGATACCGGCCTGCCCTGCGCGGATTTTGGCGCGGGCGGGCAGATCGACCTGACCCGCGGCGTTCGCATCCGCGACGTCGGCGACTACCTCGTGACCTCGCCGCCGACGGTCTACGGCAACATCGTGATCGTGGGCTCGGCGATCGGCGACAACCGCGCCACGAACCTCGAGCGCGGCGTCATCCGCGCCTTCGAGGCGCATACCGGGACGCTGGTCTGGTCGTTCGACCCCCTCCCCGACTCGCCCACGCATCCGGCCGCGGGCGAGTGGAACCTCACGCAGGCGGCGAACACCGGCGCGGGTAATGCCTGGGGCGTCATATCCGTGGACGAGGAGCATGGCCTCGTATTCGTGCCGACCGGCTCGGCGAGCCCGGACTTCTACGGCGGCGAGCGGCTCGGCCCTGACCGCTTCGCCGACACCCTGCTCGCCCTTGACGTGCGCACGGGCCAGCCAGTGTGGCACCAGCAACTGGTCCACCATGACCTGTGGGACTACGATCTCGCCGCGCAACCGGTGCTCGGTGACATTGAAGTGGGCGGCGCGCCCGTGCCGGCGGTCATCCAGGCCACCAAGACCGGAATGCTTTACGCGTTCGAGCGCACCCACGGTCGCCCGCTCTTCCCGGTCACGGAGCGGCCCGTGCCCGCCAGCGCGATTCCAGGGGAAAAGGCCTGGCCGACGCAGCCCTTCTCCTCGCTACCGCCGCTGGTCTCGCACGCGCCGGTGCGCGCGCGGGATGCCTGGGGACTCACGCTCTGGGACCGTGGCAAGTGCCGCGACCTGATCGCCGGACTTCGCAGCGA
The DNA here is from genome assembly GCA_025360865.1 of Pseudomonadota bacterium. Classification (GTDB taxonomy): domain Bacteria; phylum Pseudomonadota; class Gammaproteobacteria; order Steroidobacterales; family Steroidobacteraceae; genus 13-2-20CM-66-19. Next base: position 6,561 of record JANYBG010000162.1, on the reverse strand, counting down.
GGGAATATTCACGCCCCCCGATACCCGCGGCACCCTGCTTTCGCCCGGCTACGCGGGAGGGGTGAACTGGGGCGGGATCGCCTTCGACGAACAGCGCCAGCTCGTGATCGCCGCGGTGAACCACCTGCCCATGGTCGTCACGCTCGTGCCGCGGAAAGACCTCGAGGCGCAAATGCACTCCGGCCAGTTCCCGCACTCGGAATTCGCCCGCCAGACAGGCACGCCCTACGGCATGCGCCGCGAGCCGCTGCTCTCGCCGCTCGGGCTGCCGTGCACGCCCCCACCGTGGGGGACGCTGGTGAGCGTCGACCTGCGCCGCAACCGGATCGTCTGGCAGGTCCCGCTGGGCTCGACCGAGGGACGCACGCCCTGGTTCCTGCCCAGCCGTGACTTCGGCATGCCTAACGTGGGCGGTCCCATCATCACCGCCGGGGACCTCGTGTTCGTCGGGGCGGCGATGGATGACTACATGCGTGCCTTCGACATCGAGACCGGGCGCGAGCTATGGAAATATCGGCTGCCCGCCGGCGGCCAGGCGACCCCGATGACCTACCGGGCCGGTCCCGACCAGCGTCAGTACCTGGTTATCAGCGCCGGAGGTCACGGCCCCCTTGGCACGACGCGCGGTGACTACGTGGTGGCCTTCGCGCTGCCGCGCGCCGCGCCGCCAGCGCACTAGACCCGCGGAGAGAAGATGCCGTTTCTGATCATTTCACTGCTGATCCAGGCCGCCTTCATCGTCCACGTCATCAAGACAGGACGTAACACGCTGTGGATCTGGGTGCTGATAATTCCAGGCGTGGCCTTCGCCGGGATCCTCGCCTACCTGGTCGTCGAGGTGCTGCCGGAGTTGCTCCGCAGCCGCCCCGCGCAACGCACCGCCCGGGGCTTCCGCAAAGCCGTTGACCCGGGCCGGGAACTCCGCCGCCTGGAGAGCGAGGCCGAGGTCGGCTCCAACGTCGCCAGCCGCCAACGTTACGCGGAGGAGCTGGCGCGGCACGAGCGCTACGACGATGCCATCGCGCAGTACCGGCAGGCGCTCAGCGGGCTGTACGAACATGACCCGAACCTGCTGCTGGGACTCGCCCAGGCGCAGTTCGCCAAGGGCGATGCGGCGGCGGCGCGCGCCACGCTCGATGAGCTGATAGCGCGGAATCCTGAATTCCGCTCACCCGCCGGGCACCTTCTCTACGCGCGTGCGCTGGAGTCGGAAGGCGACATGACACGCGCGCTCGAGGAGTACCGCGCCGTGACCGCCTCCTATCCCGGCGCGGAGGCCGCGGTGCGCTACGCGCAGCTGCTGCGGGCGCAGGGCCAGGGTGAGGAATCGCAGAAAGTCGTGCGCGAACTGCTGCAGCAGGCGCGCATCGCCCCGGGACACTACCGGCGCGCGCAGCGCGAGTGGCTCGATTTGGCGCGGAAGCTCGCGTAGCGGCGCGAGAACGCGCACACCACCGCGCCCAGCGCGGCGAGCAGGCTCAGCGGATCGGAAGATCCGCCCCCCCCACCGGAACTCGCCGGTGGCGTCGTCGAACCCCCGCCCGAGTCGGGCACGGAGGTCACGGTGTAGGTCACCGGCAGCAGGCAGGCGGTATCACCGGCGTTCGGGGGGGCCGCGGAGGTGACTTCGCTCGAGGTGACGATCACGGGCGCCGTATCGGTGCGTCCCGCGTCGTCCGTTACCTTCAGGCTCAGCATGTAGATGCTCGCGCCGGTGGGAGCGTTCACGGACGCGCGCGCAGAGTTCGCGTTCTGGATGACCGGCTTCGGCCCTTGGTAGTCATCGACCGTCCACTGGTAACTGACCACCGTCGAACCACACGCCGCGGCGCTGCCACTGGCATCGAGCATGACACTTTGGCCGGCGGTGACGATCGCCGGCAGCGGCAGCGTCACCGCGGCGATTGGACGCAGGGCCTGCAAAACCGCCCCCGGGGCGTTGGCCATGCCAGCCCCGCAGGAATCGGTGGTGCAAGTGCACTCGGTGGACTGCACATCGTTCGCGTTGACCGGAACGTGGCACACCGGCACGGCTGGGTTGATGGGGAACGGCGTGGTGGCGCCGAGCTGCAGTCGGGCGATCAACTGTCCGGCCGTCAGGTTGCCGTTGACCGATAACATCAGTCCGGCGATGCCGCTCACGATCGGTGCGGAGAAGCTCGTGCCGATGTTGAAATTGCTCTGGTCGGTGTACGCACTCGCGCCGGGCAACGTCGTGCCGGTGTTGGAAGTGGTCTCGATCGAGAACAGGCACGGCTGTCCGGCGCCGGTGTTGACGCAATTGCCCGCGGGCGCGCTCAGCGCGATCTCCGGTCCCAGACTGCTGTAGCCAACCTTCGTGCCGATATGCCGCAACCCGCCGATCGCGGCGACGCCGGCGCAGTTGGCGGGGGCGTCCACCGGACCGCCCTCGTTGCCGGCGGAGACGACGATGAGGACGCCGAGCGTCACCAGCTGGTCGATGACCTGCTGATAGCTGGCCGGGCAGGCACCCACGGCCCCGAGGCTCAGGTTGAGGATGCGCGCGGGATACGGATTGTTCGGTACCCCGGTGACCGGCAGGCCCGAAGCCCAGGCCATCGCGGCGATGATGTCGGAGTCATAGCCCCCGCACTTGCCCAGCACGCGCACCGGCAGGATCCAACCGCTCTGGGTCATACCGGCGATGCCAACGCCGTTGTCGGTGATGGCGCCGAGGATTCCCGCGACCCGCGTGCCGTGCCAGGAGCTGTTGGACACCGTGCAGTTCTTGAACAGCGCGGTCTTCGTGTCCGCGGAGGATATCCAGTCACCCGGATCGGACGGGTCGGGATCACGGCCGTTGCCATCGTTCGCCGTGAGGATGCCGCTGTCTCCGGTACCGCCGATCATGTCGTACCCGGGCAGTAGGCGGTTGGCGCTGGCATTGCGCAGGTCCGGGTGGTCTAAGCGCACGCCCGTATCCAGGGCGGCGATCACCAGGCCCTTGCTTCCCGTGGTCAGGTCCCACCCAGCCACCGCATCGACCGCCGCGGGCTGGGCGTTCTGCATGTACCACTGCCCGCTGAACAGTGGGTCGTTCGGCGTCGACAGCGCGTGGCGCCGTTGGTCGACCACGGCGTATTCGACCCGCGCATCCGCGCGCAGGCGGGCGAGCACTTGCGCTGTCGAGGCGCCATCCGGGGCGACCCGCAGCGCGTGCATGCCGGCGAAGATGTGACGCGCGGTGAGCACGCGCAGTCCTTCGCGCGTGGCGATCGTCCTGACCTCCTCAGGCGAGCCGGTGGCGGGGCCCATGCGCAGCTTGACTATGAAGCGGTCCGCCGGCTCCTCGGGAGCCGCCGTGACGGTGCGCGCGGACGCGGCGTGCGCGGCGAACGCCGTCAGCAGCGCGGCCAGCATCAGGATATGGAGGCGAGAGAGACGCATGACATTGAGAATATCTGAAGGCCCACCGGCTGGCATGACCTAGCGCGCGGAGGGTGATCCGGTTCGCGTTCCGCGGGGCACCTGCTGCGTTATGCAGTGGATATCGCCGCCACCGAGCAGGATCTCCCGCGCCGGGACCCCGACGACGCGCCGCCCGGGAAACAGTCGCTTGAGCGTGCGGGCCGCCACCAGGTCAGTGCGCGCGTCCAGCAGCGGCATCACGATGCCGCCATTGGCGATATAGAAATTCACATAACTGCCGGCCAGGCGCTCTCCGGAGACCCGCGGCTTCGTTCCCTCGCGTGGCGTGAGACCCGCGACTTCACGCGCCGTGCTCCTGAGTGGACCGGGCATCGCCATGCGGGTCACCTTCAGGCGCCGGCCGCGCGCGTCACGCGCGTCGTGCAGACGCTCCCAGGCATCCATCGAAATGGCATGCTGCGGATCCCGCCGCCGGTCAGTCCATGTCAGGCACACCTCGCCCGGGCGCGTGAAGCAGGCGAGGTTGTCGATGTGCCCGTCGGTCTCGTCGTTGAAAACGCCCTTGCCGAGCCAGATGACCTGGCTCACGCCCAGATAGTCGCGCAAGTACTGCTCGATCCGCGCGCGCGTCAGGGCCGGGTTGCGATTGGCGTTGAGCAGGGTCTCCTCGGTCACGAGCGCCGTGCCCTGTCCGTCAACGTGGATGGCGCCGCCTTCGTTGATCATCGGCGCCCGATAGCGCCCGCAGCGCTCGATCTCCAGCACCTTGCGCGCGACCAGGTCATCCTGGTCCCAGGGGAAGTACAGGCCGCCGCTGAGCCCGCCCCAGGCGTTGAAGCGCCAGTCGACGCCGCGCACGAGGCCGCGCCTGTTCACGACGAAGGTTGGCCCGATATCGCGCATCCAGCTGTCGTCGTGGGCCATCTCGATGACGCGCACGGATGGATCCAGCAGGGCGCGCGCCGCGGTGAACTGGGTACCGGAGACCCCGACTGAGACCGGCTCGAATCGCGCGATGGCCGCCGCCACCGCGGCGAAGGCGAGTTGCGCCGGGCGGGCCGCGTCCCGCCAGTTGTCCGGTCGCTCCGGCCACAACATCCAGCAGCCCGCATGCGGGGCGAATTCCGCGGGCATGTGGAAGCCGTCCGCGGCCGGGGTGCGCGCGAGAGTCCGGGTCATTTGCGCAGGCGGCTGTGCCGGAACCCGTACATGGCGTAGATCGACATGCCGATGATCGTCCAGATCAGCAGCCGCAGCCAGGTGTTGTTCGAGAGGAAGAAGGTCATCCCCAAGCACACCAGCGCGCCCAGCACGCAGGTGAACGGCGCCCAGGGCACGCGGAAAGGACGGTGCTCGTTGGGCCGCGTGCGCCGCAGCACCAGAACGCCGATGCAAACAACCGCGAACGCCAGCAGGATGCCGATCGAGATGAGGTCGGTGAGCAGGTCCAGGGGGAAGATCGCGGCGATGATCGCCGCGAGCACGCCGGTGATCACCGTCGATATGTGCGGCGTCTTGTAGCGCGGGTGGCATCGGCTCATGAAAGGCGGCAGCAGCCCGTCATCGGCCATCGACAGCAGGATGCGGGGCTGGCCAAGGAGGGACGTCAGGATCACGGAGGTCATGCCGGCGATCACGCCGACTTTGACCGGCCAGGAGAGCCAGGACAGCTGCGGATGGGAATCCAGGGCAACCGCCACCGGCGCCGCCGTATCTAGCTGTGCCAGCGGCAGGATGCCCGTCAGGACGGCCGCCATCGCCACATAGAGCACCGTCGCGATGATCAGCGTCCCAAGGATGCCGATCGGCAGGTCGCGCTGCGGGTTGCGCGTTTCCAGCGCGGTCGTGGAGGCGGTGTCAAAGCCGACATAGGCGAAGAACATGATCGCTGCGCCCTTCATGACGCCGCTCCAGCCGAAATGCCCGAACGTGCCGGTGTTGGCCGGGACGTAGGGCTTCCAGTTGGAGGTATCGATGAATTGCAGGCCCGCCACGATCACGATGGCGATGACCGCGACCTTGAGTCCAACCATGATCGCGTTGGCCCGCGCGGATTCACGCACACCCACGTACAGCACACAGGTCATGGCGGCCACGATTAGGACCGCCGGGACGTTCATGATCGCGTGGGTGACTATCACGTGCTCGTGCGCATCCAGTCCCAGGGGGGCGTTGACGAGCGCCTCCGGAAGATGGATGTGCGCGGCCTCGAGCAGGTTCACGACGTACGCCGACCAGCTCACGGCGACTGCGGACGCCGAGATCATGTATTCGAGCAGCAGGTTCCACCCGATGAACCAGGCGAGTGCCTCGCCGAGTGTCGCGTAGGTGTAACTGTAGGCGCTGCCGGGCACCGGCAGGAACGCGGCGAACTCCGAGTAGCACAGGGCCGCGAGTCCTGCCCCAAAGGCGGCTATCAGCAGCGAAATGGTGATGGCGGGGCCGGAATTGCTGGCCGCCACAGTCCCGGTGAGCACGAAGATGCCCGTCCCGATCGTGGCGCCAAGGCCAATGGCGACCAGGGTACCGGCGCCGAGCACCTGCTTGAGACGGTTCTTGCCCCCGGCATTGCTCAGATCGACCGGGCGTACGGCGCACATCTGCCGCAGTACCGACGGTAACCCTGAAGTGGTGGAATCGTCCTTGTTCACGGCGTTCGACATACGCTCTTCCGCTTCCTGGCCGCCCGGGTAGGCGCAGGCCTTGTGCCAGTCTCTCACAGGGTGGGCCGGCTGGGTACGCGCGCGGAGGCCGGGACGCGCTCGTGTGCTAGCATTGCCCGCCCGGCGACGGGCGTGCAGCCGGTGATCCTTCAGGAGTAATTCCATGTCGACGGTCGCGAGCCCCAAGGCCATTCCGCCCGCCCAGGGCGACAAAATCACCATCAAGGGCCGCACTCTGACCGTGCCCGAGAACCCGATCATCCCCTTCATAGAAGGAGACGGCACGGGGGCTGACATCTGGCGCGCCTCGGTGCGCGTCATGGACGCCGCGGTCGCCAAGGCCTATGGCGGCAAGCGTCGTATCCACTGGATGGAGGTCTACGCGGGCGAGAAGGCCAACAAGCTCTTCAACAGCTGGCTCCCGGATGAGACCGTCACGGCCTGCCGGGAATACCTGATCTCTATCAAGGGTCCGCTGACCACCCCGGTCGGCGGTGGCATCCGCTCC
>JANYBG010000161.1 GCA_025360865.1 Pseudomonadota bacterium | reverse complement strand
GCGTCCGCCGCCGGCGCGGCGGCCGGTGCCGTCGCGTCCGCGGGAGCCGCGGCGGCAGCGCTCGTGGCCGCCGGCGCCGCGGCCGGTGTGTCAGCCTGTGCCCACGCGGTCTGCGCGCAGGCGCCCAGGGCGGCCAGGGCGCATAGGGCAAGCAGGGGAATGAGTTTGGTAGTCAATGACGTCTCCTCAGTGCTTGTTCTAGTGTTCTAGATCGCGCTCGCGTCTTTTTCGCCGGTGCGGATGCGCACCACCGTGACGAGCTCGGTCAGGAAGATCTTGCCGTCACCGACCTTGCCGGTACGGCCGGTCTGCATGACCACGTCGATCACCTGATCCATGAGCGAATCGGGGATGGCGATCTCGATGCGCGTCTTGGGGACGAACTCCACCGTGTACTCCGCACCGCGATAGACCTCGGTGTGGCCGCGCTGGCGTCCAAATCCTCTGACCTCGGTGACCGTCATTCCGGTCACCCCGAGCTCACTGAGGGCCTTGCGAACGTCATCGAGCTTGAAAGGCTTGATGATTGCCGTAACCAATTTCATCGATACCCACTCCTCCCGTTAAGGTTCTTATCGTGCCGAGAGCACCCCGCGATAAGTTCACTAAGCAAGTCGTCTGCCACCGCGGATCCCGTGTTTAAACAGAGAGTTAGCGGTTCCCGGCTCCGGGTCGGCGCCCCCGGACGCACCAGCGCGGTGCAGTCCGGGGGATGCTTTGGTGCAGTTCGGACCGTGCCGTTGATCAGAACTTGTACAGCCCCTGGATCGCGAACTCGGACTGGTTGCTGTCGTACTCCAGGGCGTTGCCTGCGACGCCGGCGTGGATCGACTTCAGGAACGTCTTCTGGTCGGAGCCGTCGTAGCGGCCCTCGAGGCGCAGCTCGAAGTTCTTCGCCGGCGAGTAGCCAAAGGTCAGGGTGCCTTCCTTGAGCCTCTGCGAGGTGCCGGTGATGAAGCCGTCCTTGTCATCGACGTATTCACCCCGCAGCGAGACGCGCCACTGGCCATTGATCGCGTAGTTCACGTACGCGGCCACGCCATTCCACTTGAGTTCATTGCCTGCGACCTGTTGCTGCTTGCCCCAGTCGTAGCTGACCGCGACGGTCAGGTCGTCGGTAATCGCGTAGGACCCGACGAAGTCGATGAGATCACGCTGCGCATCGTAGGAGGGCTCCTTGCCGAAATAGCCGGCCAGGTTGAGGGTCAGCGCCTTGATGGGGACGAAGGCCGCGCCCACCTCGAGCGTCTTGGAGCCGTACGAGGTGGAGGTGGTGTTCCAGCCATTGTTGGCGCCGATCATCAGGCTCAGGGTATCCGTCGCCGCCCAGGTCGCCCGGACGCCGGTATGAGTCAGGGGTTCGGCGTAAAACAGCAATGAGCGCGAGAAGTTCGTGTTGCCGACCGGGCTGCTCACCTCGTAGCCGGCAAGCGTCGAGAACTTGCCACCGATGATCGTCAGCGAGGAGAACGCGTACTGCACGTAGGCCTGGCGCACGTTGAACGTGTTGTCGCCCCCGTTCTCGGAGAAATTGAGGATCCGCGCATCCTCACCCGCCAGCACGTCGACGAATCCGCCGAAGCCTTGCTTGGGCTGGTAGCCGATCTGCAGTCCCGCCTGGTCGAGTTGGAAGGTGTCGTGCTTGACGGCGAATTCGCGGAAGGAGTTGTAGCCGGTCGAATGGTAGTACGAGGCGGCGACGTAGCCAGTCAGGGTGATGCCGGAGGATCCGAGCACGTCCGACACTGAAGGCGCTACTGGCTTTGTTGTTGTGGCCGAATCATCCGCCAAAGCGCACGGCGACGCGACCGCCGCCACGAGCAGTGCGCTCACAGCGGATACCCCTGATAGTTGGAATCGGCGCATTTCTAATTCCTTGCGATAAATGACGACGAAAGTGCCGCCGCCGTTTCAGGCAATGCGGCTTCCGTGCCAGCGATGAGAAATTGCGCGACGGGTGTCTTAAAGGGCTTCCCCACGCGGGAAACAGTCTTTTCGCACTCAAATCGCGCGTCGCCGGGGCGCGAAAGCTCCCCTGAAGTGCGTGGCGACGCACGATGGGAAGGCACGATGCCCCGATCGGATGCAGTGGTCCGTTAGGAAATTCGGGGGGGCTGCCGCCAGGGGTGCCACCGCCAGCAGGTCGCGGAACTCAGCGGCCGGGCGCGTGCCCGAAGCGCAGGCCCTCAAGCGGTTGTCACCCGATGAGCGGTTCGCGCCCAGAAGGGCCTTGTGGCGGGCGCGCCACGGGGCCAACAATGCGTGCGGCGATTCGAAACCTCGCCGCGCCAGGAGAGTCCGCACCATGAAGATACATTCGCGCCAGTTCCGCGTGCCGCCGGGAAAGAAGGTGGACCTCGCGAAATGGCCCACCAAGATCAAGCGCGGCTATGACTCGAAGGAGGAGTACGCGCGGATCCTCGCCACCCACACCGCGCAGCTGAGCGACTGCCAGGAGTTGCTGTACGCCTCCAACCGCCACGCTGTACTCATCATCTTCCAGGCGATGGACGCCGCGGGTAAGGACGGCGCGATCAAGCACGTGATGTCCGGCATCAATCCCCAGGGCTGCCAGGTGTTCAGCTTCAAGCACCCGAGCGCGGTGGAGCTGCAGCACGACTTCTTGTGGCGCACCACGCGCGATCTTCCGGAGCGGGGGCGCATCGGCATCTTCAACCGCTCGTACTACGAGGAGGTACTGATCGTGCGCGTGCACCCGGAGATCCTCGCCGCCGAGGGCATCGTGGATGCGAATCCGAAGACGGTCTGGCCGGAGCGCTACCGCTCGATCACCGGCATGGAGCGGCACCTTCACCTGAACGGCACGCGCATCATCAAGTTCTTCCTGCACCTGTCCAAGGATGAGCAGCGCCGACGCTTCCTGGAGCGCATCGACAGGCCACAGAAGAACTGGAAGTTCAGCGAGGCGGACATCGAGGAGCGCAAGTATTGGAAGGACTACATGAAGGCGTATGAGAAGTGCCTCGCGGGGACCAGCACCGAGGAGGCCCCCTGGTACGTGGTGCCCGCCGATGACAAGGACAACGCCCGCCTGATCGTCTCGCGAATCGTCGTGGAGACGCTCGCAAGCTTGGGGATGAGTTACCCCAAGACGAGTCAGGCGCGTCGCCGTGAACTGCGGGCGATCCGCAAAACGCTGACTCGCTAGCGATGCTCTCGCCCCTCGTTGACGACGACTTGAGCTTCGCCGTTGGCGGCGCGATCAGCGCGGCGTCGCCTGTTGAGTTGGCTCAGCGTCCGCGGCACACGCCGCGCCACGTGCGCTGGTTGGTGACAACTGAAACCCGTGGGCGTGCGCGGCGCTTGCGGTGAACGCAGGCGAGCCGAGTAAGATGTCCGGGTCCGCGAGCGCGTGTCTGTCAGGGGAAACTCATGAGCGACGGTGAGATCAGTCGGCGCAAGTTGTTGCTCGGCGGGGCGATGGTGGGCGCCGCGGTGGTCACCGGGGCGGCCGTGCACGACGGGGAACTCGGCATGCCCTCGCAGACCATCAAGGGCGCGCTTCCCTGGCGCGAAGGCGCCGCCGACGCGCCGCCCATCGCCACCGGCACCGACTACCGCTTCTTCACCGCCGCGGAACAGGCGTTCATCGAGCCGGCGATCGAGCGGCTCATCCCCCCTGATGACACCGGTCCCAGCGCGATGCAGTCGAACGTCCACGTGTTCCTCGATCGGCAGCTCGCAGGTCCCTACGGGCGGGGCGATCACTTTTTCCTGGGAGGTCCGTGGCCCAAGGGCACGCCCGAACAGGGGTACCAGAGCCGGTTTTCCCCGGCTCAGCTGTACCGCGCCGCGATCCCCGCCGTCGAGAGCTACGCGAAGTCCCAGCACGATGGCAAGTCATTCAGGGAACTCGCCGCGCCGGACCAGGACGCCGTGCTCAAGGCGCTGGAGAGCGGGGAGGCGAAGCTCGAGGCCGCTGACGGCAAGGGCTTCTTCGCGATGCTGCTGCAGAACACGCTCGAGGGTTACTTCTCCGATCCGATCTACGGCGGCAACAAGGACATGGCCGCGTGGAAGATGATCGGCTTCCCCGGGGCGCACTATGACTACCGCGAGTGGGTTGGCCGGCACGGCGAGCGCGTGCCGTATCCGCCGGTGAGCATCCAGGGCCGGCCCGGCTGGTCGGAGAGCTAGGGCGTGGCTACCCAACTTCCCCCGGTCGATGCGGTCATGGTCGGCTTCGGCTGGACCGGCGCGATCCTGGGCCAGCAGCTGTGCGATGCGGGACTGAACGTGGTGGCGCTGGAGCGCGGCGTATGGCGTGACACGCCCACCGACTTCGCAACGACCTTCGCGCAGGACGAGCTGCGCTACATGTGGCGTCACCACCTGTTCCAGAACGTCGCCTACGATACCCTCACCATCCGCAACAACGTCAACCAGGATGCGCTGCCGATGCGCCGGCTGGGCTCCTTCCTGCTGGGGACCGGGGTCGGGGGCGCAGGTGTCCACTGGAACGCGCAGATCTGGCGCTTCCTCGAAAGCGACCTCAAGGCCTACTCCCACAACCTCAAGCGTTACGGCAAGGCCGCCGTCAGCGCCTATGACATGACGGTGCAGGACTATCCGGTGAGCTGGGACGAGATCGAGCCGTACTACGACGCCTTCGACAAGCTGTGTGGCACCTCGGGCAAGGCGGGCAACCTCAGCGGCAAGATTCAGGAGGGGGGCAACCGGTTCGAGGGGCCGCGCTCCGCGGAGTATCCGAATCCGCCAATGGCGATGCCCTACGGGCCGACGCTTTTCGCCAAGGCTGCGATCGAGAAGGGCTACCAGGCCTTCCCGCACCCGAGCGGTAATGTGTCGCGCCCCTATACCAATCCTCTGGGCGCGCAGCTCGGACAGTGCACCTACTGTGGCTTCTGCGAGAAGTTCGGCTGCGGCAACTATTCCAAGGCCACCGCGCAGACCACGATCCTTCCGTACCTCCTGATGAAGCCCAACTTCACCCTGCGCACCGAGTCCGAGGTGCTCAAGGTCGAGACGACCGCTGATGGCAAGCGCGCCACCGGTGTCACTTACGTGAACAGCGCCGGCGAGGAGTTCTTCCAGCCCGCGGAGATCGTGGTCCTGTCCGCCTACGTGCTGCAGAATGTGCGCCTGATGCTGCTGTCGAAGATCGGCAAGCCCTACGATCCTAAAAGTGGCGCCGGGTTGGTCGGCAAGAACTACGCGTACCAGACGATGGGTTCGGTGAATGTCTTCTTCGAGGAGAAGATCATGAATCCCTTCATCGGCGCCGGCGCGCTGGCGACCGTCGTGGACGAGTTCAACGGCGACAACTTCGACCACAGCGGGCTTGGGTTCATCGGGGGCGGCTATATCGCCCAGATGCACACCGGCGGCCGGCCGATCGAGATGATCTACACCCCGCCTGGGACCCCTGCGTGGGGCGCGGACTGGAAGAAGGCGGCCGCCAGGAACTATCTGCGCGCGGTGAACCTCAGCTGCCACGGGTCGGTGATGGCGCACCGGGGTAACTATCTGGATCTGGATCCCACCTACCGCGACAGCTTCGGGCGCCCGATGCTGCGCATGACCTTTGACTTCACCGATAACGAACTGAAGATGTCGCGCCATCTGGTCGATAAGGCCGCGGAGATCGGGCTGGCGATGGAGGGCGTGAGCACGGTGAAGAAAAACTACCGCACCGGTTCCTGGAGCGTGTTGCCGTATCAGACCACACACAACACCGGTGGCACGATCATGGGCGACAACCCCACCAACAGCGTCGTGAACAAGTACTCGCAGAGCTGGGACGTGCCGAACCTCTTTGTGACCGGCGCGGGCGCCTTCCCGCAAAACGCCGGCTACAACCCGACGGGTACGGTCGCAGCCCTGACCTACCTGGCCGCCGATGGCATCAAGAGCCAGTACCTGAAGAAGGCCGGGCCGCTGGTGGTCGCCTGAGGAGCGATCCATGGCCGGCAAAACCGGGAGCGCGCTGGGCTGGGTGGTGGTCGGGATGATCGCGGCCATCGCCGCTGCGCTGCTGCTGGCACGCCCGTCGGCCGCGGCGTACACGCCCATGAGCGCGACCACCCTGTCCACGCGCGCGCTCACGGAGGTGGTCCCGGACTCCATCGCCAATGCGCAGCAGGTGAGGCTCGGGCAGTACCTGGTGCGCGCCGGCGACTGCGCCTCGTGCCACACCCGCGAGGGCGGGGGGTTCCTGAGCGGTGGCTTCGGGCTCAACACCCCGTATGGGACCATCTATAGCACGAACCTCACCTCCGACAAGGACGCGGGTATCGGTGGCTGGAGCGCGGACCAGTTCTATGCCGCCCTGCACGATGGCGCCGCGCCCGGCGGCGGCGCTCTTTATCCGGCCATGCCTTACCCGTACACCACCCGGGTGACGCGCGCGGACTCCGACGCGATACTGGCTTTCCTCAAGACCGTGGCCCCGGTGAACGAGCACCAGCCACCTAACAGCCTGTCGTTCCCGTTCAGCGTGCGCCCGCTGGTCCACGGCTGGAACCTGCTCTTCTTCCGCAGCGGGGAGTTCGCGCCCACGGCGGGCAAGTCCGAGATCTGGAACCGCGGTGCTTACCTTGTGACTGGCCTTGGGCACTGTGGCGCCTGCCATACCCCCAAGAACTCGCTCTCCGCGGACAAGACGCGCCAGGCGCTGCAGGGCGGGACGCTGGACCAATGGGTGGCGCCCGACCTGACGCAGAACATGCGCACCGGCCTTGGCTCCTGGAGCGTCGATGACATCGTCGAGTACCTGAAGACCGGGCGCAACGCGCACGCCAACGCTGGCGGGTCGATGGCCGAGGTCGTGGCCTACTCCACCTCGATCCTCGCCGATGCCGACCTGCGGGCGATCGCGACCTATCTCAAGGACCAGCCGCCGAGTCCGGAAGTGGGCGCCAGCGCCCCGGATGCCGCCATGAGGCGCGGCGCCGCGGTGTTCTCCGACGCCTGCACCTCGTGCCACATGGAGGAGGGCGCAGGTCAGCCGCGTTTCTTCCCGCCGCTGCGCGGCAACGCGGTGGCCCAGCAGACCGACCCCACCGGCGTGCTGCACATCATCCTCGCCGGGGATCGCACGGCGGCCACCGCGCAGCGCCCGAGCGCGCTGTCGATGCCCGCCTTCGCCTGGAAGCTCGGAGACCAGCAGGTGGCGGATGTCGCGACCTATGTGCGCAACAGCTGGGACAACCGCGCGCCGCCGGTGACAGCGACGCAGGCGAAGGCGGTGCGAAAGAGCTTAGGTCTTAAGAAGGAGCGGCTAACCGAGGACTCCACGGACCGCTGACGCGCGGTGGTGCCGGACGGCGTGCCCGCGCCCCGTCCCGAACCGTGAGCCACGGGACCGGGCGGCGGGCGGCGTTGCGCAGTGCGCGCGCGTTCCCACATGATGCGCATCCAATGACAATGCCAGGACAGGGCTTGTGCTGTTACCCGAGTCCGTCGCTGGCTTTCCAAGACGAACTTCGATTCGAACTCCATGACCGACCTCGACAACGCCGTCTTCCTCAGTCACGCCTCCGGGGATGCGGCTGCCGCGATGCGGATCCGCACGACGGCGCGCTGTTGAGGAAAATCAAGCCGCCGCGGTGATGCCAACGCCCACGCGCACGATGTTGCTCGATGGCGGAACCGGGCGGGAGCTCATGCGACTCGGGGCGCCATTCCGTCAGCCGGAATGGTCGGCGCTGGCCCTGATGGAGGGCCCTGAGTACGTCACCCGCGTTCACCAGCGCTATATCGACGCTGGCGCCGACGTCATCACGACCAACAGTTACGCGGTCGTGCCGTTCCACATCGGCTCGGCGCGTTTCGACGCGGAGGGCTTCGCGCTCGCCGCTCTGAGCGGCAGGCTGGCGCGCGCGGCGGCGCACGCGTCGATCCGCCCGGTGCTGGTGGCCGGCTCGCTGCCGCCGGTGTGTGGTTCGTATCGCCCGGACCTATTTGACGTGAGCGTGGCCGGTCCGGTGCTGCGGGAGCTCGTGCGCGCGCTCAAGCCTTATGTTGATCTGTGGCTAACCGAGACGGTGAGTTCGGCCGCCGAAATGGTGCTTATGAGCGAGGTCGTGGCGGGCAGCGCGCGCCCCTGGTGGGTGTCGTACACGCTCAGTGACGATCCGGCGCATACGTCAGTCCCTCAATTGCGCTCGGCGGAGGCGGTGGGACCGGCGGTGGTTCATGCGGCGCGCCTGGGCGCCAGTGCGGTCCTGTTCAATTGCTGCCAGCCGGAAGCTATCGGCGCCGCGGTGGCCGTCGCGAGGCGAGCGCTCGATGCGGCTTCGGTGCCCGGAGGCGTGCCTCGCGTGCGCGTCGGTGCCTATGCGAACGCGTTCCCGCCGCAGGCGGCGACGGCCGCCGCCAACGATGGCATCAGTCCGCTGCGCCCCGACCTGGGCCCGGTGGAGTACCTTGCATGGGTACGCCGGTGGCTTGCCGATGGCGCGGAGATCGTCGGCGGCTGCTGTGGGGTCGGACCGGAGCACATCGCGCTCATGCGCGCGTCGATCACCTGAGGCGCGCGATTAAGGCCGGAGCGCTCAGCGGCATAACGTATCGATCAACGCAGACAAGGAACGCGATGTCCGACTTCAAACTGATGATCGACGGCAAGGCCGCTGGCACCGCCGGGACCTTCAGCGTGCTCAACCCCGCGGACGAATCCGTCGTCGCGATGTGCCCGGAGGGCACGCCCGAACTGGTGGATGCGGCCATCGCGAGCGCGCGCCGAGCGCTGCCCGGGTGGTCCGCGACGCCCGATGTGGAGCGTGCGGCCAAGCTCATGGAGATCGCCGCCCTGATCGAGAAGCATCACCAGGAACTGGCGACACTCGTGACCCGGGAGCAGGGCAAGACCCAAAGTGGCCTGGGTGCGAATGCGGAAGTGGGTGGCGCCGCGGCCTGGACGCGCGTGACCGCGGGGCTGTCCTTGAGTGAGCGGGTGATTCAGGACGGTCCGGGCGGATCCATCGTCGTGCGCCACAAGCCAGTGGGAGTGGTCGGTTCCATCACGCCCTGGAACTGGCCCCTGATGATCGCCACCTGGCACATCGTGCCAGCGCTGCGGGTCGGCTGCACGGTGGTGATCAAGCCCTCACCGTTCACGCCGCTGTCGACCCTGCGGCTGGTTGAACTGATGAACGCGGTCCTGCCCCCGGGAGTCGTCAACTCGGTCGCAGGCGGGCCCGCCCTGGGAGCCCACCTGGCCGGTCATGAGGGCATCGACAAGATCGTTTTCACCGGTTCCGTCGCCACCGGCAAGAAAATCATGCAGAGCGCGGCGGCCACGATGAAGCGCCTGACGCTCGAGCTCGGGGGCAACGATGCGGGCATCGTACTGCCGGACACGCGCATCGAACCGCTCATCGAGAAGCTGTTCTGGGGCTGCTTCATCAACGGCGGCCAGACCTGCGCGGCCCTGAAGCGCCTGTACGTCCACGAGGACCAGTACGACGAGGTCGTGCGCAAGTTCGCCGACTTCGTCGCGACGATCCCCGTGGGGGATGGTATGGACCCGAAGAACCTCATCGGCCCGGTCTCCAACCAGATGCAACTCGACAAGATCGTCGACTACGTCGAGGACGCGAGGACCCGCGGCGCGAGGATCGTCACCGGCGGCGCGCGCCCGCCGGGACCGGGCTACTTCTATCCGCTGACGGTGATCGCCGATGCCACGGATGAGATGCGGGTGGTCGCCGAGGAACAGTTCGGCCCGGTGATCCCGCTCATCAAGTACCGCACGGTCGAGGAGGCGATCCGGCGGGCGAACGCGGTGGATGTAGGTCTGGGTGGATCGATCTGGGGAGATGACCCGCGGGCCGCCGCGAACTACGCACGCCAGCTGGAGTGCGGTACCGCATGGGTCAACCAGCACGGCGCGTTGCATCCGCTCGCGCCCTTCGGGGGCATCAAGTGCTCAGGCATTGGGGTCGAGAACAACATCGAGGGCCTGCACGAATACACCACGATCCAGGTGCTCAGCGTCGCGGGCTGAGGCCGGCCAGACCCTGGCTCAGGGCGGACTTAACCAATGGTTCCAGAGGACACGTGCGCCGTCGGGGCGGACGCGCGGCGTTCATTAAGGTACAGACGGAGCGCGAACCGTCCCGCGGCGGTTTCGCGTAGGCGCAAAACCTCGTCACGCATTCGCGCCGGCACGGCCTCGAGTCGAGGAAGCGCGGCCCCGCAATTCGCGGGGAACAGCACAGGCGAGGCGAGGGCCGCGAAGGTCAGGTCCGCGGCGCTGAACCGGTTGCCGGCCAGGAAGGGGCGCTCGTCAGCCAGGACGGCGGCGACGCCCCGAAAGACCGCGTTCACGCGGTCGAGCGAGCGGCGCGCGGTCTCCGGCGTCACGCGATAGCCCGAGCGCACCAGCCTCACCGCGATGGGCGTGATCAGCGGCAAGAGGCTCGCCTGCAGTGGCTTGAGTCCCTGCGCCCACACCGCTCGGAGTAGTTTGGTCTCAGCCAGCAGGTGAGCGTAGGCCCAGCGCCTGCTGTGCACGCCGAGTTCCTTATCGAAGCCTAGCACCAGATCCTCGACCACAGCGCGCAATGCCGCCTCGCGTGGATACAACAGGTCACCGCCGAAGCAGGCATCCGCGTACCTCAGGATCTCCGTGGAATCGCACAGGCTGCGGCGCCCATGCAGCAGGACCGGCACGGTGCCGCCGACGCTCTTTCCCGTCGTGGCAAGCCGGTGCAGCAGGGGCGCATGCGCCTGCTCGCGGTATGGCAGCCCGAGCCGGTCGAGGCCCCAGCGAGCCTTCTCGCAGTAGTGGCTGAGCGGGATCGTGATGAATACCGCCGGCCGCGTGGTGCGGATCGCGATGGGCTCCAATTGCGTCATTACGTGTGATGCGGCCTGCGATCCATTCGGGTGAGACATGCCGCGATCGCCGCACGCTCTTGCCTGCGAAAGCGCCATGTGCCGAAGCCCCCAAAGCGGTCTTAGCAGCATAGCCCTCTTCGCGACGTCCGGGAGACCAGGCGGACGCGCGCGCGTCCACTCAGGCGGCTGCCGAACTCGCCGGCATGGCCCAGCCTGAACCTATGATCACCAATGGAATCTCGCGCCGGGTACCGCGCTGATAGCCGTCGTAGGTCGGGGCGAAATCGATCAGCTGAGCCCACAGCTTCGCTCGCTCCTCCTCTCGCGCGAAGCGGACGTTGACCGACTGGGGCCTGCGGTGGATATAGACGGTCGCCGCGGGTGTCTGGCGCAGGTTGCGGATCCAGTCCGGGTCATCCGGCGCACCGCCCTTTGAGCCGACCACGAAGGTCGTGCCATCAAACGTGAAGTAGGGGAGCACGACGGAGCGTTCGCGCCCGGTGCTGCGTCCCTTCGTGACCAGCACCAGCGCCGGGGCATTGCGGCCCTTGAGCAGTGGATCCTTCGAAAGGCCCGAGCGTCGTGAAAATATCCACATGAAAAACGAGTCGCCCGTCCAGCGCACGGACCATACGTCAAGTTTCATCAGCAGCCGGGTCCCAAGCGGGAGTCTCGCCATGCTCGTCTCTCCCGCCAGGTCGCGCGTCGATCGCCGCGCTCACTTTATTTGAAAGCGATCCGTCGCGCGCTGTTGCCGCGCCGCGGTGCGCTTCATCCGGTCATGAGCGTAACGCCTGCGCGTGCGCGCGGCGATGATTCGGGTCACTATCGGCATACGGAACAGGTCCGGAAGCCTACGTGGAGCGGTTATGGCGAGGACACTCATCAGCTCAGGCTCGACCTTCGAGGAGCGGATCGGCTATTCCCGGGCGGTCGTCGATCGCGAGTGGATCTTTGTCTCGGGGACGACTGGATTCAACTACGAATCCATGGCCATTTCAGAGGACCTTCTCGAGCAGACGGAACAATGCCTGAGGAACATCGAGGCGGCGCTGAGGCAGGCGGGCGCAAGTCTGAAGGATGTCGTCCGCGTCACCTACGTGCTTCCGGTCGCCGCGGACTTCGAGAAGTGCTGGCCGGTCCTGCGCCGCTATTTCGGCGAGATACGCCCGGCGGCGATGATGATCAGCGCGGGGCTCGCTGATCCGCGCATGCGTATCGAGATTGAAGTCACCGCACGGACCGCGCAGGGCTGACGCGGCCGAGCGGCGCGCTTGTGGCCGCCGGTTTTGTCAGGGCGACGCGGGCGGGGCTTGGATTCGCGCCTCTGGAACCCAATGAAGCGATGGTAGGATGAGTGGCCGAAGAGATTAATATCCGCGGCGTGCCGGTCTTTCCGACCTCGCACTTCATCTGAATAAAATCATCTATTGGATCTAAGTTATTGAATTATAATTGTTTTTGTATGGTGCCCAGGAGAGGAATCTAACTCGATTGAGTTTCTTCGCGCATTCAGTAGCTTGCACGACCTCGCCTGGGAATTACCCCCTAAATTACCCACCAGTCGATTGCTGCCAAAACGCTCTCCGGCCGAACGTTTAGCGGGTAAATCACTAACAGCTTCCGCCGCCGTTCGCCGCGGTTCGAAATCGTCCATGTCATAGAACTAAACAATATGACTCCCGATATCGCGGTCTGGGGAGTCCGGACAGACCCTGAACTCAACTAAACGCTCATTTAATCGAGCATGAATCCAATAGGCCGTCCGATGAGCGACCGGAGCCTGCATGGTGGCTCCGGTCGATCACCTCGAATCGCTACTGCCTTACGAAGACGGCCGTCTGCTTTTCATTCTCTTTGCCGGCGCTCCAACCCACATCGGTATAGGAGCGAGCATCGGTAGCTAGCGTTTGCACACCCTCTGAGTCCTCCTTGTCGTTGACCTTGATGACGTACTTGATCTGCGTGGGGGTCACGAACTTAAAGCTTATCGTCATTCCTTCAGGCGTGTTCCCACCCGCGAGCGGGTGATCGGTCCCGTCTGCGGCGCCCTCGGTGTGTGCCTGCAGATCCGGGACTTCGTAATGCAGCACACCTGGAGCGGGCGAAGAGATGACGAAGGTCTGTGGTCCGCCAGTCGCACCCACTTTGACCGACTTCCAGGTCCCGAGGAGGCCGGCGCCAGCGGTAATGCGCGTATAGACATCCTGGTCATCAAACGGGGCGCCGTCCGGGCGGGTGCCGGTGTAATGAACCGTCAGGGTTTTCATGTCGGCCGAGAGCGTCCGCTGCGCCTTGCCGAGAACCTTGCCGTTACGTGTGGTTACCGAATCCCAGGAATTCGGTCCGGTCTGTGTCCATGTGGTGGTTCGATCGTAAGCGGACTTGTAGGCCTTGCCGTCGGTACCGAAATCGTAGGCGACGACACCGTCGGAGAAATGCAGTAGCGATCCGGGTCCTTTGGAATAGGTGAATGTGTCGCCAGCGAGGTGACTTTGAGCCGGATCTAACTTCCAGGTGCCCACCCAGGGATTTTCGGCCGCGTACACCGCCCCCGCGGCCAGTAAAAGCCATGAGGCCAGAAAGAGTCTCGTTTTCATGATGCAACTCCCAGTTGGTTTTTGGATACGCGCGCCTCTTGAGCCCGGCGCGCATCAGGGCCTCTCGGGGGCGGTGGCTTCCGGGATCACCAGGAAGCTGCCGCTCCAGAACTTGTCGTAGCCTTCGCTCTGCACGAAATGACTGAGAGACGCTGCGTAGTGCATCTCCCCAGGGCGCACCTCGATGGTCACGAGGCCCCCGATCGCGGCGCGGAATACACCGGCATGTACGCCGGAGGCGCAGATGGACGAGCCATCGGTATACGGGCCGGTGCCGATCACCTGTCCGGCTGCGGCTTTACCGGGCGGACAGCGAAACTGGAAGCGCTCCCCGTTGAAGCCGCGGAGGTTCAGGTCAAGCGGGCTTGTGCGCCAGTCGATGTCGTGGATTGCGGGAAGAGGGGCAGGAGTGGCGCTGAGGGCCGGCCAGGCGGCCAAGAGAAGCGCAAACCACAGCCCCCGCGCGGCGAAGTGCTGCTGTCTGCCAGTCCAACTTGTCCCCATCAGTCCGCCTCCCAGGGGGTTCACGGTGAGCGCGCCCGTTTATCGAGCAGCGAGGTTGAGTGATGGGGCGGATCGAGTCCTTGCCGTCTGAATGGCCTTTTTCTGGCAAACTGATTGCCGCACCCCACAAAGCCGGTAAGTGCATGTCAGCGTTGGGAAAACCCGTCTATCGATTCCAGGGCTTCGAACTGGAGCCGGGCGAGCGCCGCCTGTCCGAGGGCGGTCGGCCGATCTCGCTGACACCGAAAGTTTTCGACACGCTGGTGCTGCTCGTTGAACGTGCCGGCCAGGTAGTCAGCAAAGACGAGTTGATGAAAGCCTTGTGGCCGCGGGGCTTCGTGGAGGAGTCCAATCTCACCAAGCACATCTGGTTTATCCGCCGAGCTCTCGGAGATCGGGAGCAGGATTCGCACTTCATCGAGACAGTACCGAAGGCAGGCTATCGTTTCATCGCACCGGTAACGGTAGGCGCCTCAAATCTGAGAGGGCCGGCCCCGGCGCCGGTCCCGGAGCCACTGGTCTCGCCTTCGGAGGGGCGCCCGACGTCGGCCGTCCCCATAGCCGCAGTTCCAACAGTCCTGCGACCCGCCAGGACGAGAACACTTGTCTGGATCTTCGGCGGCATCGCCGCGCTCACAGTCGCTGGCCTGTTCGGCGCGTACTGGATCGGTCGGCAAGGGCCGGTCCCGCAACATGCCGGACGCACCGTGGCGGTGGTCGGCTTCAGCAACCTGTCCGGAAACGCGAAGGATGCCTGGCTCGGTCCAGCGCTCAGGGAGATGCTGGCTGCCGAGCTGATGGTTACGAACGATGTACAGGTCGTGCCCGATGAACTCGTGCATAACGCCAGCGCCGACCTCACGCTTCCGGTGACGGGCGGTTTCTCCGCCCAGACCCTGGGGCGTCTGCGCCGGCGGTTGGATGCCGATTACGTCATCACGGGCAGCTACCTCGTGACGGGCTCCGCGGACGGGGCGCCATTGCGCCTTGATCTCGCCCTTCAAGATACGCACACGGGAAGCCTCGTGGGCTCATTCTCCAGCCATGCTGAGCTCGCGGGCCTGATTGCCCTCGTGAGCCGCGAAGGCGGTACGTTGCGCGCCAAGCTCGGCGCGGCAACGCCCGATCCTGCAGCCCTCGGCCTGATCGCCAATGCCCATCCCCCGAGCGTGGACGTCGCTCGCCGAGTCGGCTTTTCGCTGGACGCGCTCCGGCATTACGACCCCGCACGCGCCCGTGACGAATTGCTGGAGGCCGTCGCCGAGGCACCCGGTTACGCCCCAGCCTATATGTATCTGTCGCAAGCCTGGTCAGGGCTCGGATACCGTGACAAAGCGCTGGCGGCGGCCGAGCAGGCCGCGCAGCACGCCACCAATCTGCCGGTCGAGCAGCAACTGCAAGTGGAAGCGGTCCGCGCTTCGGCGCATGCCGAGTGGCCTAAAGCAGTGGAGGTCTGGAAGAAACTCTCGCTGATGAATCCGCGCGATCTCGAATATCGCCTGCAGATCATTGAATCCCAGATCTCAGCGGGAGCCACGGCCGACGCGCAGACGAGTCTGCGAGAGCTTGAACAACTGCCTCGCGCGCGGGAAGACCCACGGCCGGAGCTTGAGGCCGCACGACTTGCGCTAGCCTTAAACGATGCCAAGGGTAGCGAGCACCATGCCGCAGGTGCCCTGCAGCTGGCGCAGCAACGTGATGCCACAGGTTTCGTAGCGGATGCCGAGCGCGCCCTGGGTACCGCCGAAACGCTTCTGAATCAGAACGAGGAAGCAAGGGCCGCGTTTAATGCCGCGATTAGTGCGTATCGAGGAATCCGCAATCCGCGCGGTGAGGCCGCTGCACGCGCGCAACTGGCCTATGCCCTCAGTAACCTCGACCGCAACCAGGAGGCGCGGGAAGAATACCAGCGCGCGATGACGCTCGACCAGAGTATTGGGGACCTCGGCGGCGTCGCCAACGTTTATCGCCAACTATCCAACATGCTATGGCTTTCGGGAGACCGCGATGGCGCTCAGGCGGCGGCGCGCCACGCACTCGTCCTGGCGCGCGAGACCGGGGACCTGTCCCTGCAGTCCTGGACCATCCAGGCGCTGGCCACCATCGAGAGCGACGATGCCGCCAGCGACGAGGTTCTACAGGAGTACCGCGAGGTCGTATCCTTGTATGAGCGCGCGGGACACCCTACCGCGTGGACCCTGACCAATATCGCCGATGTTCAGCGCATGCGCGGCGAGCTCGCAGCGGCAGCCGTCACGTGCGCCCAGGCACAGCGAGAAGCGGCGACGCTTACGGACCCACAATTCGCGATCTTCAGCGGCTTCACCTGTGCGTTGATAGCCGCCGACCGGGGTGACGCCACGGCGGCGCGGGCGGGGTTCGAGGAAGTCATACGCCGGGTTGGAGCGGGGGGCAACATGACGTACACGGACAACTCGCAGATGATGCTCGCCCAGCTAGATATGGACGAGGGTCAATGGAAAGAGGCGCGAAAGCGTCTGCAAGGAGCCAGTCAGGGCTTTGCGGCCGCGGAGGAGCGGACCGGAGAGGCGGACACCCAGGCGATGCTCGCCCTTTGCGAAGAGGTCCTTGGCAATCCACGCGGACGCGATCAGGCGCTCTCCCGCGCTCAGACACTGCGAGCATCGATCACCTCCCGCCAGGAGGTCTATATGGTCGATATTGCTATGGCGCGGTTGGGTGCGAAGCAACAACCTGATGGCGCAAAAGCCGTCGATCGGCTGTTGGCGCTCGCCAAAGACGCTGAGCGCCGTCATTTCATAGGTTGGTCGCTCGAGGCGAAGCTGGCGGCATGGGAAGTTCAGTTCAGGCAGCTCGGAGATGGCAGTTCAAGTTTGCACAACGAACTTGCGGACGCGGCGCGTAGGCATGGTTTTGGCCGCATTCTGCGAAGGCTCAAGAATGAAGAATCACACCAACCATACGAACGTTTTCTCTTGCACCAACCTCGTACAAGTCCCGGAGCCAGTCCTAATTCGCGCGCCTCATTGCGCGCGGTGAGATTCCGGCTCACTTCCCGAATCTGCGTCCAGGCGTCGCCACGGCGAGTTCACAACCCAGACAGTCGATCGCCCAGAGGCGTGCTCTTCTTGGGTGGATCTCGATCTAGAAACGAGGCGATACCGACGAAAGCTGCGCGTCGTTGACATGATCTGTATCGAGTACGTCATTCGAGGTGACGACCATCGGACTGACAATCCGATGCTGCATCGGAGTGCCACGCAATGCTCAAGGCAGGGCTCAACTTGAACAAGAAAGCTTGTGCCTCCTTGTCCACGAATCCTCTATAGTTCGCGCTCAAATTCGACCTACAATATGGTTCGAAATGAAGTGACTATAGAGTGTTAATATATTGAAATATAAAGAGAAACTGGTGCCCAGGAGAGGACTCGAACCTCCACGGTGTTACCCGCTAGCACCTGAAGCTAGTGCG
>JANYBG010000117.1 GCA_025360865.1 Pseudomonadota bacterium | reverse complement strand
GTCGGCCGCGCCTGTGAATATCTCGGGGCCTGCCGCTCAAACCTCCCAATGGCGCTGGTCGCGCCCGCCAGTCCCCCCGCGGCGACAGGCTCACCGTCACGGGTACCGATCTGGAAGTTGAACTGGTTGCTGCGTGCAACGTGAATGTTCAGCAGCCCGGCGATGTCACCGTGCCAGGCCGCAAATTGCTGGAGATTATGCGCACGCTCCCGGAGAAGGCGACGGTCTCGCTGGTGCGTGAGGCGGAACGCGTGGTGGTCAAGGCGGGCCGCAGTCGTTTCACATTGTCGACGCTGCCGGCGAGCGAATTTCCGGTGATCGAGGAAATCAACAGCAAGCAGGTCATACGCGTGGGCCGCGCACAGTTTCGGCGCCTGATCGAAAAAACGCATTTCGCAATGGCCCAGCAGGATGTGCGTTACTACCTCAACGGCACATTGCTGGAGAGTAGCGGCACGACGCTGCGCGCGGTGGCGACTGATGGTCATCGCTTGTCGATGGCAGAAACGGAACTCGCCGAGACGGCAACCACGACCCAACAGGTCATCGTTCCGCGTAAGGGCATTCTGGAGCTGCAGCGGATTCTCGGTGGCGAGGGCGAACTGGAGCTTAGTATCGGATCCAATCACGTTCGAGCCCAGATCGGAGACATTCGCTTCACTTCTAAGCTTATTGACGGCAAATTCCCGGAATATAGCCGCGTAATTCCTGCCAAGCCGCCCCACACGATGAGCGCAGCGCGCGATACCATGCGCCAGGCCCTGCAGCGTACGTCCATTCTTTCAAATGAGAAGTATCGCGGAGTTAGGCTCACGTTCGGCGAAAATACCCTCACGATCCAGGCACATAACCCTGAACAAGAAGAGGCCGAGGATCAGATCGAGGTCAGTTATAGCGGCGCTGCGATGGAAATCGGCTTCAATGTCACCTACCTGCTGGACGCGCTGGCAGCCATCGATGTCGACATGGTAGATGTATCAGTCACGGATTCGAATTCGAGCTGCCTGATCCGGGCCCCTGGTGACAACGCGGTCAAGTTTGTCGTCATGCCCATGCGACTTTGAGATCTCTTGAGCCTGAGTTCGCTTGAGGCCGAAGGCCTGCGCTGTCTCGAACCGTTCAAGGTTGCACTCCACCCGCATGTCAATCTGATTTCCGGTGCTAATGGTGCAGGAAAGACTTCGATGCTGGAGGCGGTCTTCCTGTTGGGCCGGGGCCGCTCGTTCCGGACGCGCCATACGGAGCGACTGATCACCCACGGCAGGGATCGCCTGGTGATTTTCGGACGCAGCGATGGCCAGAGCTTTCAGGCTTTGGGTGTCGGTTACGATCGCGTCAATGGCTTACAGGTACGCATCAATGGCCGCGATGCGAAGTCTATAGCCGAGCTCTCCGAGGCCTTTCCGGTTCAAGTGCTGGATCCCGGTATCCATCGACTGGTGGAAGAAGGCCCGGCTTACCGGCGGCGCTGGCTGGACTGGGGAGTGTTCCACGTGGAACAAGGCTTCGTCGGCCAGTGGACCGACTATTCGAGAATACTCAGGCAGCGGAATGCTGCGCTCAAGGCCGGCCAGGATCCGAGCCCCTGGGAACCAGACTTGGCGCTACTGGGCGAAAGCCTGGCTGAGGCACGCAGCCGGACCCTTCAAGCCTTGGAGCCGTGCTGGAAGGCTACCCTGACAGCTTTGCTGGGCGAGCCCATTGTCCTGGCGTTCTACCGCGGTTGGTCTCAGGAAGAAACACTGCTCGAATCTTTGAGTCAGCACCGCGCTCGGGATCGGGAACGCGGCAGTACAGGATCGGGAGCGCATCGATTCGACGTCGTGTTGAAGCTTGGTGGCCGAGCGGCGCGGGAAGTGCTCTCCAGAGGGCAACAAAAGTTGCTCGGTGCTGCCATGGCCTTGAGTATGGCGCGGCTGGCGGGCAGTGCCGGCAGACGGGTACCAGTTCTATTACTGGATGACCCCGCCGCAGAATTGGACCGTGCCCATACCGACGCACTGGTGAGCGAAATCCGCTCAATGAAAGGGCAGTTGATCGTGACAGCACTCCATTCGGAGGAAGCGCGCTTCGGTGCGCCCGATCGAGCGTTCCACGTGGAACATGGGCGTATTACCACGCTATAATAACAGTATGGCTACCAAGGCGATTTCATGACCCAGAACGACGTCTACGATTCCAGTAAAATCAAAGTCTTAAAGGGTCTTGATGCAGTGCGGAAAAGGCCGGGCATGTACATCGGTGATACCG
>JANYBG010000081.1 GCA_025360865.1 Pseudomonadota bacterium | reverse complement strand
TCTGAAAGGTGCGGTGCGAAAAATAGCGGTGGTAGAAACCGGTCAGCGCGAACATGCGCACGACGTACAAGGTGGCGGCGACCGCCAGCGCCACCGGCGAGAACCCGACCCAGAACAGGCCCAGGCATGCGAGGTGCATGGCGATGAAGGGCGCTGTCCGCAGCCAGTCAATGCGGTCCTGACGGCCTGGGTCGATCTCGGCCGCCGCGCCGCTATCGATCCAGGTGCGGATGCGCTGGATGGCCCGCAGCCGCGGCGGGGGATCGGATGCGTCGCGGGGTTGCGCGGCCGGCTCCGCTGGGCCTGCTGGCAGCTGGATCATGGGTGGGCTGGAAAGTGCCATCGAGTTCACCTATTGGCGTGTCATTAGCTCTTACGTACCAGGGGCCGAAAAGGAGGCACCACCCCCCCTGGAAGTTTCTCGCGCCGGGGGAGTCCCCGGGGCGAGTGTCACGTTCCGCCGCGGCAGCGCCTGCGGTGCACCGAGCCAAAGCTGGGCCGCATGCGGCGCCAGAGCGCGCTCAGGGTGCCGGGATCGCCAGTCGCTCGGTGCTGGCGATGACTGCGTCCGCCCCTATTCAAGCCTACCTCAAAGCCGTAGTTCACGGCGCCGATCGGATATCCGGCGGCGCGATCACCCACCTCGAGCATTGGGTCGCAGCTCAGCGCCAGGCGCTCGCACATCGCCAGCGGCGTCGTTGGACTGGGGCTGGGGTCGGAGGCTTGCGCGGGATAGCGGTGAACGCCAGATATTGCCGCAGCCCGCAGTGGACGAGCTGCCCGACGCCATGGCCAATCAGGGAGCGGACTCCCGCGTCGGTTTCCGCTCGGCTAGGCCTTCGGGGCGAGTTGCCCAAGACCTCGTCGGTGCGCGGTTAGTCCCTTGTGGCGACCTTGTCCTGTGTCTTGGTTTCGAAATCCGCGGCGGTATGTCGCTCGTGCAACTGACTTGAGGGCTCGCCGAAAACGCGGTTGACCATCCGGCCTCGCGCGACGGCGGGGCGCTCGCCAATGGCGGAGGCCCAGCGTTGAACGTTCCGATACTGCTGAACCGAGAGAAAGTCAGCCGCCTCATATAGCGCCCCCTGCGCCAAGCCGCCGTACCAGGGCCATACCGCCATATCGGCGATCGTGTATTCAGGGCCGGCGACGTAGGGGCTTGCCGCGAGCTGTTGATCGAGCACGTCCAGAAGACGCTTCGCTTCCATGGCGAATCGATCGATCGCATATTCGATCTTCGCCGGGGCATAGGCGTAAAAGTGGCCGAAGCCGCCGCCCAGGTATGGTGCGCTTCCCACTTGCCAGAACAGCCACGACAGACATTCGGCGCGCGCGCCCGCCTCGGTGGGGAGGAAGGCACCGAACTTCTCGGCGAGATACAGCAGAATCGCCCCCGACTCGAAGACCCGGATGGGCTTCGGCCCGCTGCGATCAACCAGGGCCGGAATCTTGGAGTTCGGATTCGCATTCACGAAGCCGCTACCGAACTGCTCGCCGTCGCCGATTTTGATCAGCCAGGCATCGTATTCAGCCCCGCTGTGCCCAAGGGCGAGCAGCTCCTCCAGAAGGATGGTGACTTTGACGCCATTCGGGGTTGCCAGTGAATAGAGCTGCAGTGGGTGAAGACCCACGGGTAACTCCTTCTCGCGCGTCGCCCCGGCGGTTGGCCGATTGATATTGGCGAATCTCCCACCTCCGCCGGCGGTCCATGTCCAAACCTTGGGGGGCATGTAGTCGGACGAGTTGGCCACTATGAGGACTCCTGTTGTTCCATACGACGCTACCGCATCGTCGATTACCTTGCCGGCCTCAGTGAAGGGGGGCGTGACGGAGCCCAGAAATCGCCGCGCCACGGATCGCTCGGACACTCGAAGCAGGGAGGCAGTTAAGCGGTGAAGTAACCCACTGCGCCGCGCGATCGGTTCCAGAACTCGGAGAGCGCCCTCAAAGGCACGCTCAACAGATCCAGGCGCAGGGGCCCGCGATGAGTTCAGTGTCAACGCATGTGGCGGTTGTTCGCAAAGAAGTTCTGGGTATGAGGACAGAGGCAGCGCGCCGGGGTGCGCTGGTCGCCGGCCCGAGGGGCGCCACGATCCGCGGCGCCGGCTGTCAGACCGTTTAGGCTGGGGCGTGGACGAATCTCAGGCAGCGGCGCGTCCCTGAGGCCCGGTCCCGCTTAGCCTCCGGATGCTCACACAAACCCCAGCGTCCCGGGGGCGAACGCGGAAAGATTCGGCAGCACCGTAGCCAAGCCTGAGCCGGTGACTCCAAACCAGCTGGCAAGCGTCGCCGCGTACTGATCCACCGCTGTGGTCGGGATCCAGCGCCCCTGGCCGGCGTCATCCGGGCCACCGAGCGCGAGCGTCGGCCAGGTACCGTACATCGTGCCGCCTTTCACGGCCCCTCCGGCCACGAAGTGATTGCTTCCCCAGCCGTGATCCGTGCCGCCGCCGGTATTGGACTGATAGGTACGGGAGAAGTCCGACAACGTGAAGGAGGTGACATTGGCGCCGACGCCAATGGCGGACATCGCGTCGTGGAACGCCTTGACGGCTGGTCCGAGCTCGCCGAACAGGGTGTTCTGGGTGGCCAATTCGCCGGTGTGCGTGTCAAAGGATCCGAGGTTCACCAGAAACACCTGCCGGTTCGCGCTGATGGCGCCGCGGGCCTCGATGACCTTCGCCACGGCGCGCAGCTGGTTGGCGATGCTCGTGGTCAGCCCCGAGAAATAGGTACTCGCTGTGCTCGTCGTGTCCTTGAGAATCGGGTTGAGCACGGCGCTGCTGGCGATCGAGCCGGTCATGACGTTCTGCGCCGCGTCCAGCAGGTCCGTGCCGCTGTCGATCCCCAGCAGGGCCTTGAGCGCGGTCAGGCGCGCGACTGCGGCGGTGGAGCTGTCGAATCCGCCCAATCCGAATGAGCCGCTCGTCGGGATCGTGAGCGAGCGGGTCGCGCCACCGGTGAGGAAGAGATTGTTGCCCGCCGTGCTGATGGCGGCGGGAACCACCGAGCCGGTGTTCAGGCTTGCGAGCTGATCGGCGAGGCGGCCGCCCCAGCCGGTGTTGGAGGGCGCGTTCGACAGCGAGGCCTGCCACTGCAGTTGCTGGTCAATGTGCGAGAACAGGCTCTGCGGCTTCGCCGAGGAGGCCGCCAGGTATTGCGCCTTCGTCAGCGGGCTGACGAGGGTGCCCACGTTGGCGACTACCGCGAGGTTCTTGGCGTCCCACAGGGCCTGGAAGCCCGCGGTGCCGCCCAGCGCCGGATGAAGCCCGAAGGAGGCGGTGCCGCTGGGATCCACCAGCGGCAGCAAGCTTGCCTGCGGCAGCGCGATCGCACCGCGTGCCGCGGCGTAGTCCGCGTAGCCCGTCGTGTCGATCGGCACGATCGTGTTGTTGCCGTCGTTGCCGCCGTACATGAAGATGCAGACCAGCGCCTTGTAGTCCGCCGCGCTCTGCGCGCGGGCGGTGAGTGCGCCCAGCTGGGCGAGCGCCGCCCCCGCACCGATCGCCCCCGCGTGACTGAGGAATTTTCTGCGGTCCATGTCAGTGCTCCACTTGGAACTGGGGCGAGGTGGTGATCAGGTAGACCGCCGCCTTGACCGGTCCCAGGGGATCGCTGGTCGGTGCCGCATCCACCGCCGTCACGATCGCCGCATGTGCGCCGCCGCTGAGGCCCCCGTGCATCAGGCGCGTATTGAGCTGATCCACCAGCGCATCGGACGCGACCGCTGGCGTGCTCACAAGGGCCGCGAGGTTTAGCGTGGTGCCGGTGCCACCACTCACGGTAGGGTCCGCGGTGGCGCCGCCGTTGAAGATGAGTTGGTTCATGAAGTTGGCCCGAGCCAGGGCCGTCGCGGCGTTCTGGATGAAGAACTCCGGTGCCAGCGACGTGGTGCCCGGCAGTTGATAACCCGGCGGGTAGTAATTGAAAACCGTGGGTGGTGTGAATAGGGTCTGCCCCATCGCGCTTGACTGTGATCTGAGGTAAACCCCATCCGACTGGCCACCCAGGGCGCGCATCGCGGTGGTGATGAAAAGGGCGGGCTCACGCAGGTGCCCCGAGTTCGGATCAGCCGGGGCATCGCCCCGGGCCTCAGGATCGCCGAGGATCGCCTTGACGACCGCGGCGAGATCCCCACGCACTCCCTGGCCGTTGTCGGCGAAGACGGCCGCCACGCGCGCGACGTAGGCCGGGCTGGGATTGCTCGTGACCAGGTGCTGGATGAGCTGCTTGCCGATGAACGGACCGACGTTGGGGTGGTTGAAGATCGTGTCCAGCGCCAACTTCAGGTCCGCTTCGGGAGTCTGCCCGGCTGGCGCTGTGACAGCGTTGAGCAGCAGCTTCGAACCGGCGTCGTGCGCGCTCGCCACCGAGGGCATGACGCCCTGATAATTGATCGGGTCGTTGAACTGCACTGCGCTCCCGTTCAGTGGCGGATTGGTCCACCCGGTGAAAACCGCGGCGAAGCCCTGGATGACCGACGGGTCGTACGTGGGCTGGGGC
Source organism: Pseudomonadota bacterium (assembly GCA_025360865.1). Classification (GTDB taxonomy): domain Bacteria; phylum Pseudomonadota; class Gammaproteobacteria; order Steroidobacterales; family Steroidobacteraceae; genus 13-2-20CM-66-19. The sequence continues at coordinate 7,804 of JANYBG010000081.1, read as the reverse complement.
TGATTGCTGGCATCCAGCGTCGGCGAGCCATCCGCGTTGAGCTTGTTGAGGCCGATGGAGAACAGCTGCATCAGCTCGCGCGCGTAGTTCTCGTTCGGCAGGGTGCCGTTGGCCGGGTCCGCCTTGGCATTGTTCGCCATATTGAGGTAGTGCCCCATCACCGGGCTCAGGGTCACATCCTCCATCAGCTGCCGGAAGTTCACGAAAGCGTCGTTGAGCAGGAGATTCTGGTAGGCGGCCATGCCATAGGCCTCGTAGATTTCCGTGCCGGATACCACGAATATCTGGGAAAGGGCGAAGGCCACCCGCTGCCGTAGCTGGTCCTGTCCGGTGAGGGCGTTCTCGAAGAACTGCCGCTGGACCTGGTAGAGCGAATAACTGTCGCGCGCGCAGATGCTCGCTGGCCCCGTGGGTGCGGCCGGATCGTATTTGCAGCCGGCCGGCGGCGTGTGCGGTACGTAGCTGAAGCCCGTATAGCCGGTCGCAGGCTTGCCGATCTGCTCCAGGATGTAAGCGTCAAATCCCAGGACGGAGACCCGCGTGACCTCACTCGGCGTGGGACCGAACGTGGCCTGCTCCAGCAGGCGCGCGGTGTCCGCCGCGGTCATCGTCACGGTCGGCCCGCCCGATCCGGGGCCGGTGCCGCTCCCGCCGCCACCACCACACCCGGCCAGTGCCGCCAGCAGCAGCCCCGGCGCAAGTAATCCTGATTGGCGCATCATCAGCGGGTTGTTCCCTGTGACCATGGCGGGCTTGAGGTTCGCCCGCGTTCCTCCTCGGTCAACGCGAGTGGCGCCGGGTCGTTGACGCCCTCAGGTGTCAGGAACTCGCGACAAGTAATGCCGCGGCGGCGGCTGGGCCATTTAACCTTCTCGGCCATATGACCGTGAGGTCCCACAGGCGCCCCGCGAAACGAACGCCTGCCAAGTACCCGGAGAGCGGATCCTGAAACGCGGTAGCTTTGGCGAACGCGCCACGAGCCAACCGTGGTCACCATTCCAAAGCCGCGCGGTGTTACGGATCCGGGAGGATGCATGGCGAGTGCCGAGACCACGATGACGGGAAAAGTGTGCGCGATCACCGGGCCCACGCACGGTATCGGCCGGGCCCTTGCCGCGGCGCTGGCCGCTCGCGGCGCGCGCCTCATTCTGCTGTGCCGCGACGAATCGGCGGGAAATGCCCTGGCAAGTGAACTCGCGCGCGAGAACGACGTGCCCGTTGTCGTCCAGGTCGACTTGGCCTCGCTCAGCTCGGTGGCGCGAGCCGCGGATCGTGTGAGCTCGCTCGTGCCTCGTCTGGATGTCTTGGTCAACAACGCCGGCGTCTTCAATCAGAAGCGGCGGGAAACCGGCGACGGGTTCTAAGAGATGTTCGCCGTCAATCACCTCGCGCACTTCTCGCTGACGACCCGACTGCTGCCCCGGCTTTCCGCCGCGGAGCAGGGCAGGATCGTGCATACATCATCAGGCGCGCATGCGTTCGTGCCGCGCTTCGACTTCGAGGACTTCAACTGGGCGCGGCGTCGCTACCGCATGTTCCCGGCCTACGCCGCGAGCAAGCTCGCCACGATGCTGTTCAATCAAGCCCTCGGTGCGCGCCTGTCCGGGACCGCGTGCACTTCCAATGCCTTCCATCCCGGCTGGGTGGGTACTCAGCTGGGCGCGAACAACGGCCTGCTGGGCGCGCTCGCTCTTGCGCTGGTGCGACCGTTCGCGCGCACGCCGGAGCGCGGGGCTGAAACTGGCCTCTATCTGGCCTGCGACCCAGGCCTCGCGGGTCGGCGCGGGGAATACTTCCAGGACCGCCGCGCCACCCGCGCGGCTTCCTCGGCGCGCGAGGCGGGCGCGCCCGAGCGGCTCTGGGAACTCAGCGAACGCCTGCTGGGCGCGCATTGACCGCGCGGCGACGCGCACTACCGCGCGCCTAAATCCCGGGCGGTCAGGTCGAGGCAGCGCCAGGCCTTCTCGATGAGTTCATCAATGTGCGACCGCTCCATGATCAGCGGCGGGGCGATTATCATGGTGTCCTGGACGGCACGCATGACGAGTCCATTCGCGAAGCAATGATCCCGACAAATCAGCCCGGTCGCTCCGCGGTCCGGGCGGAAGCGGCGGGTGGCCTTGTCGGCGACCAGTTCCAGCGCGCCGATGAACCCCATTCCGCGCGCCTCACCGACCAGCGGGTGCGCCGCAAGCTCGCGCCAGCGCTGTTGCAGGTAGGGTCCCGTGTCCGCCCGGACACGCTCGACGATGCCCTCATCGATCAGGATGCGGATGTTGCGCGCGGCGACCGCGCACGCGACCGGGTGACCTGAGTAGGTATAGCCATGGTGAAACTCGCCTCCCTGATCGACCAGGACTTCAGCGACCTTGTCACTGACCATGACGCCACCCAGAGGTTGGTACCCGGAGGTTATTCCCTTGGCCATCGACATCAGGTCGGGCCGGAAACCGAAAGCCGTGCTGCCAAACCAATGGCCGAGCCGACCGAATCCGCAGATCACCTCGTCGGCGACGAGGAGGATTCCGTAGCGGTCGCAGATCCGCTGGATCTCGGGCCAGTAGGTGTCTGGCGGGATGATCACGCCCCCGGCTCCCTGGATCGGCTCCCCGATGAAGGCGCCGACATTTCCCGGTCCGACCTCCTCGATCCTCGCCTCGAGGCGCCGCGCGGCGTGAAGACCATATTCGTCACGCGGGAGATCGCCGCCGTTCTCAAACCAATGAGGCTGTTCGATGTGAGTGATGCCGGGAATGGGCAGGCCGCCCTGCGCATGCATCGACTTCATGCCGCCAAGGCTTGCCCCCGCCATCGTGCTGCCGTGATACGCGTTCTCCCGGCTGATGATGATTCGCCGGGAGGGCTCGCCCTTGATGTCCCAGTACCGACGCACCATTCGTACGATGGTGTCGTTAGCCTCAGAACCGGACCCGGTGTAGAACACCCGGCTGAACTGGGGTGGGGACACCTGCGCGAGCAGGGTGGCCAGTTCGATCGCCGGCGGGTGTGAGCTCTTGAAAAAGCTGTTGTAGTACGGCAGTTCAAGCATTTGCTGGTAGGCGGCGTCCGCGAGTTCACGGCGACCATACCCCACGTTCACGCACCACAGCCCGGACATGCCGTCCAGAATCTGGTTCCCCTCCGAGTCGTGAAGGTACACGCCGTCCGCCCGCACGATGATGCGAGCCCCCTCATTCGCGAGCTGCTTGAAGTCGGTGAAGGGGTGCAGGTAGTGCCGCGTGTCGGCGGCCTGCCATGCCGCGGTTGTCCGGGGTGTGATCGATACACTCATGAGTAGCTTCCCAGTCTATGGAGCCGTGTGTGACGCGCGCTCAATACGCGATCACGGGTGATTGCGGTCGCGTTAACCGCCTAGCCTGTGCCGAGATACCAGTCGTATTCCAGCGAGGAGATCTGGTTGGAGAAGGCGCGGAACTCGGCGCGCCGCGTGGTGGCGAAGAGGCGCTGGAAGTTCGAACCGAGGTACTTCGCCACGAACGCGCTGTCCTCGAATCCTGAAACGGCCCTTTCCCAGCTGGAGGGCAGCAGCACCGTGTCATCCCCATAGGCGTTTCCGCTCACAGGGGGCCCCGGCTCGAGGCGTTCAGTGATCCCGTGGTGGATGCCGGCGAGCACGGCCGCGGTCAGCAGGTAGGGGTTCACGTCCGCGCCCGCGACCCGATGTTCGACGCGGCGGTTCTGCGCGGAGTCCGCGGGTATGCGCAGCGCCACGCCGCGATTGTTGAGTCCCCAGGTGGGCGCGACAGGGACGTAGCACTCGGGCCGAATGCGCTTGTAGGAGTTAACGGTGGGGGCGAAAAGCAGCATCGAGTCCGCCATCGAGCGCGCCAGCCCGCCGATCGCGTGCCGCAGAAGCTCGTTGGGCTCCAGGCTCTCGGACGCGAAAGCATTGCTCGCGTCTGGCCTGAGCAGGCTGACGTGGATGTGAGTCCCGCTGCCTGGCTGCTCGGCGTACGGCTTGGCCATGAAGGTCGCGCGCAGGCCGTGCTTCAGGAAGACACCCTGCACGATCCGCCTGAGCCTGATCACGTGGTCGCAGGCGAGGCACGCATCCGCGACATGGCGCAGGTTCACCTCGTATTGCCCGGGGCCGCTCTCGGCCAGCGTGCTGGTGGCCGGGACGCTCTGTATCTCGCAGGCGCGGCTGATTTCCGCGAGGATCGGGGAGAGTTCCTCAATCCGCGCCATGGAGTTGACCTGCTTGCCGGGCTGCTCCGGTGCGTCGCCGGTCAGCCGGCCCGGGCGGATGCCGCCGTGTTCCGTCCTGCGGCCATCGACGACGTAGAATTCGATTTCAAGCGCGACCATGGGGGTGAAGCCCAGCGCCGCCAGGTGTTCCACCACCCTCGCGAGCACGTGGCGCGGGTCACCGAAAAATGGCAGCCCATCCGGCTCGGTCATGCTGACCTGAATCTGGGCAACTCCCTCGCTCATCCATGGCACATCCACGAGCGAGCCCTCGACAGGCAGGCACGGACGGTCAGCGTCCCCATCGTCGAAGCCCAGGCCGGTCGCCTCAATCGTGTTGCCGCGCACATCGAGGGCGAACATGGAGCCCGGAAGCCGGAAGCCTCCGGTGTAGACGCTCCCGAGCGCGTCAATCCTCAGCCGCTTGCCCCGCAATGTCGCGGCGAGGTCAGGCAGAAGCACATCCAGGAACCTTGCCTGGGGGTGGGCTTTCGTGAACGCATCGATGACCGAGGATTTGGTAGGCATTGATCACTCATCCAGTAGCGGGCTACGGACTGGAGGGTGACCGCCTGTGTGACCAGCCTCCGGAAGAGTTACCGCCGCGGCCCGCCGAGCACGATCTGTCGGCCAGAATGAGAGATCACGGGCCCGTCCAGGGCCACGCGTCGGGTGCGCTCACACTGGAGGCGCTGTAAGCACGAGGGTGGTGCCAAGCCCATACCGATTAATCCTTGAAAACCCGCCGCGATTGATCCGCGTCCAGCAAGCCAACTCCGGCGAGCACCCAGCAGTCTAGCCGGGCTGTGTCTCGCGGCTCAAGTGCGCCTCCCCGGCGGCTACTTCCCCGCTGCAACCCAACGCACCGCTCACCACCAAAGTGCTTGTGATCGGCGCCGGACCACCAAAGCCAAACCGAAGCGAGGACGCCCATCAGGCCGCCCAAGGAACGCGCGACAAGGCGGCTTGCGGGCACGTCCGCGAAATCGCGCTTGTCAGCGCTCGATGGCCGACTCGTTCGCCCGGATCGCCGCCCGCACCGACTCCGTCAGCGCCTGCCTGAACTGGGACCGGCGCAGCGATCCTGAGATCTCAAGCTGGGCTCCCTTGCGTGAAGCTCCGCGGTTGCAGATGTTGTTGGGATCCGTAGCCGGAAATCCGTGATGCTCCAGCTGCTGTGCGATCCCGGCCCCGTCGAATGAGGCTGACAGGCGCTCCTTGAGGTCCTGGTCGAGCCCGCCGATGAGAACCTTGTCCTGCTCGCCCTTGCATCCGTGCACGGTGACGACCACCCAGCACGTCGCCACGAGCGCCAGGCATTCAGGCTCATCAAATCGATGGCTTGTCAGGTGCAGCGCCTCGTAGTTGTGAAACCGCATCGTGCCCTCGAGCAGATACAGATTGAGGTCGTCGCCCGCGATCGCGCGGGCGATCCCGGAGGTGCCTTGCTCTATGCGGCCGGCGTGAGGCGCCACGATGGCGACCCGCGACGACGGACGGCGGCTGATCAGGATCTCGAAGTCGCGCCCCCGCTTGCAATGCCTCTGAAGGTCCGCGAAATTACGGTAGGACTTGGCTTCCATTGACGAGGGGACTCTCTCCGCGGCCGCCGATTCTCAGACGCCGCCCGCCGCGGCGCGTGAGTACCGGGAGCCTACCGGAGCGCGCGGTCCCTGTCCGATGAACACCGACGCCGGGGGAGGACTTTTGGTCTATCAAGTGAACCGCGAACCATCAACGCGGCGCCCCGCGCATGTACGGGATGATCCAGGCACGCGATGTGGCCGCCTGGAGCGCGCGGAGCGCGCAATGACAGGCCTGTTGCGAGGCAGGCGGCGCCGTCTGGCGTGGGTGGCCGTGACCGCGTCGATCGCGGCGGGAGGGGGATGGGTCCACGCGGAGTCCGAGGCGGCCGCGTCGGACGAGTGCCCGAGATGCGCCGAGTGGACCGTGAGCCAGAAGCCCTTCAGGGTCTACGGCAACACCTACTATGTCGGGACCCGGGAATTGGGCGCGATACTGATCACCTCGGACGCCGGTCACGTGCTGATCGACGGCGCGGTGCGCGAGGCGACGCCACAGCTGATCGGGAATATCCGCGCCCTGGGGTTCAAGGTGGAGGACATTCACCTGATTCTCAATTCGCACGCGCACTTCGACCATGCCGGTGGCATCGCGGCGATCCAGCGACTGAGCGGCGCGGAGGTCGCGGCGGGCCCATCCAGCGCGAAGGTTCTCACGCAGGGCCGATCGGGCCCGGATGATCCGCAGTTCGCAAGCCTGCTCCGCGGTCCCGACCCCGTTGCGCATGTGCGCGTCATCAGCGACGGCGAGGTCCTCGCGGTGGGTAAACTGAGATTCACGGCGCATTTCACCCCGGGGCACACGGTTGGGGGCACGAGCGGGACCTGGATGTCCTGCGAGCTGTCCCGCTGCGTGAGCAGCGTCTACGCGGACAGCCTAAGCGCGGTGTCAGCCCCGGCGTTCCGGTTCACCGACAACACGACCTACCCGTCGGTTCTGGCGGACTTCGCGCGGAGTTTCACGATCCTAAACTCGCTCCCCTGCGACATCCTGCTCACCCCGCATCCTGAGGCGTCCGATGCCCTGGTGCGCCTGCGGCGGCGCGCTGACGGGTTCGATCCGAGCGCGTTCATCGACCCCGGCGCGTGCCGGTCGTACGCTGAGCGTTCGCGATCCGGGTTGGAGGAGTGACTGGCTGAGGAGCGGCATCCTCCTTGAATCCACGCCGCGGTCGCACCGGAACATCCGCGCGCTCGCGCCCGGGGGCGCGCCACCCATGCCCCACCCGGTGGCGTCACCTGCTTTGATTAGGCGGGTTGGACGGGGCCACATCCACCCAATGGCGCCGGCTTCCTTTGGCGTCGCGACTAAATCATGACCGGCCGTGCCCGGGAGGGCCCGACACCTTCGCTAATCGAAGGGCGCCGACCGACTCACTGGCGATGGGATGTGCGCGATGCGGCGCACCCCAATGGGGGATCTTCCAGTTGGGACATCTGACGCGGAGTCCGCGATGGGCAGGCGACCGCCTCCCGTCCCGGGGTGATGCTAAGTCCCAGCTGAGAGGGCCGGCCGACCTGCCGCGTGGCGTCGCCGTTGCGCAAGTACCCTGCCGGCGGATGGAATTCGGCCGCTGGTGGGCTTAAATGCTCGCATCCCTCACCGCCGGACCTGCGCCGCCATGATCCCGTACTCGATCCTCGACCTGTCGCCCGTGCCAATGGGGAGCGATGTTGCGCACGCGCTGCGCAACACGCTTGACCTGGCACGCAAAGCCGAAGTGTGGGGCTACCGCCGCTTCTGGCTCGCCGAGCACCACAGCATGCCCGGCATCGCGAGCGCGGCGACGTCTGTGGTCATCGGCCACGTCGCCGCGGGCACCTCGACCATCCGCGTCGGCTCCGGCGGCATCATGCTGCCGAACCACTCACCGCTGGTCGTCGCCGAGCAGTTCGGCACGCTCGAAGCGCTCTTCCCGGGCCGCATCGACCTGGGACTGGGCAGGGCGCCCGGCTCCGATCAGACGACAGCCCGCGCGTTGCGCCGCAACCTCTCGAGCGATCCGGACGAA